>NZ_JBICXB010000049.1:0-40959 GCF_043200055.1 Streptomyces sp. NPDC048496 | reverse complement strand
GCATCCACTGGACCGCAGCCGCACCAGCAACCTCACCCGCCTCAGCTACCGACTCACAGCCTGACCACCCACCCGGAATTGCGCACCAGAGTCCAGGGTGGATCCGTTTCATGGAAGCTGACCCGGACCCAGGGGTGCTGGTCAGCTGGATTGCGTTCGAGAAGCATCTAGCGGCTCGTGGCGTCGAACACGGCGTGTACCCCTGATGGGGTTCCCTCGTACGGCAACGGGACCACCCGCACACTGCGCTGACACAGGCGGATGGAAGGCAGAGGCACCGACGCACTCACGGGCTGGTGCCGCTCCTGGGCGGTGGCAGGGACCGGGCCACGCTCGCGCCTGCCTAGCCTCGACGCCGCCCCGTCCGCTGAGGACGACGGCATGCTCGCCGGCCTGTTCGGCCAGGTCGACACGATCACCGAGGGGGAACTCCCGGCCCGCGCCGAGCTCCTCAGCCTCTTCGAGGACACCGCCGTCTTCGTCGACACTGCGCTCGCCGAAGTCTTCGACGAGCAGGCCGACGAACTGATCGGCCTCACCCGCAGCAAGGACGCCGACCACCGCCCGTATCTGTCGCTGTCACCGGCCAAAGCCCCGGACCTGCTGCGCCGCCTGAAGGCCCTCGGCACAGACCGTGTCCTGGCAGCTGTTGCCGAGGAACGAACCCGGGCGGTGGCCGACGAAGCGCAGACTGTTGGGGATGACGTCCTCCGCGTCGGCGCTGGCGTCGAGACGGCCGCCTGATCGTCTCCTGGGTGTCTCGCACGGCCGCCAGGTGATTGTGCGTCAAACGCCGTTGTCAGTGCCTCCCCATAGGGTTCAAGCATCACTCGGGGAGCCTCGGAGAAGGAGCAGAAACGTGTCCGCCAACAAGATCCAGCACAAGGTGAATCACGTCGCGCTGGTAGTGGACTGTTCGGGTTCCATGCGTCAGCACCAGGGTCAGCTCATCCGCGTCGTGGATGAGTTCGTAGCGGGCCTGAAGACCGAGTCGGACAGCCTCGGCCATGAGACCCGGATCAGCCTCTACTCCTTCGACCACAAGGTGGAGAACCTGGTCTGGGACATGGACGTGAAGCATCTGCCCTCCATGCGGGGTCTGTACAAAGTCAACAATGGCGCTACGGCCCTCATCGAGGCGTCTCTGAAGTCCCTGGACGACCTGGGCCATATCTGGGAGGAATACGGCGAGCACAGCTTCCTCCAGATCGTGGTGACGGACGGCGAGGAGAACGCCTCCGGCGGCGACAGGCGGCACGACGGCGATATGGCCATCCTCGGCCCCTGGCTCGACAAGATCGCGGCGAAGATGGGCGGGCTTCCGGGCCACTGGACGTCCGCGATCCTCGTTCCGAACTCTCTGGCGAAGCGCACCGCCCAGAATTACGGTTTCCCGGCCGGAAACATCGCCATCTGGGATGCGGATTCCCAGGAGGGCGTCGAGGAGGCGATCGGCACTGTGCGCGCTGCCGCCACCAGCTTCCTCCGGGGCCGCGAGCAGGGCGTGCGCGGCACCAAGAACCTGTTCGCCGTCGGCCAGGACATATCGGTTGACGAGGTGCGGGCGAAACTCGAACCGATTCCGGCCGACAAGTATCGGCTCCTGAAAGTCGACAAGGAGGTCGAGATTCGACCCTTCGTTGATTCGCATCCTGGCGTGACGTACGAACGCGGTTCGTGTTACTACCAGCTGGGCGCCCGGGCTCAGGTTCAGCCGAACAAGGAAGTCATCGTGGTCGAGAAGGACACCGATCGCGCCTATACGGGCGACGCGGCGCGCAGCCTTCTCTTCGGCACGGGTATCCAGGGGACCGTCTCCGTGAAGGCGGGGAACAATCCTGAGTTGGAGGTGTACGTGCAGAGTCGTTCGGTGAATAGAAAGCTCAAGCCGAAGACGCGTCTGCTCATCATGCTCTGAAATTCAAGAAAAGAGTTCAGTCGGGTATGGGTCCGCGTATGACCTGTACCACCAGGAGACGAAGAACCTGCGACATTCCGGCGCTCCATGTGTACGGCCGCCGTCTCACGAGTGACCGGAAGCCGCGGTACAGGTGGCCCGCAAGGCGGGATGTCGACGCAGAGCAGCCCGCCTACGGTCGTCGTAGGCGCGGGAGAGTACCGACGCGGTGGGCCCCATCCACTACAACGGTCGCCCCGGGGGCGATCTCCGTGAACCCGGCGTCACGCACCACCGGCATTCCACTCACGGTGAGTTCCGCCCAGCGGGTGGCGTCCGGGGTGGCGACGGAGAGCGGGAAGCCCGCCTCCCGCCACGCCTTGCGCTCCGTGTCCGACAGCTCCCACCAGGCGAGCTGCGCGCCGTGCCCGACCTGTGCCATCTCCTTGCCCGCGGTCATGTCGAGTTCCGGGTTCAGCCAGAGCACCGGGCCGGACGGGTCGGGTGCGGCGGGCGGCTCGGGGTCGTCCAGGTCCGTCCCCGACACCTGGAGCTTCGCCAGCTCCTTCGGCCAGCCGTCCAGCGGAACCGGTGGGAACACCCGCACCTCGGCGCTCTCGCCGGTGACTGTGATGCCGGGCAGCGCGGACGCCTTGCGCCACTCCGCGCCGCGCGCCCGCCGCACCACCTTGCGGATCCGGGCGTCCTGCCAGTCGCGCATCACCTGCGCCCACTCGCCCTCGCCGGCCGACCGCTCGTCGGAGAGCATCACGAGGACGGCGCGGGCGGCGGTGCGCAGCGCGTCGGTGCGGGCCGGGGGGTCGGTCTTCTCGATGTGCACGACCAGCGGAAGCACGTACTGCGTGGCCTCGTCGCGGCTGGTCGGCTCGGAGTGGAACGGGGAGTCCGAGGGGGCCGGGGCGCCGGACGCGGACTGAGGTGCGGAAATGTCGTTGCTGCTCACTCGTCCCAGTCTGCCAGTCGCCCGGCCCGGCTCCTTGGCGGAATGAAACGGTCCGGGTGAGGATGCACCGCATGAAGAGCGATCTCTTTTCCAGCGAGAACATGGCCCATCCGGCAACCGCCCCTGGAATGACCCTGCAGAACGCCAAATCCATCAAGTACGCCGTCAACGGCGAGATGCACGCCCGCCAGGGATCGATGGTCGCCTTCCGCGGCAATCTCCAGTTCGAGCACAAGGGCCAGGGCCTCGGTGGCCTGCTGAAGCGCGCCGTCACCGGCGAGGGGCTGCCGCTGATGGCGGTCCGCGGGCAGGGCGAGGCGTGGTTCGCGCACGAGGCCGCCAACTGCTTCATCGTGGACATGGAGCAGGGCGACGTCCTCACCGTCAACGGCCGCAACGTCCTCTGCTTCGACCCCACCCTCGCGTACGAGATCAAGACCGTGAAGGGCGCCGGGATAGCCGGCGGCGGGATCTTCAACAGCGTTTTCAGCGGTTACGGCAAGCTCGGCCTGATCTGCGAGGGCCACCCGATCGTGATCCCCGTCACGGCCCAGCAGCCGGTGTACGTCGACACGGACGCGGTCGTCGGCTGGAGCGCCCAGCTCAGCACCTCGCTGCACCGCTCGCAGAGCATCGGCTCGATGATCCGCGGCGGCTCCGGCGAGGCGGTCCAACTGATGCTGCAGGGCGAGGGCTTCGTGATCGTCCGGCCCAGCGAGCTCAAGCCCGAGAAGGCATCGGCCAACTGAACCTGACAGGAGTGGGCCGACGGTACGGCCTCGGCGGACCATGGGTGCTGCGCGGGGTCGACCTCGACCTGCCCGCGCACACCCTGGTCCGGATCGAGGGCGCCAACGGCACCGGAAAGTCGACGCTGTTGAGGCTGATCGCCGGGATCGACGCCCCGACCGAGGGTCGCATCACCGGCCGACGGCCGCGCACGGCGTACGTCCCCGAGCGCTTCCCGGCGGCGCTGCCCTTCACCGCCGCCGGGTACCTCGTCCACCTCGGGCGGATCCACGGTCTGCGGACCCCGGAGGCGACCGGGCGGGCGCAGGAGTGGCTGGCGCGCTTCGGGGCCGCCGGCCACGCCCGTACCCCCCTGTCCGAACTCTCCAAGGGCACCAGCCAGAAGGTCGCCGTCGCCCAGGCGCTGCTCGCCGAACCGGAACTCCTGGTCCTGGACGAGGCATGGACCGGCCTGGACACGGCGGCCCGCGGCGAACTGGACCGCGCGGTCGCGGAACGGGTCACGGCCGGGGCCACCGTCGTCTTCGTCGACCACGATTCGCGCCGACTGGCCGAGGCGGTCGACGTCACCCACCGGGTCGAGGGGCACCGGCTCACCCCCGTAACGGCGGCGGAGACCGGGGACGGGACGGCCGGTCCGCGGGTACGCATCGATGTCACGGGCGCGTCCGGGGCCGTCCTTCCCCCGGGGCTGCCCGGCGCACCGGTGCAGGAGCCCCGGACCGACGGAACCGTTCGGCTCACGGTCGCGGCCGTGCACTCCGACGCAGTCCTGCGCGCTCTGCTCACAGCCCGACCGCCCTGGCACATCACACACCTGTCGGCGGCAGGGGCACCCGAACCGACACCCCGGACCGTACCGTCAGAGACCCGGCAGGCACGATGACCGCCCTGATCCGCTACCAGGCCGCCCTGCTGCTCCGCTCCCAGCGCTGGCTCGCCCCCGTTCTCCTGTACGCCGTCTTCCTCGCCGTCGGCGTCCAGTCGGGACAGCCCGTGCTCGACTCGCTCGGTTACGCCGCCGCCGCGCTCCTGCCCGTCACCGCCTGGCTCGTCCAGCTCTGTGCCACCCAGGAACCACCTGCCGCCCGGACCGTCGCCGCCGCGGCGGCCGGGAGGCCGCGGGTCCACCTGGCATCGCTGCTCACCGCCGCGGGCTGTGCCGGACTGCTGGGCACGGCGGCCACCGCGATCGTGCTGCTGATCAGCGATCCGGCCAACGCCGACCACACCGTCCGCGTGCCGCTGCTGCCCGCCGCACTCGCCGGGCTGCTCGCCGCCGCCTGCTGCGTGCTGCTGGGAGCGGCGGTCGGCGCCCTGTGCACCCGCCCGGTGGTGCACCGTCGCGGTTGGTCGGTCGCGACCACCGCGCTCGCCGCCCTGCTGTCCCTGGTGACCACCGGATCGCCCGCGAAGTACGCGGTCACGGGACTGGTCACCGGATCGCTGACCGGAGCGGTACACATCCCCGTCCTGCCCCTGATCTGCGCTTGCGCGGCGGCCTGCGTCGTGGCGGCGGTCGTCTGCAGGCTGACTTCGCTGCGCGGGTGAGTAGGCTCGTACGCATGGACGAGCGCCTGGACGAGCCGTACTGCGAGACGTCCGACACGCGGCCCGTGCCGGCGGATTCGGGTCCTCCGTACGCCGAATGCGTGCTGTGCCGGAAGCCGACCGAGTACCCGGAGCCGGTCAAGGGCGTCACGCTCTGCCCGGTCTGCGATTGGCAGGAAGCACAGCGCACGGCCTGCTCCGGCTGAGGGCTGTCCCGTCAGGGGGTGTGCGCCGTCCGGTCGGCGTCCGGTCGGAGCCCCATCAGCTCGGAGACCTTCACGAAGCGGTACCCGTGCCTGCGCAGTTCCGGTACCACCTGGCTGACGGCCTTGGCCGTGACGGGAGCGGCGCTGCGCGTGCAGTGCATGACGACCAGGGACCCCGGTTTCACCCCGGCCAGCACCTGCTTGGCCACCGCGTCCGCGTCCGTCGCGAACGCGTCGCCGCTGACCACGTCCCACTGCACCGCCGTCACTTTCTCGGGCGCCAGCGTGCGCAGCGCCGCATCGTTGTAGCAGCCGCCGGGGAAGCGGAAGTACGGCACCACATGGAGCGCGCCCGTCTTCCGGATCGCCGTGAAGGCCCGCTCGACGTCGGCGCGCATATCGGCCTTGTCCAGGACCGGAAGTCCGTAGCAGGGCGAGGTGAAGGCGTAGTGGCTGTAGGAGTGGTTGGCGATCTCGAAGAGCGGGTCGGTGCCGATGGACCGGGCCTGCGTCGGGTACTCGTCCGCCCACCGCCCCGTCATGAACACGGTTGCGGGCACCTTCAGGCGGCGCAGCAGCGCGATCAGCTCCGGGTTGTCGAAGTGCTCGCCCGCCGCTGCGCGCGGACCCTCGTCGGCTGTCATGTCGGCGTCGAAGGTGAGCGCCACGACCTTGTCCGTGGTGTTCCGCCCGCGCTTGAAGACCGGTGTCAGCCCGGCCTGGCTCGGTGCCATCGTGGGTGGCTGGTTCTCCACGGGCGCGGGCGTCATGGACGGTGACGGCGACGGGGCGGCGGACTGTGCGTGCCGGGGGGCGTGGGTGGCGTTTGAACCCGAGCTCTTTGACGGGGTGTCAGTACCGCAGCCTGTCAGAACGGTGCCTAGAACGACAGCCAAAGTGGCCACTGCGGTCAATTTTCGTACAGAGTTGGTCACTTATGGAAGGTAGCCGATCGTCCCGGGAGGAGCCCGGTGCGGCGCTCCTCCTGATCGAATCCGTCCCCGGAATCGCCCGGTCCCGGACGGGGGCGGCGGACCGCGTCGCCGCCCCCGTACCGCTCAACACCTCAATGCCAAGGACCCGTCACCGCGAACGTCGTCCCCGGCGTGTAGCAGTTCACGAACATCGTCCCGCCGTCCGGCGCGAACGTGACCCCGGCGAACTCGCCCCACTCCGGACTCTCCGCCGTCCCGATGTTCTGCCGGCCGCGCGCCATCGCGTACACCTCGCCGTGCCGCGTCACGCCGAATACATGCTGCGCGCCGTTGCCGTCCTCGCACACCATCAGCCCGCCGTCGGACGTCAGACAGATGTTGTCGGGGGACTCGCCGGGCAACTGCACGTCCGTACCCGGACCGAAGACGACCACCAGCGTGAGGCGGCGCCGCTTCGGCTCGTACCGCCACACCTGCCCGAAGTGGTCGGCCGCCGAGCCCGCCGCGCTCTGCGCGAAGCTGGAGACGAAGTAGACCGACGAGCCGCCCCAGTAGCAGCCCTCCAGCTTCTGGGCGTGCGTGATGCCCTTCGGGCCGAAGTCCTGGAACCGGATCGGCGTTCCGGCGGCCTGCGGATCCGGTACGGGGACCCACTCGATCCGGTCGAAGCTCGCACCGGTCTCCTGGATGACCGAGAGGTCGGGGACACCGGGCACCCGCATGGCCTGCAGTTCGCCGCCGGCCCGCAGTGAGCCGGTGCCGCCGAGCGGTTTCTCCGGCAGAAAGCGGTAGAAGAGCCCGAACGGCCTGTCGAACGCGTCCCACGCGTATCGTCGCGCGGGAACCACGCGGGTCACCGAGCCTCGTGCGTGTCATGGGCCCCCAGGGACCCGTGGAAGCACCCGCGGGGCCGCCCGCGCGGTCAGACGAGCGACGCGGTCAGCGTGATCGTCGTGCCCGTGAGGGCCTGGCTGACCGGGCAGTTCGCCTTGGCGTCCTCGGCGGCCTTGATGAAGTCCGCCTCGTCGAGACCGGGCACCTCGCCCTGCACGGTGAGGTGGATGCCGGTGATGCCGGTGCCGGGCTGGAAGGTGACCTCGGCCTGGGTGTTCAGCCGGGTCGGCGCGTTGCCGGCCGTGGTCAGACCGTGGGACAGGGCCATCGAGAAGCAGCTGGAGTGCGCCGCCGCGATGAGCTCCTCCGGGCTGGTCTTGCCGTTCGCCTTCTCCGCGCGGGACGGCCACGAGACCGCGTACTCCCCGATGCCGGAGGAGTCGAAGGTGACAACGCCCTCGCCCTCGATCAGGTTGCCTTCCCAGACCGTGTGCGCCTGACGCGTGGTTGCCATGCTGGATCCCTTCGGATGGGTGGAGTTACCGCATCCGAACCTACTGCGCCACCAGTCCCTTTGCGTCGCGCGCCAGCGCCGTCAGGCGGGAGATCGCCCGGAAGTACTTCTTCCGGTACCCCCCGTTCAGCATCTGGTCGCTGAACAGCCGGTCGAACGGGAGCCCCGACGCGAGCACCGGGACCTCCCGGTCGTACAGCCGGTCGGCGAGCACGACGAGCCGCAGCGCGGTCGACTGGTCCGGCACCGCCTGCACGTCGGTGAGGCACACCGCGCGGATGCCGTCCGTCAGCGCGCCGTACCGGCTCGGATGGACGCGGGCCAGATGGTCGAGCAGCGACGGGAAGTCGTCCAGGCTGGCGCCCTCGGTGGCGTACGCGACCTTCGTGACCTGCTCGTCGGAGTACGGCGCCGGTGCCTCGGGCAGCCCGCGGTGCCGGTAGTCCTCGCCGTCGATCCGCAGCGGCCGGAAGTGCGAGGACAGCCCCTGGATCTCCCGCAGGAAGTCGGCGGCGGCGAAGCGCCCCTCGCCGAGCTTGCCGGGCAGGGTGTTGGAGGTGGCGGCGAGCGCGACACCTGCCTCGACCAGCCTGCTGAGCAGCGACGACACGAGAACGGTGTCACCCGGGTCGTCGAGCTCGAACTCGTCGATGCACAGGAGCCGGTGCCCGCTGAGCGTCTGCACGGTCTGCTGGAAGCCCAGCGCGCCCACCAGGTTGGTCAGCTCGACGAAGGTGCCGAACGCCTTCAGTGAGGAAGCGGCGGGCGTGGCGTGCCAGAGCGAGGCGAGGAGATGCGTCTTGCCGACGCCGTACCCGCCGTCGAGATAGACACCGCGCGGCCCGGCGACCGGTGCCGCCTTCCTGCCGAACCGCCACCATCCCTCCGAGGATCCGCTTCGCGCGCTCCCCTTCCTGCCCGCACCCGTCGCGTGCGCCCCGCCGAGCCCGTGCGCGAACTCGTCGAGAACCTTCACCGCGTCGGTCTGGCTGGGCTGGTCGGGATCGGGGACGTACGTGTCGAAGCGCACCGAGTCGAAGCGCGGCGGCGGCACCATCTCGGCGACCAGACGGTCGGCGGGGACGTGCGGCTCAAGGGCGCACAGGGACAGCGGGGCCGTTTCGGCTATGGGGCTCTGCCCCGGCACGGCGGTGGATGACGACACAGCTCTCAAGCTTAAGCGCCGTGCGAGACTGCACGGATGCGACGCCTCTTCCCTGTGACCGACCCGACACCGGCTGCCGAAGGAGGGGAGTGGAGTCTGGACGAGCTCGCCGACGCCTATGCGTACCCGGCGGGCGACGACCCCTGGCTGCGCGCCAACATGGTCTCCACACTCGACGGCGCCGCGCAGCACGACGGACGCTCGCAGCCGATCTCGTGCGACACGGACATGCGGATCTTCGGCACGCTCCGCGCTCTGGCCGATGTGGTCGTGGTGGGTGCGGAGACCGTACGGATGGAGGGGTACCGGCCCGCCAGGGCCCGGGACGCCTTCGCCGCGCGGCGGGCGGCGGCCGGGCAGGGACCCGCGCCTGCGATCGCCGTCGTCAGCGGGAGCCTGGACCTGGATTTCTCGCTCCCGCTCTTCGTCTCGCCGCTCGTCCCGACCCTCGTGGTCACCGGGGCCGCTGCGCCGCCGGACCGGGTCGAGGCGGCCCGCAGCGTCGGCGCCGAGGTAGTGATCGCGGGGGAGGGCTCCCGGGTGGACCCCACCAGGGTCGTGCGGGAGCTCGCGGACCGCGGGCTGAGGCGGCAGCTGGCGGAGGGCGGGCCCCGGCTGCTCGGTCAGTTCGTGGCCGCCAGGGTGCTGGACGAGCTCTGTCTCACCCTCTCGCCCATGCTGACCGCCGGCGACGCCCAGCGGATCACGGGAGGCCCCTCGGTGGCGGTGCCGGAGCGATTCACCCTCGCTTCGATGCTGGAAGAAGCCGGATTCCTCTTCACTCGGTACCGTCGGATCTGACAATCGGCGCGGAATTTCCCGTTCCGGTTGGCTTCCGATGGGCACAATTACTCACGCAGACCCCGTGCGACCACGGGGAAAGATGGTTTCAGCAGAGGCCGTCGAGGCCCGATGGAGCAGAAGGGCGCCCGAGGTGTTCACCAGCGTTTTGATGATCGAGAAGCCCCTCACTTCCGAGGACGTCGAGTTCGTCACCACCCTGCACGGGGAGGAAGAGACCTCGTTCGTCGTACTGATGCAGCCGCGCGGAGACCAGGCCGACGTACTGCTGCGCGCCATCGACGACGTGGCGATCGGCGAGCTGAAGGAAGCCGCCCGCGAGCTCGAGGAGCCGGAGGGCAAGGACGCCAGGCAACCCGCCGAACTGGCGCTCGAGGTATCGCTCGCCGCCCTGCGCCAGGCAGGCTCGGAAGCAGTCGGACAGGTGGTCGAGGACCACCCCCTGGACAAGCTGAAGTCCGTCGTCGACGAGGCAGGGGCGGACGAGGTCATCGTGCTGACCGCACCGCACTACGTGGAGGAGTTCTTCCACCGCGACTGGGCCTCCCGGGCCCGGCACAAGGTCGGCGTACCGGTGCTCAAGCTCTTCGCGCACAGCGAATAGGCTGGGGGCCACTCACAACGACTTCTGGGGAGACACACGCATGGCACCCGGTATTCCTGCCGCCATGGAACGGCCGCACTTCATCGGCATCGGCGGCGCCGGGATGTCGGGCATCGCGCAGATCCTCGCCCGGCGCGGCGCGAAGGTCGCGGGCAGCGACGCCAAGGAGTCGGGCACGGCCGAGGCACTGCGGGCGCTGGGGGCGACCGTCCACATCGGGCACGCCGCCGCCCACCTGGCGGACGACGCGTCCTGCGTGGTCGTCTCCAGCGCCATCCGCTCCGACAACCCGGAGCTGCTGCGCGCCGCCGAGCTGTCGATCCCCGTCGTGCACCGCTCCGACGCGCTCGCCTCGCTGATGCAGGGCCTGCGTGCGATCGCCGTCGCGGGCACCCACGGCAAGACGACCACCACGTCGATGCTGGCTGTCGCCCTGTCCGAGCTGGGCCTCGACCCGTCGTACGCCATCGGGGGCGACCTCGCGGGCCCCGGCACGAACGCCAGGCACGGCGAGGGCGACATCTTCGTCGCCGAGGCCGACGAAAGCGACCGCAGCTTCCAGAAGTACGACCCCGAGGTCGCGATCGTCCTCAACACCGAGCTGGACCACCACGCGAATTACGCCTCGATGGAGGAGATCTACGACTCCTTCGAGACGTTCGTCGGGAAGATCGTCCCCGGCGGCACCCTGGTCGTCTCCGCCGACCAGTCCGGCGCGGTCGAGCTGACGCGGCGGGTACGCGACCTGGCGTCGCTCAACATCGTCACGTACGGAGAGTCCGAAACGGCCGACGTACGGGTCCACAAGATCACCCCGCGCGGTCTGACCAGCGAAGTCACCGTCATCCTGAACGGCAAGTACCTCACCTTCACGGTCTCCGTCCCCGGCCGCCACTACGCCCTCAACGCGGTCGCCGCTCTCGTCGCCGGTGCCGCGCTCGGCATCCCGGCCCACAACCTGGCCTCCGCCCTCGGCACGTACACCGGCGTCAAGCGCCGCCTCCAGCTCAAGGGCGAGGCGGCGGGCGTCCAGGTCATCGACTCGTACGCACACCACCCGACCGAGATGACCGCCGACCTCGAAGCGATGCGCGGCGCCGCCGCCGACTCGCGCCTCCTGGTCGTCTTCCAGCCCCACCTCTTCTCCCGCACCCAGGAACTCGGTACGGAGATGGGCCAGGCTCTCGCCCTCGCCGACGCCTCCGTGGTCCTGGACATCTACCCGGCCCGCGAGGACCCGATCCCGGGCATCACCAGTGCCCTGATCATCGACGCGGCGAAGGCGGCCGGCGCCGACGTCACCGCCGTCCACGACAAGGCGGCGGTCCCCGAGGTCATCGCGGGAATGGCGAAGCCCGGCGACCTCGTTCTCACCATGGGGGCGGGCGATGTCACAGACCTCGGCCCGCAGATCCTGGATCACCTGTCGAGCTGAGGGAGTGACCGTGTCGTACGACGTCGAGAAGCCGGACGAGGAATGGCGCGCGGAGCTGACGCCCGCCGAGTACGCGGTCCTGCGCCAGGCCGGCACCGAACCGGCTTTCGTCGGTGAGTACACCGACACCAAGGCGGCCGGCGTCTACTCCTGCCGGGCCTGCGGCGCCGAGCTGTTCCGCTCGGACACGAAGTTCGAGTCGCACTGCGGCTGGCCGTCCTTCTACGACCCGAAGGACACCGACGCGGTCGAACTGATCCAGGACCGCAGCCACGGCATGGTCCGCACCGAGGTGCGCTGCGCCCGCTGCGGCTCGCACCTGGGCCATGTCTTCGAGGGCGAGGGCTACCCGACGCCGACGGATCAGCGGTACTGCATCAACTCGATCTCGCTGCGGTTGGTTCCCGAGGACGAATAAGACCGACCGGCAATTGGGCCCGCCGGGGACCGTAAGAAACGGGGACCGGGGCACCCCGAGCGGTAACGGGTGGAGCGCCTGTCGACGGCGACCGCCCGGGACCGGCCCAGCTGCTGGGCGGTGAAGTTTCGTCAGTGGGACGGCGATCAGGCGTCCCACACACCGGCCCTCGTACCACGCAGTCGCAGTGGTGAAAGGGCTGCCGCGCTCATGCGGATCCGTCCGCCGGGGGGTGGGGTGAGTGTGAGCGCGGCAGCCTGTCCTGGGGCCCGCTGCGACGCCTGCTATTGCAGGCCGATGTGGACTGGACCGCCGGTGGGTGACACACCGTCGAGCACGCTGGAGGGGACGCGGAAAACGCGGCCGGGTGCGGCGGGCCAGGCGAGGGTGCGGCGGGTGACGGTCCGTCCGTCCTGGCGGACGGTCACCCTGGGGAAGCGGACGAACTCGTCGGTCCACAGCATCAGGCGGCCTCGTGCGGGCGCCGGGTCGCCGGGTCGCAGGATCTGGGGGGCGACCCAGCGGAAGGGAGCGTCGGCGATCAGACGGACGCCCTCGGCCTGCTGTCGTTCGCCGCGCAGGTGGTTGATGACCTGTTGGGCGACGTGCTTGCCGTCGAGGGCGGCGACGTCGGCGGTGTCGACGGGGTGCAGCAGGTTTCCGGCGGCGAAGACGCCGGGGCGGCTGGTGCGCAGGGCGGTGTCGGTGAGGGGGCCGAGGGTGCCCTCGTCGAGGGTGATGCCGGCGGCGCGGGCGAGTTCGTGGTCGGGGATCCAGTCGCCGGTGAAGACGACGGTGTCGCATTCGATGGTGCGGCGCCGGCCGGTGTCGAGGTGTTCGATTTCGACGGCCTGGCAGCGGCCCTTGCCGATGACGCGGGTGACGCGGCTGCGGGTGGCGACGGGGACGCGCAGGACGGTGCGTCCGGCCGCGTTGAAGGCGGCGTAGGACTCCGCCTTCGGGTACTGGCTGACCATGAGGGCGGGAGTGCATCCCGCTTCGCGCAGGGTGACGGCCGCGGACCAGCTGACGAGTTCTCCGCCGACGATGACGGCCCGCTTGCCGACAGGCTGGTGGTGGAGGTGGACGAGGTTCTGCAGCTGGCCGGTGGTGTAGACGCCGTGTGGGCGGTCGCCGGGGATGCGGCGTGCGGTGCGCGGCCGTTCGCGGGCGCCGGTGGCCAGCACGATCGACCGCGGGCGGATCTGGTAACGGCCGTCGGGGCTGGTGACGTCGACGGTGTCGTCGTCGGCCCAGCCGGTGACCATGGTCCGGGTGCGGATCTCCGCTCCGGCCCGGTTGGCCTGCTGGACGAGGTGGCGGGCGTAGGCGGGGCCGGACATCACACGGTGCAGGTCGCGCAGACCGTAGCCGGTGTGGTCGCTGTGCCGGGGAATTCCGCCGGCGGCCTGCTCCCGGTCGACGACGAGGACGTGGCCGGCCCGTCGGCCGGCCAGCTCGGCGGCGGCGGTCAGACCTGCGGGTCCGCCGCCGATGATGAGGACGTCGGGCGTGATCAGGGGCGGCTGGTGGGTCATCGGGGGTCCTTGTGCTGGCGGCTGCAGCCGTCGTGGGTGTGGTGCTGTTCGCGCAGGGCCGCGACGGCTGCGCCGCAGAAGAAGCCCTGGCAGCGGCCGTTCATGGCGCGGGTGCGCCGGCGCAGTCCTTCCAGGTTGTGGGCAGGTACGGGGGCGTGGCAGGCGTCGCGGATCTCACCTTCGCTGACCCGCTCGCAGAAGCAGACGATGGTGCCGTAGGCGGGGTCGCGGGCGATGAGGTCGGCATCCTGGTAGGGGCGCAGGGAGGCTTCGCCGATGTTGGGCATCTGCGGGGGTTCGGGCAGGTCGCTGCGGGTGCGCAGGGCCAGGCCGGCTTCCTCAAGGAGCGTGCGGGCGTGCTCGGCGATGGCGATGCCGGCGGTCAGGCCGGTGGAGCGGATGCCGCCGACGAGCAGGTAGCGCTGGTGCGGGGTGGCCTCGATGAGGTAGTCGGGGTGGTCGATCGCGGCTCGCAGGCCTGCGTAGCTGGCGGTGACTTCCTCGGCCAGCAGCCGCGGCATGAGGCGCTCACCCTTGGTGAGGAGGAAGTCGTAGCCGTCTTCGGAGGTGGCGGTGTCGGTGCGGTCGGTGAGGTCCTCGGCGGTCGGGCCGAGCATGACGTTGCCGTAGATGGTCGGGGAGATCAGCACGCCCTTGCCGCGGGAGGACGGCACCGGCAGGACGATTTTGTCGACCATGGGGCGGGTGAGCTTGTCGAAGACGAACAGCTCTCCGCGGCGGGGCGTGACGGTGAAGCGGTCATGGCCGAAGAGCCGGTCGATGTGGTCGGCCCCGAGGCCGGCGGCGTTGACGACCCAGCGGGCCCGTACGTCACCGGCCACCGTGTGCAGGGTGGTCGCCTCGTCCCCCTGGTCGATGCCTGTCACGGCATGCTTGAGCAGGATGGCGGTGCCGCGTTGCTGGGCGTCGGTGGCCAGGGCGAGGTTGGTGGTCCAGGTACAGATGATGGATTCGTCGGGAACGGTCAGGCCGCCGAGCACGCCTTCTCCGAGGTCGGGAAGCACTCCATAGACCTCGTCGGCGTCGATGATGCGGCAGTGCTCGTAGCCATTGGCCTCGGCCTTTTCCTTCAGGCCGGGCAGCGCCTGGAGCTCTTCGTCGTTCCAGGCCACCAGCACGGCACCGGTGTGTTCGACGGGGATGCCGGTGGCTTTGGCGTAGGCGCTCAGCAGGTGGTAGCCGCGGGCGACCAGCCGGGATTCGAGCGTGCCGGGTTTGGCGTCGAAGCCGGTGTGCAGGATCGCGGTGTTGGCCTTGCTCGTTCCGTCGCCCACGTCGTCGCGGGCCTCGAGCAGCGCGACGGAGACGTCGCAACCGGACAGTTCGCGTGCGATCGCCGCGCCGACGATGCCTCCGCCGATCACCGCGACGTCGAAGACGCCGTTCTGGGGACGGTGGGGGGTGGCGGTCATGAGTGATCTCCCTCGGTGGCGCAGGCCGTGGCGGCCTTCGCCCATGTGGTGCGGAACTCCTCGGCCCGGTCGGCGGACCAGCGGGGTTCGTAAACGGTGGTCGGCTGCCAGTCGCCGACGGCCTCTTTGAGACTGAGTGCGGGGTCGAGGGCGCAGCGGGCCAGGGCGGCTGCGCCCAGGGGGGTGGCGTGGGCGTGGGGGTAGATGTCGACGGGGATCTGGGCGATGTCGGCCTGGGCCTGCATGAGGGCGGCGGAGTTGGTCAGTCCGCCGTCCGCGCGCAGTCGGCTCAGGGGCCGGCCGAGGTCGCTTGCGACCAGCGCGCCCAGCTCGGCGACCTGTGCGGCGATTCCCTGGAGCACGGCCTGGATGAGGTGTTCGCGGCGGGTGGCCAGGGTCATGCCGGTGAAGGACGCGGTGGCCTGTGACGCCCACCAGGGGGCGGCGAGCCCGGCGAAGGCGGGCACGCACAGCACACCCTCGCTGTCGGCTGCCGCCAGTGCGTCCAGGTCGGTCGCGGACTGGATGAGGCCGAGGTCCTGCAGCCAGCGCACTGCGGAGGCGACGGTGTAGACCTGGCCGTCCACGCAGTACGGGGTCTGTCCGGCCGCCTGCCAGGCCACCGATGTGGTCAGGCCCGCGCTGGAGCGCACCGGGTTCGGACCCGTGTTCGCCAGCAGGAACGCGCCGGTGCCGTAGGTGCACTTCGCGGTGCCCGGCTCCAGACAAGCCTCCGCGACCAGGGCCGCCTGCTGGTCGACGATCAGCCCGGCCACCGGCACCTCCTGGCCGAAGGCGCGGGTGGTGCCCACGATTTCGTCGCATGCGGCAATGCGGGGCAGCCGCTCTGCGCCGAGGCCGAACAGGTCGGCGAGCTCAGGGTCCCAGGCAGCGGTGTCCAGGTCGAGGATCAGCGAGCGGCTGGCGGTGGAGGCGTCGGTGACGAACTCGCCCGTCAGGTGATGCACCAGCCAGGTGTCGGTGGTCGTCACCACCCCGTCGCGGGTGAGGTTGCGGCGCAGCCAGGCCATCTTGGGCGCGGAGAAGTACGGGTCGAGGACGAGACCGGTGCGCCGGGCGATGCTCTGGGCGTGCTCGGTCAGCTCGCTGCAGACGCTCTCCGCGCGCCTGTCCTGCCACACGATCGCCTGCGTCAGGGGTGTTCCGGTGGCCGGGTCCCAGGCCAGGACCGTCTCGCCCTGATTGGCCAGGGCCACGCCGCTGATCGGCCGGCCGGCCGCGCTCACGGCGCGGCGGCCTGCGTTGAGGACGGAGTCGAGCAGCTCGTGCGGGTTCTGCTCGACGCCTCCGCCGGCGAGGTAGGTGGGGCGGACGGTTTCCTCCGCGATGGCGACGGTTCCCTCTTCGGCGTCGACGACGATGGCCTTCGTGCCCGAGGTGCCCTGGTCGATGGAGAGAATCGCGGTCATCGTGCGCTCCCGGCCGTGGTGGCGTCGGCAGGCGTCTGGCCGGCGGTGTCGGCGGCGTCCAGCGCCCGGTCGACATCGGCCATGTCGGGCATGGTCAGTCCGTCGCGGCCCCGCCGGATGATCAGGCCGATGAAGTAGACGGCACCGATCGCGAACAGGACCAGTACGTAGATCCATGGGGCGCGGAAGGAGGCGTCCCGGAAGATCAACAGTTCGTACGCCAGCCAGACGCCGGCGACGACGAGGACCGGGATCTCCCAGCGGCCCAGTTTGAACCCTTGGGACGCGGGCAGGGAGCGGCGCTTGGCCGCGTACATCGCGACGGTTCCGGCGTAGATGAGGGCGGGCAGCAGGGTGGCGGCGGAGAACAGCTGGAACAGCGCGTCCGTGGAGCGGGAGAAGACCGCGAGGATGATCTGCGCGATCAGCATCATGAACACCGAAGCGTTCAGCGGTGTCGCCGTGCGCCGGTCGATCCGCTTCAGCAGCCGCCAGCCGGGGAAGCGCTCGTCCCGCGACATCGCATACACCAGGCGGGTGCCGCTCAGGGTGATCACCAGCCCGCAGGAGAAGATCGAAACCACGACCAGCACGAGCAGGATCTTCCCGACGACCGAACCCAGCACGGCGGTGATCACAGTGGCCACCGGCGTTGCCGACTCCGCGACACCGTCGATCCGGCCGGCTGCGGCAGTGATCGCGACCAGGAACAGGAAGCCCAGCACGCCCAGGGAGAGCACGGCCTGAATCATCGCCTTGGGGATGACACGGGCTGGATCCTTGGTCTCCTCGGCCAGGTTGGCCGCCGACTCGAATCCGACGATGGTGAACGCGCCCAGCAGGAACGCCAGAGCGAACGGTCCGGCCGTGGTGGCCCCGCCCAGGGCGTAGTAGCCGCTCTCCGGGACGGGCCCGGCCGCGAAAAGGTGAGCGAAATCCAGCTTGCCCGTGAAGGCGCCCACGGCGAACAGCAGCACGGTCAGGGCGATCATGCCGACGAGCTGCACCGTCACGGCCACATTGTTGACCCGGTGGGTGGTGCGCGTCGAGGCGGCGACCAGAACAGACTGCAGCAGCACGACAACGGCCGTGATCACCCAGGCGTTCTGCGTGGTACCGACGTACTGGAACAGCTCCGGAAGAATGGTGGAGGCGATCGTGTAGTCCACGGCGACCAGGACCACACCCAGGAAGGCGAACGAGATCCATCCCATGATCCAGCCCCATACCGGGCCCACGATGCGTGACACCCACTGGTACGAGTAGCCGCTGATCGGGATCCGCGCTGCGAGAGCGCCGAAGACGAGGGCGATGGACAGCTGGCCGATCACGGAGATCGGCCAGGCCCAGATGCCGCGCGGGCCGGAGGTCGCGAGCACCGCGCCGTAGGTGGTGAAGATGCCGGTGGCGATGGAGACGAAGCCGAATGCCACGGAGAACGAGGCGTACCAGCCGAGTTCCCGCGCCATCTGCTGCTTGGGCTCACCGGTGCCCGCGCCGTCTGTTCTCGATCCGTTGGGACCTGCGTCTGCGTATGCCATGCCTCTTTTTCCTGCTTCGAAGTGGCCCGCCGTGGATGCGAGAGCCAGTGGACGTGGAGGAACCGAACGGGTCGGTATGCAGGCACGCCCAGCGCGAGGGTCTGCTGGGGGTCTGTCTGCTGTTGGGGCGGCGGGGCCGCGATGGTGCGCGCGGCCGTATCCGTGGCAGTCGACAACCCGGCTCTTGACCGTTCTTGTGGGTTATTGACCGCGAGTTACTGAAAGTGTGGACCTTTGCCTGCTCGGCGTCAAGGGTTGGTTTTCGCGTAACCCACCGGGTAAGCCGGGTGTACTCACCCAGGCCCCGCAGGCAGCATCAGGAAGGAAGGGGAAGCCCAGCAGGAGGAGGCGTGACGACCTGATCGAGGCTGCCTGGGCCGTAGAATGCAGTCACAGATCCACAAAAACGGTCACCCTTCCAAAGGAGACAGGTCGTGCTCGCCGCCGAGCGCCATCGCAGAATCGCCGCCGAAATCGCCCGGCTCACGTTCGTCACCACCGACGATCTGACGACACTGCTGGGTGTCTCCCACGAAACGGTCCGCAGGGACCTCGCCCTGCTCGAGCGGCGTGGCCGGCTCTCCCGGGTTCACGGCGGCGCCACCAACCCTCAGGCGCCGGTCGGAGAAGAGGCACCCTTCAGCGAACGCAGCGGCGCCCTCGCCTCGGAGAAGGAAACCATCGGCCGCGCGGCAGCAGCACTCATCCAGCTTAACCAGACCGTTGTCATCGACGTCGGAACCACCGCTTTGGAAGTCGCCCGCGCGCTGCCCGCCGACCACGCCGGGGTCATCGCCACCCCCTCACTCCTCGTGGCCGCGGAAGTCAGCACACGCCCCCGAGTCGAGGTCCTGGTCAGCGGCGGCCGGATCCGAGCCGGCGACCTCGCCTGCTCCAACGCCCAAGCGGTGGAATTCTTCAGCAACCTGCGCGCGGACGCCGTCTTCCTGGGATCCGGCGGCATCGCCCCCTACGGGCTCACCGACTTCCACCTCGACGAAGTCGCCACCAAGCGAGCCATGCTCGCCAACGCCTCCCACCGTTACGTACTCGCCGACTCGAGCAAGTTCGGCCGCACAGCCGCCCACCGCGTATGCGGGCTGAACGGCTTCGACACCCTCATCACCGACAAACCATGCCCGACCGAACTGCGCACCGCCCTCGACCGAGCCGACAGCACCGTCATCGTGGCCTGAAAAGGTCAACGACCAAGGCGCTGGACGCTGCTGCTTCAGCTGTATCCGTACGCTGGTTGCCGTAGCAAGGCACTTCCGGTCACCACATTCGTGGCGGCGATTCGGGGACTCGTCGAGCAGGCCGAACACGGCAGCTGCGCTGCGCCCGCTGCGGCTCGCACCCGGGCTATGTCTTCGAGGGCGAGGGCTCCCCGACGCCGACCGACCAGCGGTACCGCATCAACTCGATCTCGCTGCGCCTGGCACCGGACGAGGGCTGACCCCCGCCGGGCCGGCGCGGGTCAGCCCTCGTCCGCAGCCGGTCAGTCGTCCTCGGGGCTCTCGGGGCGCAGCATCGGGTGGGCGACGCCGGGAAACACCCGCGCCCTGATCACCGGCTCGGCCGCCCCGCCCTGGACCACCGTCTCGGCGACACCCCAGGGGCGGCCGAGCAGGACGACGGTCAGCGTGTACGCGGACGAGCACCCCATGCAGTCGTACCGGTCCGCCCAGGTCTCCACGTCCGTGACGCTGCCGGGGTACCGCGCCACGTGCCGGTGCCGGGCATGGCAGTGGTCGCACGTCTCGCCGGGCTCGCAGGTCCCGCCGCAGGGGCACGGAACGTCGAGCGAGTCCGCCGGGCGCCAGCGCTGCGTGAGGACGGCGTCACGGGTGGCGCCCATGTCCTTCATCGCCTTCAGATTGCGGGCGGCGACGTTGTACGACTCGCCGGTGGCGGCCATCCGGTCACGGATGACGTCTTTGCGTCCGCGGTTCGTCGTCATCGGTTCCTCATCTGTTCCTACGGGGTCACGCAGCCCGCAAGGAGGTCCACGAGATCGGCAGGTTCCACGGTACCCGGCGTCCCGGGCGGTCCGTGCCACCTGCCCGGCCGGGGGCGGCCGCTCAGGACCGGGTCGACGCCTGCCGCACGGCGGAGGGCGAACTGTGATGAAGCAGCGGGTTCCCGTAGTGCGGCCGAAGCAGGGGAGTCCACCACTGGTTTCGAGGCACCTCATCAGCAAATGCCCTGTCGCCGGGAATTACGTACAATTTGATCCCGAACGATATCGTCGATTCAACGCGCCGCAATGGCGTCGAAGGAGTGTGCACGTGCCCGGCCAACGATCCATCACCGAAGCCGAGAAGCTGGCAGGCGCGAAGCTGGGCGGCATTCCGGTCCGGCACGAGCAGATGGCCGTGGTGGCCAATATCTACCGCGCGGCCTCCGCGGTCCGGCAGCACCTGGAGAACTCGGTGCTGCGCGGGTCCGAGCTGACCTGGACGGCGTTCGTCGTGCTGTGGGTGGTGTGGATCTGGGGCGAGTCCGAGACACGGCACGTGGCGGAGGAAGCGGGCATCTCCAAGGGGACCCTCACCGGGGTTTCGCGCACTCTGGAGGCGCGGGGGCTGGTGCGGCGGTCCGGTCATCCCACCGACGGGAGGCTGGTGCTGCTCAGCCTCACGGACGAGGGCGAGGAGCTCATGCAACGCGTGTTTCCCCAGTTCAACGAGGAGGAGGCGTTTGTCACCGGGCAGCTCAGCGACGAGGAGTGCCGCAGTGTCGCGGAGGGGCTGCGCCGGGTCGTGCTCCAAGTGGAGGAGCAGGGCGAGGAGCGTCGCCTCGCCCTGCTGAACGGCGCCGAACCCGCGCCGCGCCGCAGCGGACGCCGCCCCAAGGCGTGAACCAAGGCTCGTGAACCCGGGCTGAAGCCGGGGCCGCGGGACCGCCTCGGCGGTGCGCGATGTCGTCGGGTTCCGGAGCGAGCCGGGGTCCCTGTGGTCCGCGGCGGCCGAAGAGAGCCATGGTGATGTCAGCGGCGGCCGCGGGCGGCGCGGACGAGGGCGTCGAAGAGCCCTTGCTGGGCCGGGTCCTCGTGGGCGGTGTCCTCGGGGTGCCACTGCACGGCGGCGAACCAGCCGTGCAGGCCCGGGAGTTCGAGGGCTTCCACGGTCCCGTCGACGGCGCGGGCGGCGACCGTGAGGCCGACACCGGTACGGTCCACCCGCTGGTGGTGGTAGCAAGAGGCCTCTACCTTCTCGGCCCCGGTGGCCTGCCCCAGGAGCGAGCCGCGCTGGATCGCCACCGGGTGCACGACGTGGCGGTGCTCGCGCTGCGGGCCGCCCATGTCCTGCTCCAGGGTGCCGCCCAGGGCGACGTTGACGACCTGCAGGCCTCGGCAGACCGCGAGCGTCGGCAGGCCCGCGTCCAGGGCTTGGCGGGCGACTTCCAGGTCGAAGCCGTCCTGTTCGTCGTCCACGTCGTAGACGCTGTCGTGGGCGTCGCCATCGCTGTAGCGGTGCGGGGCGAGGTCGCCGCCGCCGGGGAGCAGGACGCCGTCGAACCGGGTGAGCCGGGCGGCCACCTCGGCGGGGTCGGCGGTGCCGCCGGGCGCGTGCGGGTGGATGGTCGCGGGTTCGCCGCCCGCCCGCCACACCGCGTCGACGAGCGCCCGGGCGTTGACCTCGGCGGCGTAGCGCAGGGCGGAGGTGGACGCGGAGAAACGGGCCGGAATGGCGATGAGCGGTCTCACAGCTGGATCCAGGTGGTCTTGAGTTCGGTGTACTTCTCCAGGGCGTGCGCGGACTTGTCGCGGCCGTTGCCGGACTGCTTCATCCCGCCGAAGGGCACGGTCAGGTCGCCCTCCTCGTAGCAGTTGACCCAGACCGTCCCGGCCTTCAGGGCGCGGGAGACCCGGTGTGCGGTGGACAGGTCGGACGTCCACAGCCCGGCCGCGAGACCGTACTCGGTGGCGTTGGCGAGCGCGACGGCCTCGTCGAGGTCCTCGAAGGTGAGGACGGACAGCACCGGGCCGAAGATCTCCTCCCGGGCCAGCCGCATGCCGGGGTCCACCCGGTCGAAGACGGTGGGCCGCAGGAAGCTGCCCCCGGACTCGGTCAGTGTGCGGTCACCGCCGGTCCGCAGCCGGGCGCCCTCGTGGAGGCCGGTCCCGATGTGTTCTTGTACGCGCTCCAGGTGTCCCTCGCCGACCAGCGCGCCCATCTCGGTGGCGGGGTCGAGGGGGTCACCGACTCGCAGTTTCCGTGCGCGCTCCACGATGGCCTCGGTGACGCGCTCGGCGACGGAGGAGTGGACGAGCAGTCGCGAGGGTGCCGTGCACATCTCGCCCTGGTTGAAGAAGATGCCCCAGGCGGCGGTGGCCGCGGCCTTCTCCAGGTCGGGGGCGTCCGGGAGGATGATGTTGGGCGACTTGCCGCCCAACTCCAGCCAGACGCGCTTGAGATTGGAGTCGGCGGCGTAGCGCAGGAAGTGCCGTCCCACGGCGGTCGACCCTGTGAAGGCCAGGACGTCCACGTCGGGGTGCAGGCCTACCGCCCGCCCGGCGGTGGGGCCGTCGCCGGTGACGACGTTCAGGACGCCCGGCGGCAGCCCGGCCTCGGTTGCGAGGCGGCCCAACAGCAGGGCGGACAGCGGGGAGTTCTCGGAGGGCTTCAGTACGACGGTGCAGCCGGCCGCGAGTGCGGGCGCGACCTTCCAGGAGGCGAGCGTCAGGGGGAAGTTCCACGGCACCACCGCGCCGACGACGCCCGCCGGCTCCCGGGTGACGAGCGCGAGCGCGTCCGGGGCGGTGTGGGGGGACTCGTCGGTCACCTTGTCGGCCAGTTGTCCGTACCAGCGGAAGGTATTGATCGCGGCGCGCAGCTCGATGGCATACGCGTCCGTGATGGGCTTGCCCATCTCCAGACTGATGGCGAGCGCGAGCTGGTCACGCTGCTCCTCCAGCAGATCGGCGATCCGCAGCAGCGCCCGGCCGCGGTCGGCGGGCGCCAGGCGTGGCCAGGGGCCGGAGTCGAAGGCCCGGCGGGCGGCGGCGACGGCCGCGTCCACCTCCGAGTGGCCTCCGTCGGCGACCTGGGTCAGCACCTGGCCGTTGCGTGGAGAGACAACGGCGTAGCTCCCACCGCCACCGGGTTCGTCGGCGCCGTCGATGTGGTGGACCCCGGACAGGTCCAGCTCCTCGGCTCGGCGCAGCCACTCCTCATGGGTGACATCCAGCATGGGTGGCCTCCAGGTCAGATCCAATACATTTGGGCTCAAACGATATGATGGCGAGCGGCCCCTCACAAGGGTTCCCGGGAGGCGAGTTCCACGTATCATTTGGATCCATACGATTGACCGGTCTGGGTGATCCGGCGGGTCCAGGGACAGCGGAAGGGAGCGACCATCGTGCGAGCACTCGTCATCAAGCACGACCACGTGACGGAGCCCGGGCGGGTCGGGGACCGCCTCGTCGAGCACGGATACGAACTCACCACGGTGACGGTCGTGCCCGAGTCCCGCCACCACGCGCCGAATGTGGAGTTCGACTTCCCCGACGCCGATGGCTGGGACCTGGTCGTGTCCCTCGGTGCCCCCTGGTCGGTCTACGACGACTTGGCCATCGGCAGCTGGATCGGCGGCGAGCTCGCGCTGCTGCGCAAGGCCCACCACCTCGGCATCCCGGTCCTCGGCGTCTGCTTCGGCGCCCAGGCGCTCGCCACCGCCCTCGGTGGCTCGGTGGAAGCCTCCCCGCGGCCCGAGATCGGATGGACGGAGGTCGAGACCGAGGTTCCCGACCTGGTGCCGCCGGGGCCGTGGTTCCAGTGGCACTACGACCGCTGTGTCCTGCCGCCCGGTGCCGTGGCGCTGGCCCGCAACACCGTGTGCACGCAGGCTTTCCGGGCGGGGCGGGCGCTGGGCGTGCAGTTCCACCCTGAGGTCACCACGGCGATGGTGCGAGGGTGGGTCGACCTCGGCGGCGCGGAGCAGTGCGTACGGCACGGAGTCGACCCGGACGAACTGCTCGTACGCAGCCGCGTCATGGAATCCGTCGCTCGCGCCAATGCCCGCCGCCTCGTCGACGGCTTCCTGGACCAGGTGGCCCACGCCGCCGACTGATGTGGGCGTGCAGATGCGCGTCCTGCGGGACCGGGCAGCACCAGCGCGGTGACCTCGTCGGTCAGAGCCTTCCGGTGCGGTGGGAGATGATGTCGGCCGTTCGGGGGTGGCGCCCCCGCGGCGCGCGCCCGGGGCCGTTCGCCGGGAGCGCGCCGCAGGGGGAGGGCGGATCAGGCGGTCACAGCCGCCTTGCCGCGCACCATCCGTGCCGCCACGGCGCCCAGGACCAGGACCGCCGGGACGCTGAGCGCGAGCCAGGCGGCCGTGCCGGGGTCACCGCCGATGAGCGTCGTGAAGTTGGCGAGGATCAGCCAGATGGCGCCCGCGAGGCCGAGCGCGCCGAGGGCCGGGGCGATCAGGGTGTTCCAGGGGCGGGTGTCGAGGCGCTCGCGCCGGAAGAAGACGATCACCGAAACCGAGGTCAGGAAATACAGGAGCATCATCCCGAGGACGGCCACTCCGCTGAACCAGGAGAAGAGCGTCAGCACGGGGTCCTTGCCCAGCAGCGCGAACGGGGCGACCAGCACCAGCGCGATCGCGGTCTGCACGCTGCCGGCTGCCCAGGGGGAACGGCGCTGGTTGAGCGCACACAGCTTGCGGGGCAGTAGCCCCTCACGGCTGAGCGAGAACAGGTAGCGGTTGGCCGAGTTGTGGAAGGCGAGGATGCCCGCGAAGAGCGAGGTCGCGAGCAGGATCGGCAGTACGTCGTAAGCCCATCCGCCGAACTGGTCGGCGACGGGATTGAAGACGAACGCCGTGGCGTCGCCGCTCTCCAGTGCCTTTCCGGCGGCTGCGGTGGCGTGCGAAGCACCGTAGGAGGAGATGAGCATCCAGGAGGTGAAGGCGAAGAAGCCGGTGACGACGGCGACCGACAGGTAGGTGGCCCGGGGGACGGTCTTGCGCGGTTCGCGCGCCTCCTCGCCGTAGATCGCGGTGGCCTCGAAGCCGAACATCGATGCCACGGCGAACATCATTGCCACTCCGGGAGCCCCCTGCAGGGCAGCTGCCGGCGAGAAGCTCTGGGTGAAGCCGAGCCCTTCGGGCCCGCCGCCCTTGAACAGGGTGACCAGCGCGAAGACGAGCAGGATGCTGAACTCCGCCAGGACGAAGACCGCGAGGACCTTGGCGCCCATCTCGATGCCGGCGGCGCCGAGCGCCTGGACGACCACCATCGTGGCCAACGCCCAGACCCACCACGGCGTGTCCAGGGCCGCGTAGTGCGAGACCAGACCGCTCACCAGCTCCCCGTACAGCCCGTACATGGCGGCCTGGATGGTGCAGTAGGCGAACAGGGCCACGCCCGCGCTGCCGGATCCGGTGGTCCGGCCCAGGCCCTTGCCGATGTACGTGTAGAAGGCGCCCGTGTCCACGACATGGCGGCCCATGGCGACGAAGCCGACCGAGAACAGCAGGATCATCAGACCGGCGACGACGTACGCGGCAGGTACGCCCGCTCCGTTGCCGAGGCCGACGGAGATGGGGGAGGCTCCGGCGATGCCGGTCAGCGGGGCCTGCGCGGAGAGGACGAAGAAGAGGATGCCCAGGACGCCGAGGGCGTTGGGCTTGAGCTTGCCTGCGGTGGGCGCGTCCTGCACGGTCTGTTGCCTTGCGACCGTTTGACTGTCCACTCGGATCACCTGCCGGGGAATGAGGAGGGGGTGGTTTGTTTCAGGCCAAACGAGTTGCCTCATCCTGGGCGTGAACTATCCGTTTGGCAAGGGGTTGAAGAGGATTCCCGCCGCACTGTCGGCTCCTCACGGCGCCGAAATCGAAGCGGCATCGGCGAGACAAGGCCAGGCGAGGCGAGCGAGCCCCTGAAACGCACCGCTCCTCACGTACGGTGCACGCCTCCTCGCGTACGGCGACGGCTCCGGTGCGGAATCGAACGAGGCCCCGGACGCCGAGCGTCCAGGGCCTCGCGAGGTGCCGGTGGGGGTCAGAGGGCCCCCTCGGCGCCCCCGTCGGTGTCGAGCAGCCGCAGGAGAACCCTCAGCTCCTCCACGGCGGCGTCGGTGACCCTCGGCTCGTCGAACACGAGCTGGTGCAGGACGAGGCCGTCCAGAGCAGCGAAGACCAACCGCATCAGCGCCGGGTTCGCATCGCCCGGCAGTATGCGGGTGAGCTCGCGCTGGGTGGCCTCGAAGTACTCGTCGTACAGCGCACGCAGCGGTGGCAGCAGCTCGGGCCTGCGGCGGGATTCGAGGAGCAGCTCGTACTGGAACACCTGGATGTCCGGATCAGCGGTGACCATCTCCGACAGCCCGGTCGAGAAGTCCGTCACCTTGCCGGTGCCGGGCTCCAGCGCGCTGGTGCTCAGGCTGGTGTGCACGGCGTGGGTCAGCGCCTCCTCGATGAGGGTGTCACGCGAGCCGAAGTGGTGGACGACCAGGCCGTGGGTGACCCCGGCCTCCTCCGCGACCGCGCGGTAAGTGAGTTTGCGCAGACCACCGCGGGCCACCACCCGCACGGCGGCGCCGAGCAGGGCTTCGCGGCCCGCTCCGTAGTTCACCCGCTTGCGGGGCTTGGCTCGCCTGCCTTCGCCCTCGTCTTTGCTGGTCTCGGCGGATTTGGTCATGTCGGGGACCCTACCTGCCGGTTGTGGATGGGGGTGCACGCGCCGGCAAGGCCCCGGGCGCGCGGTGAAGAGCTGTCCGTACGGGCGCGCCGCACCGTGCGACCTCCCGCGTCAGGCCCGGTGCGGCGCGGTCGTGCGGCGCTGTCAGCGCTTGGGCGGGCGGACGCCGCGGAACTCCCAGTCGCCGCCGAGCGCGGTGGACAGCACTTCCTCGGACTCGGTGGGCTGGGCACCGACGTCGGTGCGGATGGGGGTGGGTCCGGGGACGATGTGGTTGGTGAGCCGGCCGAGGCCCTCGACTTCGACCTCGACGACGTCGCCAGGCTGTACGGGGCGGGAGTTGGCCGGGGTGCCGGACAGCAGGACGTCGCCGGGGTGGAGGGTGATGGTGCGGGCGATGTCGGCGACGAGGTAGTGCATGTCCCACTCCATCTCGTCGGTCGAGCCGTCCTGGACGACCTCACCGTTGACGTAGGTGCGCAGGTACTTGCCGTGGAAATCCCAGTCGGTGACGAGACCCGGTCCGAGGGGGCAGAGGGTGTCGGAGCCCTTGACGCGGAGCATGGAGCCGGCGTCGGTGTCGCGGAAGTCGTGCAGGCCGTAGTCGTTGGCGACGGTGTAGCCCGCGATGTAGTCGCCCGCCTCGGCCGGGGAGATGTTGCGCGCCGTCCTGCCGATGACGATGGCGACCTCGCCCTCGTAGTTGAGCCATTTGCAGCCCTCGGGGCGCACGACGGCGCCCTTGTGGGAGTTGAGGGCGGAGGTCGGCTTGTGGAAGTAGGTCGGGGTCGGGGTGAGGTCGATCCGGAACTCGTCGACGCGGCTTCGGTGGTTGAGGTGGACGGCGACAACCTTCGACGGCACGACCGGCGGCAGGTGCTGGGCGTCGTCGATCTTGACGCGGCGGCCGTCGCCGGCGACGAGTTCGTCTCCGTCACGGAGAGTCTCGACGGCGGCTCCGTCGAGGAGGATGCGGCGGTACTCGGGCATGGCGGGCCTTTCTAGGAGCGGCTGTGCGGGGTGCGCGGGGAGGGGGATACGGGCAGGCCGGTACCGGTCCAGCCGTCGGCGGGGCGATCGAACCAGAGGTGGACCTGGCCGGTGCCGATGGAGTTCTCGTACTCGCCGTACCGGCGGCCCTTGGCCGTGCACGCGCCCTCACCGAGCGCGCCGGCCATCATCAGGTAGTGGAAGAACTTCGCCTCGGGCTTGTACTTCCAGAACTCGTTCATGGTGTCGAGGACCTTGTCATGGCGGCCCTCCTCGAACCAGGCGATGCGCTCGCGGTCGGCCTCGCGGGCCTCGGCAGTGAAGACGTGGGCGGGGTCGCTCGTCTCGTGGTCGCGCAGTTCGCGCAGCGGCCAGAAGGTATGAGAGAGCGCGCCGGAGGCGATGAGGAGGACCCGGCGGCCGGGCGTGGCCGCGATGCCGTCGGCCAGTGCCCGGCCCAGCCGCAGGTGGTCTTCCATGTCGCCGGTCTGGCAGACCCCGATGGTCACCCACTTCTTGTCGGGAAGGCCTTCGCCGAGGAACTTCCAGAGGTTGATGGTGGCGTAGTAGATCGGCAGGTAGTCGTCGTCGATCGCGGTGATCCAGGTGCCGTGCTTGTCGGCGAACTTCTCGATGTTCCGGGCGAGTTCGGGGTCGCCGGGGAAGTCGTACGGCATCCGGCACATGCCGCGCGGCAGTTCCTCGGAGGTGAAGAGCCCGGCGCGGCGCTGCTGGGCGGTGACGACGAACTCGACCGTGGTGGCCCAGTGCGAGTCGAGGACGACGACCGTGTCGTAGGTGTCGCGCTCGAAGACGTCGCGGCGCAGCTGGTGCAGGCCGGTGACGAGGGTGATCTCCTTGCCCTCGTTGAGGGCGAGCCGGTCGGCCTCCGGCAGCACGATGGTGGGGACATGGGCGAGCAGGCCCGCCCCGACGATCTCACCCATGGTTCTGCCATCCCTTGGGGGCGGTGACGGTGTTCTTGAGGTCGCAGTAGAAGTCGAAGCTCCAGGTGCCGCCCTCGCGGCCGACTCCGGACTGGCGGGAGCCGCCGAACGGCGCCTGCAGATCTCGTACGAAGAAGCAGTTGACCCAGACCGTGCCCGCGACGAGCTGCGCGGTGACGCGCTCGGCGCGCTCGTGATCGCCGGTGGCAAGGGTCGCGGCGAGACCGAAGCGGGTGTCGTTGGCCAGCGCGACCGCCTCCTGTTCGGTTGCGAAGGTCTGGAGGGTCAGGACCGGGCCGAAGACCTCCTCCTGGACGACCTCGCTGTCCTGGGCGACCTGGGTGAGCAGGGTCGGTCGGTAGTAGAGGCCGCCGAGGTCTGTGTGGGGTGCACCGCCGATGACCGCGCGTGCGCCGGCCGCCAGCGCCCGCTGCACGAAGCCGTCGATCTTCTCCAGCTGGCGGGGGTGGATGTTGGGGCCGAGGTCGGTGGCCTCGTCGCGTGGGTCGCCCTGCTTGAGGGTGGCGGCCTTCTGCGCGAACCGCTTCGTGAACTCGTCGGCGATCGACTCCTCGACGAGGATGCGGGTCGCGGCCAGGCAGACCTGTCCGGCGTTGTCGTACTGCTCCACGGCGAGGTCGACCGCGAGGTCGAGGTCGGCGTCGGCGAACACCAACAGGGGTGACTTGCCGCCGAGTTCGAAGCTGGTGGGCACGAGGTTAGCGGCGGAAGCGGCGCCGATGGCCTTCGCGGTCGGTACGGAACCGGTGAAGCTGATCCGGCGTACATCGGGATGGGAGACGAGCGCGCTGCCCGCCTCGGCGCCGTAGCCCTGCACGACGTTGAGCACACCGGCCGGCAGGCCCGCCTCGGCGGCGATGTCCGCGAGGAGCGATGCCGTGAGCGGGGTCCACTCGGCGGGCTTGAGGATCACGGTGTTCCCGGCGGCGAGCGCGGGGGCGATCTTCCAGGTGGCCAGCATCAGTGGGGCGTTCCACGGGGTGATCAGCACGCAGGGGCCGGCCGGGTCCCAGCTGACGTGGTTGGTGTGGCCGCGTGTCTCGAATTCCTCGTGCTCCAGCTTCAGCAGCCAGTCGGCGAAGAAGCGGAAGTTGTGCGCCACGCGCGGCATCACGCCGCGGCGGTGCGAGCGCAGCAGAGCCGCGTTGTCGTGGGTCTCGACGATCGCCAGGTCCTCGATGCGCTTGTCGACACCGTCGGCGATGGCGTGCAGGATGCGGGCCCGCTCGGCGCGCGCGGTGGCGGCCCAGCCGGGGAAGGCGGCCTTCGCGGCGGCGACAGCGGCTGCGGCCTCCATCGCGGTGCCCCGGGAGATCTCGCCGAGGGTGCTGCCGTCGATGGGTGAGACATCGGTGAAGGTCTCGGAGGAGGCGATGCGCTCGCCGCCGATCCAGTGCCGGGTGTCGACGGCGACCCCGGCCACGGTGAGGGTGTGTTCGGTCATGTCCGGTCTCCAAGTGGTCTGGGGCATAGAGGGGTTACTCGGCTTCCGAGGTGCCGGACTCCAGCAGGGTGCCGCCGTCCCAGACGACACCGACCTGGCGGTAGTACGCGGCGATCGGTTCCCGGATCTCCAGGCGGGCCAGCTCCTCGGTGGGGGCCTCGAACAGTTCGAGATCGGCGTCGCCGGTCCAGGGCTGCCCGGCCTCGAATGATGCCGCGCCGGTCTCGATCAGCTCGTCGAGCGCGAGCCCCTTGCCCTTCTCGATGGAGGGCAGCCAGCGGTGGTGGGCCATCGGATGGCCGTTGACGAAGCCGTTGGTCCCGGACGGCTCCCGCAGGGTGACCACGGCCTGGGCGAGCCGCCGGTCGGCCGCGGCGAGCGTGGCGCCGAAGCGGGCGCCCGCCTCGATCCGCGGGGCAGGCCCGTAGGGGTGCGGGCGCGTCTGGTGGATGGAGCCGAGCTTCTTCGGGTAGCCCTGGTGCAGTCCGCGGGCTATCGCGAAGTCCTTGTCGACCCAGATGTACACGCAGCGGGAGTATGTCCGTCCCTTGTAGGAGCAGCGGACGACCGCGAAGGCCTCCTTGTACTGGGAGAGTACCGGGTCGAGCAGCTCCTGCCCGCTGGTCGAGCAGGACTGCCAGTCGGCCCAGATCAGCGCGACGGCACCCGGGTCATCCTCCGCCAACTCCAGGGGTTCTGGGAGCAGTTCGCGCACGCGGGCGGGATCGGTGCGGTACTCGACGGTGAGCAGGTCGCCGGAGTAGCGCCAGGGCGGCGAGGGGATCAGCGACGAGTCGCCGGTCGCCGTCTTGGGATGGAAGTAACCACGGACACTGGCCATGACAGATGTTCCTTACGAGGTGAGGGCAGGCTGCTTGAGCAGCTGGGCGCGGAAGCGAGCGGCGCCGGTGGTGGCGGCATGGCCGCCGAGGGCGACGACGCCGACCAGGCGGCCGTCGGCGTGGTAGCCGACCAGGACATCGCCGTCCGGGTCGCCGTCGAGCACCCGGACATCGCCGATGCCGAGCAGCGGGGCGCCGAAGGACTGCAGCCTGAACTCGTGCTGGTCGCTCCAGAAGGTGGGAAGCGGCGCGAAGGGGCCCGCCTCGGCGTCGGCCCCGGTGAGATGGGCGACGAGGCTCTTCGCGGCGTGCTTGGCGGTGTCGGTGGGGATCGACCAGTGCTCGACGCGGCGGGGGACGTCGTCGTAGCGGGCGTTGGGGAAGCGGGCGACATCGCCGACCGCGACGACGTACGGGAGACCGCCGACGCGCAGCTGCTCGTCCGTCAGCACACCGTCGCTCAGGTCCAGGCCGTTGCCGTCGAGCCACTCGGTGTTGGCGACCGAGCCGACGGACTCCACGACGACGTCGGCCGCGAGGACCGTCCCGTCGCTCAGGACGACTCCGGTGACCCGGCCCTCGCCCTCGAAGCCAAAGACGCCGGTGCCGAGTGCGAAGCGCACCCCGCGCTTCTCGTGCCGTTTGTGCAGCGCGCGCGCCAGTAGTTCGCCCAGCGGGCGCAGCATCGGCAGCGGTTCGGGGTCGACGACGGTCACCTCGGTGACACCGAGGCCGACGGCGGTCGCGGCGACCTCGCAGCCGATGAAACCGGCGCCGACCACGACCACGCGTACGCCGGGCCGGGTCAGCTCGTCCCGCAGCCCCTGGGCGTCGGCGAGCGTGCGTACCGTATGGCGGCCGCTGTCAGGTCCCGAGGGGCCGTCGCAGCGCAGCCGTCGGGGTCGCATGCCGGTGGCCACGACCAGGCCGTCGAAGGCCAGTTCCGTGCCGTCGTCCAGGACGACGACGCGCTCGGCGAGGCGGGTGGCGGTGACGGAGGTGCCGAGCCGCCACTCCACGTCGGCGGTGCTCGCCCGCGGAGTGAAGGCGAGGGACTCGAAGGGTGCCTTGCCGGCGAGCACCTCCTTGGAGAGAGGGGGCCGGTTGTACGGCATGTGCGGCTCGTCCCCGATGACCGTGATCGTTCCGGTCCAGCCGGCTGCGCGCAGCTGCTCGGCCGCGCGCAGGCCGGCCATGGAGGCGCCGGCCACGACGATGCGTTCCGTGGTCATGTCAGTCCTCGATCCGGATGGCCTGCAGCGGACAGACGTCCGCGGCTTCCTCGACCTCGTCGCGCAGCGCGTCGTCCGGGTCGCAGACGTAGGCCAGGCGCCCGTTGTCGTCGAGCTGGAAGACGTCGGGGGCCGCGAAGACGCACTGGCCGTGGTCCTGGCATTTGTTCATGTCGACGACGACCTTCATGGCCGGTCCTCCTGGATGTGACGGGCATCGGGGCGCGGATGGCGGGGGAGGAGGGCCCGGCCCGCGGCCGGGCCCTCGGCCAAAGGGGTCCGAAGAACCCCCTACTCGTTTGGCTTCAAACAAGATAGGAAGGAGTCGGACCCTGGTCAACACCTATCCGGATGGATAAATTCTTTGGTCCAGGCCCTTGCGGGAAGGTGGCAACGGTCCATACCGTTTGCCGCCAAACGACAAGCTCGGGCGCCGCCCCCGCTTCTGGTCCCCGGCCCAGCGCCCCCGCCAGGCCGTCACCGGACTGGCAGGACATCGGGCCGTCGGCCATCTCGCCCGTTCACATCCGCCGAGGAGGCATCGGTGAGCGCTCAAGACACCCCAGAAGTCCGCCGGCACATGGATCGGCTCGCCGCCGACGGCATCGACGTGGTCCGGGTGACCTACCCCGACCTCATCGGCACCGACCGTGCCCGCGACGTCCTCCTGGACCACCTGCCCTCGGCCTGCGAACACGGACTCGCCTTCTGCCGTGCCGTGTACCACACCAGTCCTCAGGGCGACGTCGTCGCCGTGCCGGGCGGACTGGATGCCGGGCTGCCGGACATCGCCGTACGACCCGACCTGGACGCGGTCCACGTCCTCCCGTGGGAGCCCGGCGTCGCCTGGTGCCTCGGCGACACCATCGACCCCGCCACCGGCGCGCCCAGCCCCGAGTCACCGCGCGACCTGCTGCGCGCTGTCCTGGCCCGATGCGCGGAGGCCGGACTGCGCCCCGTCGTCGGCCCCGAGCTGGAGTACTTCCTGCTCGACGGGGCCCCGGGAACGCCGAGTGGCTGGCGCCGTTACGCGCAGGCCACCACGGGTGTCGTCTACACCGCCGGGCTGCGTGCCGACGCCGACAACCATCTGCTGCGCACACTGCGGCAGTTGCGTGATCTCGGAATCGGTGTCGTCACGGGGAACCACGAGTTCGACGCCGGGCAGTTCGAGATCAACCTGACGCACTCCGAGGCCATGGACGCCGCCGACCGCGCCTTCCTCTTCAAGTCGGCCGTCAAGGAACTGGCCCGTAAGGAGGGGAAGCTCGCGACCTTCATGGCCAAGCCCTTCAACGACGCGGGCGGCTCGGGCTTCCATCTGCACTTCTCGGGCGAGGACGCCCAGGGCCGCAATGCCTTCGACGACCCGTCCGGAGCCTTCGGGCTGTCGGACACCGGGCGCCACGCCATCGCCGGCATCCTGGCTCACGCCCCGGCCCTGGCCGCGCTGCTGAACCCGACCGTGAACTCGTACAAACGGTTCGGACCGGGCACCCTCGCCCCCTGGCTGATCGACTGGGGCCTGGACAACCGCAGCGCCATGGTCCGCATCCCGCCCGAGCGCGGTTCCGGCGCCCGTCTGGAGGTGCGGCTCGGCGACGCCAGTGCCAACCCGTATCTGGCGATCGCCGCCCTCTCCGCCGCCGTACTGCTCGGCGTACGGGAAGGCCAGGAGCCACCGGCCCCGCTGGAGGGCTACGGCTACGACCCGCGGAAGTCCCAGATGCTGCCGATGAGCCTGCCCGCCGCGCTCGACGCACTGGAGGCCGACGAGGCCCTCATCGAGATCCTCGGCAAGGACTTCACCGACTCCTTCCTCGCCTACAAGCGTGACGAGCTCGACCGCTTCAACCGCCATGTCACCGACTGGGAGTTCACCGAGTACTCCTACCACCTCTGATCGATCCGCACCGCCCACAGGAGCACCGCATGCCGAACCCCTTCGACCCCATGCCCCTCGACGAGGTCGACCTCGCCGACAACGACAACTTCCTGGACGGCGTCACCCCGTGGCGCATGTTCCACACCCTGCGCCACGAGGACCCGGTGCACTGGCAGCCCGAGGAGGCCCCCAACTCCGGTTTCTGGGCTGTCACCCGGCACGAGGACATCGCCACGGTCGACCGCGACGCCGAGACCTTCACCTCGACGAAGTTCGTCAACCTCGAGGAAGTCGACGAGGACCAGATCAAGAAGCGCGCCTCGATCCTGGAACTGGACGGCGTCCGCCACCGCGCGATGCGCAGCCTCCTGCAGCGCCAGTTCGGCCAGGGTGTCATCAACCAGTACACCGATTTCCTGCGCGGCCTGACGGCCACGACCCTTGACACAGCCCTGACCAAGGGCACCTTCGACTTCGTCGCCGACGTCTCCGCGGACTTCCCCATCAACGTCCTGGCCCGCCTCCTGGACGTACCGCCGGAGGACAACCAGCGGCTCATCGACTGGGGTAACCGGATCATCGGCAACACCGACCCCGACTACGCCGACGTCCTCCTGCACAGCGCGGACAGCGAGAAGTACCGCGACCTGCCCTTCCGCTCGCCCGCCTCCATCGAGGTCTTCGAGTACGGCCGCGAACTCGCCCGCCGGCGCCGCGGCGGCACCGGCACCGACCTGGTCTCCAAACTCGTCAACGAGACCCCACGCGACGGCATCCCGCTGTCCGAGCAGGACTTCGACAACTACTTCCTGCTGCTGGTGGTGGCCGGCAACGAGACCACCCGGCACACCATCTCGCATTCCATGCTCGCGCTGATCCAGCACCCCGAGCAACTGGCCAGGCTCCAGGCCGATCCCTCTCTGATCCCGAACGCGGTCGAGGAGTTCCTGCGCTGGGCATCGCCCATCTACCACTTCCGTCGCACCGCGACCCGCGACGCCGAACTCGGCGGCAAGCAGGTCAAGGAGGGCGACAAGGTCGTCATGTGGTACGCCTCCGGCAACCGCGACGAGAAGGTCTTCGGCAACCCCTACGACTTCGACGTCACCCGCGCCGACAACGACCACGTCACCTTTGGCAAGGGCAGCCCCCACCTGTGCCTGGGCAACCTCCTCGCCCGCACCGAGATCCGCATCATGTTCGAGGAGCTCATCCCGCGCCTCGCCGACATCCGCCTGGCGGGTGACGTGCCACGCGTCCGCTCCAACTTCGTCAACGGCATCAAGAAGCTCCCGGTCGAGGTCACCCTCGCCTGACGGTTCATCGGACGGGCGGGCGGGCCGCACGGCCCGCCCGCCCCACCGCCATAGGGCTGCGGGCCCTGGATCACCTCGCCCCCACACGCGCACCCGGGCCCTGTGCCGTCAGAAGACCGTCTCCGCGATCCGCCCGGCGACGGTGAATGCGTGTGTGCCGTAGACGGCGAAGACCGCGATGGCGGCAAGGACGACTATTCCGAGCGGGACAGCCCAGGCGAGACGGATCTTCATGCGTGCTCCTTTTTCTTGACGGGCTCCGGTTCCGTCGTGCTTCCGACAGTCAGTACGGTGTCGCAGCGGTCTCGGACAGCGTCGTTGTGCGTGGCGATGACCACGGCGCAGCCGTCATCACTCATCGTGCGGAGAATGTCCACCACCAGGGTGGTGTTGTCGTGGTCGAGCGCGCCGGTGGGTTCGTCGGCCAGCACGAGGGCCGGTTGTTTGACGATGAGGCGGGCCAGCGCAACGCGCTGCTGCTCGCCGCCGCTGAGTCTGTGGACCTGTTCCTTCTGGCGGCCGTCCAGCCCGACACGTTCGAGGGCGTCGGCGACGGTCGGGGAGTTCCCCCGCCTCCTGCGCGGCTTCATGGCCACTTCGAGGTTGGCGGCGACAGTCGCGTTCTCGATCAGGGCGTAGTTCTGGAAGAGATAGCCGAGGACATCGCGCCGGTACCGCCGGGCGGCGCCCGGGCCGAAGCCCGTGATGTCCTTGCCCTCGTGGCGGACCGCTCCCGAACTGGGGCTGTCGAGAAGCCCGAAGCAATTGAGCAGGGTCGACTTGCCGGAGCCACTCGGGCCGACCAGCGCAAGCAACTGACCGCGCTGGACGGTGAAATCGAGGCCGGACCAGAGAGTGCGGGGGCCGTAGGACTTGCTGAGGTTTTCGATCTCGATCATGCGCTGGCTCCGGGAGAACGGTACGGTGTCATGCTTCTGCCGCTCCTTCCTTGACGATCCGGCGGTGGAACACCGCCAGTGCCACGACAACCGCCGTGACCTCGACGGCGACGAGTAGGGCATTGGCGGTGAGGTCGAGGCCGGTGATCTCGATGGGGGCAGTGGGCCGCGCCGCTCCCATGGCCGCACGCTCCATGTTCTGCTGGTTCTCCCGCCATATCTGGAACGGCATCCAGACAGCGAGAAGGACGGCCAGGACACCCTCCAAGGCCAGGAGGGAGCGGTGGGTGACGGTGAATCGCCAGCCGCTGATGTGCCGGGCAAAGATGTTCTGTGTGTTCTTCCGGGCGTGGACGATGCACGCTCCGACGCCAGTAATAAGCAGGACCGATATCGCCACCGCCAGGTTGAAGAGCTGAAGCCTGAAGTCGGCGACGAGATCCCGGAGGTTGAGGGCGGCGTTCTGGCCGACCGGGCTCATGCCGGTGACGTAGGTCTCCAGATGGTGCTTCGCGATTCCGGCCGTGACATCGTCCGGGTCCTTGAAGACGAGACTCTGCTGGGAGGCATAGGACATGTACCCGCGGTCGCTCATGTAGGGGGACCCGTCGGGAAAGACGATGAGAACCGGATCTTGTACGAAGGACTCGTCCGCATCGGGGTTGGTCCTGCTCTGCAGCCGACCTCGGGGATTGTAGGTGAAGAGACGTTGCCCGTTCTCGATCCTGAGAGCCGATACCCGCTTGCCGGGGACCTTGCCCGGTTCGCTCGGGTTCAACGTCTCCGGGACCATGGCGGCGAGCCGGTCGGTGTACCGGCTCAGACCCTCGGGCACCAGCAGTCGTATCCGGGAACGGTCGGCTGTTGTCCCGGGCAGACGCCGGCCGTCCGCGTCGAGGACCGGCTGCGCGGCGAGGTAGGACTCGTTGACCAGAAGAAGATCACGGTCGGGAAGTGCGGCCCGGTTGCTCGAATTCCGGAAATGCCGGTGTCCGACGACAAGAATCTGACCGTCTCTGTCCGCCTGGCGCAGCCAGCCCCCCACCTGCTCGGTGAGCGCGTTCAAGCCGTTCTCGCTTGCGATACTGCCGTTGAGAGCGAGCGCCGTCGTGTCCCCGATCTCGCGGTAGGTCTCGATGCTTGATTCACGGGCCATGATGTTCTGGCCTGCCAGCACGACGTCACCAGTGATACCCACCGCGAGCAGCAGGGCAGGAATCCGTACGAGGTAGGTGCTCACCGAAGCGGTGCGTGTGGGCAATTCACCCTTGAGGGCGCGCAGCAGCTCGGTCCGGAAGGTCAGCTGGAGGACGATCGCGTGGGCCGCCAGGGCGACGAGGCCCAGCACAGCGGCGAACCCCAGGGCGACGAGAGCGAAGGTCCCGATCCAGGCCAGCCCGTTGTACCAGGCCAACAGCAGGAGGACCAGGGCGGTCACGGCCAAGAGGGCGGCCATCCAGAAGATGGCCAGCTGACGGAGGTCCCGCAGGAGTATCCGCCCGAAGCCTCTGCCCTGCAGCCGTTGGACCCCGTACGTCTTAGCACTGAGCATGACGCCGGCACCTGTCATCGTCACGACGGCCAGGGCGACGATGAAGAAGGAACGGAGAAGAGCGCTGCCACTGTAGACCGGAGTCAACTGGTCGATGGAGTAGGGGTGGTAGACCGCGGCCTCGAATCCGAGGCCCGCCAGGACCTGGGCGAGTTCGTCGGCAGCTTGGTCCGGTCCGAAAACGTAGTAGTAGCCGCGGGCATCACGATTGCCGAGTTCGGCGACGGGGTGCACATCGGTGCCGTAGTCGCGGTCGAACGCGGGGTAGCCATCGCGCAGCCAGTCGGAGCGGGGCCCGCCGGCGGTGAGATAGAGGTGTCGACGACTGTACGGAGCCTTGAGATCGGGGGTCTCACGGGCGATCGTCGCCCGGTGGGAATCGGCGAACTCCGTCAGCACGCGGGTGATGTGTGCACCGCTGGTCGCACCGTTCGAATCCGTCACCCATACGACAGCTGAATGCCCCATGGCCCAGCGCCCGTCGAGGTCTCGGATGAACAGAAAGGCGAGTACGGCGGAGAACACCAGCACCGCGGCGTGGACGAACTTGATACTTCGGTGCAGCATGAACGACCCGAGATTGGGGAGCACGGCTCCGGGAGGGCAGAGCAGACAGGCAACGGGCCGTCCACGCGAGACGTAGCGTCTGCGTCCGCGGACGACCCGCTCACCTCATGGTCAGCAGGCGGGCAGGCCCACCCGCATCAGCACATGGTGTTGTAGTAGGCCTTGTTCCCCGACAGGGCCACGGTGGCCTGTGCGAAGGACCAGCTGCCCTTGGCCGCCTCGTCACTGTCGATGTACTTACCGACGGCGGTCGAGCCGTGGCACTTGCTCCCGTGGTAGTAGTCCGACCACACGATCGCCGTTCCGGCTCCGTGGTCCCAGGTGCCACCCTCCGCCGGGTAGGTGATGGTCGCCAGTGCCGGGGTGGCAGCCGCGACGACCAGGGCGCCGGCGGCTATGCCGACCTTCAAGCCATTCTTGATCTTCATAGTTAATCCTCAACTCGCATGCGGAAGTCATGATCATGTAGATGACATGACCATGCGGATGATTCATGATCGTCGCGCCCTTGGCAAGATCGTTTTCCGGCCGGCCTTGCAGTTGAGTCGCCGCGTTCAGGCGCAGGCCAGATGCCTACGCACGCCGTCGAATGGCTGGAACGTGCCGGGGCGGCGTCCGCACTGCGCGGGGCCGGCACGGAGCAGGCGCTCAGGGTGCCAGGGGGGCGGCCGCGATCATGACGGCGCGTCGTTGCACGCCGTTCCCGGCAGGTCAAGTCCATCCGTCACGCCATGTGCTGCGTACCACTGTCATGCGATGGGGTAGACGGGCACCTCGGCCGCCGGGTTGCCTCGGACGGCCCGGCAGGGCGATGGCCATCCGGTCACGGCGGCGACGGACGCGATGAGGGCCAGCGCCGGCTGGGCGATGTCGGTCGCTCCGGAGAGCAGCTCCCTGAGACTCAACAAACCGACAGCAGCTCACAACCCTCGACAAGTTCATCGTCCCGGCCCAGAAGGAACTTTCGTGTTTTCGCCCCGCTCCGCGCCGCATCCCGGCCCAGGGCTGATGCGTTCTCAGGCTGCAAGATCGAGTAGCGCGGTGGCGTGGTCGGGGCGTGACCGGTAGTGGTCGGCTGCGGCGGCGATGTTGGTCCAGCCGGCCTGACGCATCAGGCCGATGGCGAGGTTGCGCAGGGTGGCCATGGCCCGGGGAGCGTTGCCGGTGCGGACCTTGGAGGCGTCCTCGGCGAAGGCCACGTCTCTCACGTGGTGCAGGGCTTCCACGGACCAGTGGTCCTGTACGTTCGGCCAGGCGGGCGGGGCCGGCCTGGCCGGGGGCGAGGCTGGTGACGGCGTAGACCGTCTTCGTCTGGACCTTGCCGGTCTTGGTGCTGACGCGGCGCCGCTTGATCTCGATGGCCTGGACGGCGTGCGGGAACAGTAGCCCGGCTTCGACGGTGCACACCTTCAGCCGCCGGACCTCGCGCCGTCCGTGCCCGGCGGTGCGGGTGCGGTCCAGCAGCGGCATCTGCTGCCAGGGCAGGCGGCGCAGTTGCCGGCGCAGCTTCTTCTGGTTGCCCTTGACGACCAGGAGGTAGTGCCCGCCCGCGGTGACGATCTTCTTGGCGGTCTTGCGCTGGGTGTGCATCGCGTCGGCGGTGACGACCACGCCGCGCAGGTCGAAGCGGGCCAGCAGCGGGGCCATCGCCGGGATTTCGTTGCTCTTGGCTGTCACCTGGCGTTGGGCGATGACGGTCTGGCTACCGTGCAGGGCGGCGGCCAGCAGATGGACCGCTGTCTTGTTGTCGGTGCGCGAGCCGCGCACCGCCTTGCCGTCCACGGCGAGCCCGATCAGGGCTTCGTCCTCCTCGACGGGATCGGCGGCGTGGCGGGCGAGCCAGGCACCGACCGCGTCGTCCAGAGCGTCGCCGTCGATGCGGGCCAGGAGTCGGCCGAGCGTGGAGGCGTTGGGCGCGGCGCGGTCGAGGCCGAGTTCGGCGCGGACCTGCGTGTCGGCGTCGGCTGCGTATCTGGCGATCTGCGCAAGGGAGCGGGCTCCGCCGAGCACCGCCAAAAAGCGCGCGATCGAGCAACTGGAATCCTTCTGCAGGCATCATGTCGCCTACGCCCAGATGATGGGGACGCGCCCGCAGACGCTGACCGGACTGACGGATTCGCCCGTCGGTTTGGCAGCCTTCCTGATCGACCACGACACACCCAGCTTGAAGCTGATCTCCCGGGTCTTCGCCGGGCACACCGAAGGCCTGTCGCGGGACGACGTCCTCGACAACACCACCCTCTACTGGCTGACGAACACGCCGATTTCCTCGGCCCGTCTCTACTGGGAGAACAAGGCATCCTTCTTCGGCGTCAAGGGCGTCTCCCTCCCGGTCGCCGTGAGCGTTTTCCCCGACGAGATCTACCAGGCCCCGAAGAGCTGGACAGAGAAGGCGTACCCCAACCTCATCCACTACAACAGACTGCCCAAGGGAGGCCACTTCGCGGCCTGGGAGCAGCCCCGCCTCTTCACAGAAGAGCTCCGCACCAGCTTCCGCTCCCTTCGCTAGTAGGGCTTTGTTAGGTTCTGTGGTGGGGTTCGGGTGTCGGGGCAGGTTGGCCGCATATGGAGCAGGCGCCGGTCCAGGTGGCCAGGAGG
>NZ_JBICXB010000048.1:0-42925 GCF_043200055.1 Streptomyces sp. NPDC048496 | reverse complement strand
ACAACCCACCCTCCACGGCCGGACGACACGTAACGACCGCAGGAACGATCATCACCTACCGGTCAAGCAGCCGCCGAGAATTGCGCACCAGAGTCGTGGTGGCACCGGCCGCGAGCACGGACATCCGGAAGACGACGCCGGGCTTCTGACCGTCGGGCGGGGTGTCGTTCGGGTACTCCGTCCAAGCCGCTACGACGGAACCGTCGGCCGAGGTGACGAGCTGTGCGTCACCTCGCTCGGTGGGGGTCGTGGTCAGCACCTGCGGTGCGCCCCAGACGGTGCTCCCGGCCGGGCGGACCGCCGCGACCAGCTCACGCTTGCTCTTGTCGGCGGGCTTGCGGTTCCACAGCGCGACGACGGCTCCGTTCTTGGCCGTCTTCACGTCAAGAACGTCCTGGATGGTGGTGCCGTCCGTCAGCGGTACGGACGCCGCCCAGGGGTCGAGCGCCGACGCGGTGGCGGTGGCGGCGACAGCCATCTGGGCGGCCGGGGCGGCGAACGCGGCGGGGACGCCGGTCGCTGCGATACCGAGCCCGAGCCCGAGGACAGGCACGAGTGCGCTGCCGAGAACCCTGCGGACAGTGGCCCGCCGCGGCTGGGTGTGGTGACTCACGGGTGTCTCCATGGTTGCGACGGGTGCATGGAGAGGGCGCGGCACGATGTGCCGCGGTCGACACCGCGAAGTGATGAGCCCCCCTGGGCCAAACCCCCCATGCAGTGGGGGAGAGTAACACCGGCCCCCAGGACACCGGCCCCCAGGGGCGGCCACCCACCCCTGTGCGAACCGCGAGGACCGCATGTGCCGGAGGGAGCCCGTGGTGTCCGGAGCCGGTGCGTCGTGTCCGTCAGCCTGTCGTGGTGGTGGCGATCCGCCGCTCGAAGGCCGAGAACGCGGCTTCCTGGCGCCACTGGATCCGCGCCTTGGGGCTGGCGTCCAGGAGGCGTCGGCACTGCTGCCCGGGGTTGCTCGCGCCGGGGGTCTCGTGGCGGCAGGAGTTGGCGAGACGGTAGCCGTTCCGGGTCGGGTTGCCCTGCCAGATGCCGGCGCCCGGCAGGAAGGCGTACTGCAGGGAGGCCCGCGCGAGGTCCTTCAGGTCGCGGTAGCCGAGGTCGTACGTTGTGGCGGCGTACTGGTACTCGTGGCTGATGTCGATCCGGGAGACACCGGGATCGTCGGTGGCCAGCACGACGGGCACGCCGTAGGCGCGGTAGGTGGTGAAGGGGTGGTCGGCGCCCTTGACCCCGAGGATCTGCGCGTTGCTGGTGAACGGGACCTCGACCGCGATCCGCCGGGCGGCCATGGTGCGGGCGAGCTGCCGCCAGTTGTCCTCGTGGACCAGGTCGACACCGTGGCCGATGCGCTCGGCGTGGGCGACTTTCACGGCCTCACCGATGTGGAAGGTCAGGTCCTCGGGCTTGACCAGGCCGGGCCACAACTCGCCCGCGTGCAGGGTGATGTGCGCCTTGGGGTACACGCGGTGCAGGTAGTCGAGCATCCGCATCTGGAGGCTGTAGTTCTGCAGGGAGCTGTCCCAGTCCTCCGGCTGCACCAGGTTCACGGCGACGAATCGCTTGTCCCGTTCGGCGAGGCGCAGTCCCAGAGCCATCTGCGTGAAGACCCGCTCGGGCGAACTGCCGCGCGACACCTGGGAGATCCACCGCACCGGCAGCCGGCAGCCGGCCTCCGCGCGGGGCGTGCCGCACTGTGCTGCCGTGCGGAACTCCGCGTCGGACTCGTCCGTCTCCCGGCTCGCCTCGGCGACCAGCTTGTCGAGCTTGCCACCGGCCAGCAGTTTGCCGTGCAGCTTTGCCAGGTCCGGGTCCCAGCCGACCTCGGCGGCCAGGTCCCTCGCGCCGTCCGACGCGGGGGTCACCATCGTCTCCAGATAGAACTGGTTCTGCCTCGCGACGGTGTTGGCCACTTCGGCGAGGAGCTTTCCCCGGTGGCGCCAGGTGACCTCGCCGAACTTCCCGAACGTGTCGAAGAAGTGGTCGTGCCCCGACTGCCCCGGCGGGAAGTCCTGCATGGACCACGCCCGCAGCACCGAGCGGCGGAAGGGGCCGTCGGACAGGGCGTCCGACGCCGGCCGCCGGCCGGGGCCGCACGGCGGCTGGACCGCGGTCAGCGTCGTCTCGTCGACGCACAGACCGTCTTCCGCGGCGAGCGAGATGAGGTATTCGGTCGAGACGGCGCCGGACAGGTGGTTGTGCAGGTCCCCTCCCTTCGGCAGTGCCGTGAAGAAGGCCTTCAGCGCGGCCGGATCGTTCCGGATCGCGGCGAGCCGCGCGGAGGCCCGGGCCTCCCCGGCGGTGAGCGGGGGTTGGGGTGCGGCAGCGGGGGACCGAGTGGCGGTCACCGGCTGCGCGGCGGCGGGCAGCGAGCCCGGCAGCAGGGACAGGACGGCGAGGGCGCCGAGACCGATCGGGGCCAGGAGGCCACGGGGGCGGCGCACGGAGCGGCTGTTCACGAAGATCACCTGCGCATGATCCCGAGTTCCGCCGACGCTGAACGCGCGACGGGCGGTCACCCGGCAGGGACCACCCGGCCGAGTGATCACGCCAGACGTCCTGCCGATTCTTCCCGGCGGTCCACGAGCGTCCGGCGCACGCACCTGTTCGTCGGCCGCCTGCTCCTCGGCCGGCGCGGGTCCGGTACGGCCTGTTCCCTCACGGCCGGCCGGCCGACCGCCCGCCGGAGGGACGGCCTGCCGGGCGGCTCACGCATGACCGGCGGCGGTGCGGTCGGACCGGGCGCGGGGAAGTCGACGAGAGGGCGGCGCCGGCTGGGTGTGGCGCCCCGTGCGGAACGGAGCGCCACACCCACGTACCACCGGCGTCGCTCAGTCCTCGCCCTCCAGGTCCCCCTCCGTCTCCAGGAACGCCTGGCGCAGCGCCTCCAGTACCGCAGGGTCCGGCTTGGCCCACATGCCGCGGGACTCGGCCTCCAGGAGGCGTTCCGCGATGCCGTGCAGGGCCCAGGGGTTGGCCTGCTGCAGGAATTCGCGGTTGGTCGGGTCCAGGACGTACGTCTCGGTGAGCTTGTCGTACATCCAGTCGGCGACCACGCCCGTCGTCGCGTCGTAGCCGAAGAGGTAGTCGACCGTCGCGGCGAGTTCGAAGGCGCCCTTGTAGCCGTGGCGGCGCATCGCCTCGATCCACTTGGGGTTGACCACGCGGGCGCGGAAGACGCGGGACGTCTCCTCGACGAGGGTGCGGGTGCGGACCGTCTCCGGGCGGGTGGAGTCGCCGATGTACGCCTCCGGGGCGGTGCCGCGCAGGGCGCGGACCGTGGCCACCATGCCGCCGTGGTACTGGAAGTAGTCGTCCGAGTCCGCGATGTCGTGCTCGCGGGTGTCCGTGTTCTTGGCGGCCACGGCGATGCGCTTGTACGCCGTCTCCATCTCGTCGCGGGCCGGGCGCCCGTCGAGTTCGCGGCCGTAGGCGTAACCGCCCCAGACGGTGTAGACCTCGGCGAGGTCGGCGTCGGTGCGCCAGTCGCGGCTGTCGATGAGCTGGAGGAGACCCGCTCCGTAGGTACCGGGGCGGGAGCCGAAGATACGGGTGGTGGCCCGGCGTTCGTCGCCGTGTTCGGCGAGGTCGGCCTGGGCGTGCGCCCGGATGTGGTTCTGCTCGGCCGGTTCGTCGAGGGACGCGGCGAGACGGACCGCGTCGTCGAGCAGGCCGATGGTGTGCGGGAACGCGTCCCGGAAGAAGCCGGAGATGCGCAGCGTCACATCGATGCGCGGGCGGCCCAGCTCGGCGAGGTCGATCGGTTCCAGGCCGGTGACGCGGCGCGAGGCGTCGTCCCAGACCGGGCGGATGCCGAGCAGCGCCAGGGCCTCGGCGACGTCGTCGCCGGAGGTGCGCATCGCGCTGGTGCCCCACAGGGAGAGGCCGACCGAGGTGGGCCACTCGCCGTTGTCGGTGCGGTAGCGCTCCAGGAGCGAGTCGGCCAGGGCCTGACCGGTCTCCCAGGCGAGGCGGGACGGGACCGCCTTCGGGTCGACGGAGTAGAAGTTGCGACCGGTCGGCAGGACGTTGACCAGGCCGCGCAGCGGGGATCCGGAGGGGCCCGCCGGGACGAAGCCACCGTTCAGGGCGTGGACGGTGTGGTCGAGTTCGGCGGTGGTGGCGGACAGCCGGGGGACCACCTCGCGGGCGGCGAAGTCGAGGATGTCCGCGACCGGTCGCGGATGCGACGCTGTTACGGTCGCGACCGCTGCCGGGTCCCAGTCCGCGTCCTCCATCGCCTGGACCAGGGCGCGTGCCTGCTCCTCGGCCTCGTCGGCGGTGGTGCGGGTGGCAGCGGACTCGTCCAGCCCGAGTGCCTCGCGCAGGCCGGGCAGCGACGCCGTACCGCCCCAGATCTGGCGGGCGCGCAGGATCGCCAGGACCAGGTTGACCCGGTCCGCACCGGCCGGAGCACCGCCCAGGACGTGCAGGCCGTCGCGGATCTGGGCGTCCTTGATCTCGCAGAGCCAGCCGTCCAGATGCATGATGAACTCGTCAAAACCCTCGTCGTCCGGGCGGTCGTCGAGCCCGAGGTCGTGGTCGAGCTTGGCGGCCTGGATCAGGGTCCAGATCTGGGCGCGGATCGCGGGCAGTTTCGCCGGGTCCATCGCGGCGATCTGGGCGTGCTCGTCGAGGAGTTGCTCCAGGCGCGCGATGTCGCCGTAGCTGTCCGCGCGGGCCATCGGCGGCACGAGGTGGTCGATCAGGGTGGCGTGGACGCGGCGCTTGGCCTGCGTGCCCTCGCCCGGGTCGTTCACCAGGAACGGGTAGACGAGCGGGAGATCACCCAGTGCCGCGTCCGGGCCGCAGTCCGCGGACAGGCCCGCGTTCTTGCCGGGCAGCCACTCCAGGTTGCCGTGCTTGCCGAGGTGGATCATCGCGTCGGCCCCGAAACCGCCGTCGTCCCGCGCCGCCGCGATCCAGCGGTACGCGGCCAAGTAGTGGTGCGAGGGCGGCAGATCGGGGTCGTGGTAGATCGCGATCGGGTTCTCGCCGAAGCCGCGCGGCGGCTGGATGAGAATGAGGAGGTTCCCGCGGCGCAGGGCGGCGAGCACGATGTCGCCCTCCGGATTGCGGGAGCGGTCCACGAACATCTCGCCGGGCGGCGGACCCCAGTGCCGCTCGACGGCGTCGCGGAGGCCGGCCGGGAGCGTGGCGTACCAGCGCCGGTAGTCGGCGGCCGGGATACGGACCGGGTTGCGGGCCAGCTGCTCCTCGGTCAGCCACTCCTGGTCGTGGCCGCCGGCCTCGATCAGGGCGTAGATCAGCTCGTCGCCGTCGCCGGAGACCAGGCCGGGGAGTTCGTCCTCGGGCCCGAAGTCGTATCCCTCGGCGCGCAGTCGGCGCAACAGGGCGACGGCGCTGGCGGGGGTGTCGAGCCCGACGGCGTTGCCGATACGGGAGTGCTTGGTCGGGTAGGCGGAGAGGACGAGTGCCAGACGCTTGTCCCCGGCCGGGATGTGGCGAAGCCGTGCGTGGCGTACGGCGATTCCGGCGACGCGTGCGGCGCGTTCGGTGTCGGCGACGTACGCGGGCAGCCCGTCCTCGTCGACCTCCTTGAAGGAGAACGGGACGGTGATCAGCCGGCCGTCGAACTCGGGGACCGCGATCTGGCTGGCCGCGTCGAGCGGGGAGACACCCTCGTCGTTGTCCTCCCAGTCGCTGCGCGAGCTGGTCAGGCAGAGAGCCTGCAGGATCGGTACGTCGAGTCCGGTGAGCGCACCCGCGTCCCAGGACTCGTCGTCGCCGCCCGCCGATGCCTCGGCGGGCCGGGTGCCGCCCGCGGCGAGGACGGTGGTGACGATGGCGTCGGCGGCGCGCAGTTCGTCGATGAGTGCGGGTTCCGGGGTACGCAGCGAGGCGACGTACAGGGGGAGGGCACGGGCGCCCGCGTCCTCGACCGCCCGGCAGAGCGTGTCGACGAACGCGGTGTTCCCGCTCATGTGGTGGGCGCGGTAGTAGAGCACCGCGATGGTCGGGCCGTCGGTGGCGCGCGCGGTGCGCTCCAGGGGTCCCCAGGACGGTGCGGGCGCCGGGGGCTCGAAGCCGTGGCCGGTCAGCAGCACGGTGTCGGAGAGGAACCGGGCCAGCTGGTCCAGGTTGGCCGGGCCGCCGTGCGCCAGGTAGGCGTGGGCCTCGGCGGCGATCCCGATCGGGACGGTGGAGGCGGCCATCAGCTGGGCGTCGGGGGCCTGTTCGCCGGTGAGGACGACGACCGGCCTGCCGGTGGCGAGGACCTGGTCGAGCCCTTCCTGCCAGGCGCGGACACCGCCGAGGAGGCGTACGACGACGAGGTCGGTGCCGTCGAGGAGGGCGGGGAGGTCGTCGAGCGACAGGCGCGAGGGGTTGGCGTAGCGGTAGGTCACCGGACCGTCCGCGGCGCGGGCGCTGAGCAGGTCGGTGTCGGACGTCGACAGGAGCAGAATCATGCGGCGTCGGGCCTTCCTCGGGGTGTCCACGCCCCGGGCGGTGTCGAAATGGGGTCTCCCCTGCTCGAGCGGGGTCGAGAGCTCGGGGAAGGGAGTTCCTGACTCGCCCGGCCGCCCAGGCCGGACTCACAGTGGCGGGACCGCGCCGGACTCGCACCGGGCTTCCTCCCCTATCGCCGTCTTAGAGGCCTCGCACGTAGGTGGGGCGGCGTCGCGTGCCGATGGGCGGCGCCTGGCGGCGTTGTCGTCGGTCGACGACGCTCCGCGTCGCCTCCCTCCTCCGCCTTGCCAGGCTTGCCCCTCGCCCCGCTCCTTCCTCCACCCCACCTACGTGCGAGGCCTCTTAGAGCCTGTCGGGTGACCTTCGATCGGAGAGCGGACGCGGCGTGGTGCGTGCGATTCCAAGGCGCCGGGATGGCCTCGTAGCGGAGCTACTAGGGCATTTCGGCAACGCCGGAAGCGTGCGTGCCACGCCGTGACCGCCCGATCAGAGGTCGCCCGACAGGCTCTTAGGCGACGCCGGGCCGGGTGGCCCGTTGCTAGGCATAGTAAGGGCCTTGCATCGGATGGGATTCATACAGCTCGGAATGATGGTCGGTATGCTCGCCGCCATGTCCACTTCCGACACCCCGCCATCAACCCTGGGGGAGCCCGTCTCCCGTGACCGCGGCGATGCCTGCCCGGGGTCGCTGCGGCTCCACCGGGCGGACGACGGGGCGCTGGCGCGGGTCCGGATCCCCGGTGGCGTGCTGACTGCCCGACAGGCGGACGCGCTCCACGGTGCCGCGCGGGAGTTGGGCGACGGTGAGCTGCATCTCACTTCGCGGGGCAATGTCCAGTTGCGCGGCCTCGGCCTGGGGTGCGGCGGACGGCTCGCCGAACTCCTGTCCGGGGCAGGGCTGCTGCCGTCCCGGAGCCATGAGCGGATACGCAACGTCGTGGCCTCCCCGCTCTCCGGGCTCGACGGCCGGGGCCACCGGGATGTCCGGCCGTGGCTGACCGCGCTGGACGCGCTGTTGTGCGGAAGTGACAAAGCGGCCGGGTTGTCCGGCCGCTTTCTCTTCGCGCTGGACGACGGCCGTGGTGACGTTGATGCCCTGGGTGCGGATGTGACGTTGCTGGGGCGGAGCGACGGGAGCGCGCTCCTGCGGGTCGGGGCCGCGGAGGCAGTGCTGAGGGTCTCCGGGGACGACGCGCCGCGCGCGGCGCTCATCGCCGCCGAGACGTTTCTGGCGGCGGCGCGGGAGACGGGCGCCTGGCGTGTGAGCGAACTTCCGTTCGCTGCCGAGGAGTTGCTGGATTCGGTGAGGGCGGCGCTGCGGGTGGCCGGTGCCGCGGAGCGCGTACCGCCGGCGACGGCGGCGCAGGAGCCCGCGTACGGCGTCGTCTCCACCGCGGTCTGTGTGGGGGTGCCGCTCGGGCGGCTCACCGGTGCGCAGTGGGCGAGCCTGTCCCGCGTGGGCCGCGAGCTGCGGCTGACCCCGTGGCGGAGCGTCGTCGTGACGGGCGTGACGCCCGGCGACGCGGCGGCGCGGCTGCGCGAGTGGGGCGCGGCCGGATTGATCACCGGGCCCGACTCCGCGTGGACGGGGGTCGGTGCGTGCATCGGCCGGCCCGGCTGTGCGAAGTCCCTGGCGGATGTGCGGGGCGACGCGGAGGCTTTCGTGCGGACCGCCGGAGAGCTCGTTGCCGGGCAGCTCCCCGTCCACTGGTCCGGCTGTGAACGCCGCTGCGGTCACCCCAAGGGCGCCTGGGCCGACGTCGTCGCCGTTCCGGGCGGGCACCAGGTGGCCCAGGTCCGCGGCGGCGAACGGGGCGCCCCCGTGACGGTCCACGGCGGCCCGTCCGACCTGGCCGCCGCGGTGAACGCCGCCCGCCGCACCCGTACCTGAACCACCGACCCGAGGGCGCTGCAGCCCGACCACCGACCGGAGAGAGCGAAACCACCGTGTTCCAGTACGAGAAGGACGGACCGGCGATCTACCGCCAGTCCTTCGCCACCATCCGCGCCGAGGCGGATCTCGCGGGGCTGCCCGCCGACGTCAGCCAGGTCGCGGTCCGTATGATCCACGCGTGCGGCATGGTCGACCTCGTACGCGACATCGACTTCACCCCGGGGGTCGTGGCCGCTGCCCGCGTGGCGCTGCGCTCCGGTGCGCCGATCCTGTGCGACGTGGCCATGGTCGCCAGCGGGGTCACCCGCAAGCGGCTGCCCGCCGACAACGAGGTCATCTGCACCCTGTCGGACCCCACGGTCCCCGATCTCGCCAAGAAGCTGGGAACGACCCGCAGCGCCGCGGCGATGGAGCTGTGGCGGGACCGCATGGAGGGGGCGGTGGTGGCCGTGGGCAACGCACCGACCGCCCTGTTCCGGCTGCTTGAGATGATCGAGGAAGGCGCTCCGCGCCCGGCCGCCGTCATCGGTGTGCCCGTCGGCTTCGTCGGAGCCGCCGAGTCCAAGGACGCCCTGGCCGACCATCCGTCCGGTCTGGAACACCTGGTCGTACGGGGCCGCCGCGGCGGCAGCGCCATAGCCGCGGCCGCGCTCAACGCGATCGCCAGCGAGGAAGAGTAAGAGTGAGCGAGCAGAACACGGGCCGGCTGTACGGGGTGGGGCTCGGTCCCGGCGATCCGGCACTGATGACCGTACGCGCCGTGCAGACCATCGCCGAGGCCGATGTCATCGCCTATCACAGCGCCCGTCACGGACGGTCCATCGCGCGCTCCATCGCCGCCGAGCACATCCGCGCGGACCACATCGAGGAGAAGCTGGTCTATCCGGTCACGACGGAGACCACCGACCACCCGGGCGGCTACCGGGGTGCGATGGAGGAGTTCTACGGCGAGGCCGCGGCCCGGCTGGCCGTGCACCTGGACGCCGGGCGGACGGTGGCGGTCCTCGCCGAGGGCGACCCGATGTTCTACGGCTCGTACATGCACATGCACAAGCGGCTCGCCGACCGGTATCCCACCGAGGTGATCCCCGGGGTCACGTCGGTCAGCGCCGCTGCCGCCCGGCTCGGCACCCCGCTCGCCGAGGGCGAGGAGGTGCTGACGATCCTGCCCGGCACGCTGCCGGAGGAGGAGTTGACGGCCCGCCTGGCCGCCACCGACGCCGCCGTGGTGATGAAGCTGGGGCGCACGTTCCCCGCCGTGCGGCGCGCCTTCGAGGCCTCCGGGCGGCTGGACGAGGCGCACTACGTGGAGCGCGCCACGATGGCCGGGGAGCGCACCGGCGATCTCGCGGACACCGACCCGGACTCCGTTCCGTACTTCGCTGTCGCGGTGCTGCCCAGCCGGATCGACGCGCCCCGGCCGGAGGCGGCCGAGGACGCGGAGCGCGTGGGTGAGGTCGTGGTCGTCGGGACCGGTCCCGCCGGGCCGCTGTGGCTGACCCCGGAGTCCTGCGGGGCGCTGGCCGCCGCCGACGATCTCGTCGGCTACACCACGTACCTGGACCGCGTCCCGGTCCGCCCGGGACAGGCGCGCCACGGCTCCGACAACAAGGTGGAGTCGGAACGTGCCGAGTTCGCCCTCGACCTGGCCCGGCGCGGACGCCGCGTGGCCGTGGTCTCGGGCGGCGACCCGGGGATCTTCGCCATGGCGACCGCCGTGCTGGAGGTCGCCTCGCAGGACGCGTACGCGAAGGTGCCCGTGCGGGTGCTGCCCGGGGTGACCGCGGCCAACGCCGCCGCCGCCCGCGCGGGCGCGCCGCTCGGCCACGACTACGCCACGATCTCGCTCTCCGACCGGCTCAAGCCGTGGGAGGTGATCGCCACCCGGCTGTGCGCGGCCGCGGCGGCGGACCTGGTGCTGGCGCTGTACAACCCGGGTTCGCGGACCCGCACCGAGCAGGTGGGCAAGGCCCGTGACCTGCTGCTGGAGCACCGTTCGCCGGATACGCCGGTGGTGGTGGGCCGGGATGTGGGCGGGCCCTCGGAGAGCGTACGCATCGTCACCCTGGCGGAGCTGGAACCGGCCGAGGTCGACATGCGGACGATCCTGCTGGTCGGCTCCTCGCAGACGCGGTCGGTGCGGCGGGGGGACGGTCAGCAGATCGTGTGGACGCCGCGGCGCTACCCGGAGGCCTGAGGTCCCGCCTCACGGCCTGCCGCGGGGGAGGCCGTCAGCCGAGCAGGCCGGACAGCCAGTCCACGGCGAGTTCCGGCGTGGCGACCACGGGGACGCCGTCCGGGACCGGCGGCCGGCGGACCACCACCACCGGAACACCGGACTCCCGGGCCGCGGTCAGTTTCGGGGCGGTGGCGTCACCCCCGCTGTCCTTGGTGACGAGGACATCGATGCGGTGACGGCGGATCAGTTCGCGCTCCCCGCCGAGGGTGAACGGCCCCCGGTCCAGCAGGACCTCCATCCGCGCCGGGTGCGGTCCGTCGGGGGCGTCCACCGACCGCATCAGGAACCACTGCGAGTCGAGACCGGCGAAGGCGGCGAGCCCCATTCGGCCCGTGGTCAGGAAGACCCGCTCCCCGAGCCCGGGCAGCGCCTGCGCCGCCTCGGCCAGGGAGCCCACCGGGTGCCAGCGGTCGCCGTCCGTGGGCACCCAGCCGGGGCGGCGCAGAGCGAGCAGGGGAACATGGGCGGCGGCGGCGGCCGACGCCGCATGGAAGCTGATCGTCCCGGCGAAAGGATGGGTGGCATCGATGAGCGCGTCGACCCGGTGCGTACGCAGCCACACGGCGAGCCCCTCGGCTCCGCCGAACCCGCCCACCCGCACCTCGCCGGGCGGCAGCTTCGGACTGGCCACCCGGCCGGCCAGCGAACTGGTGACCCGGGCCCCGGCCGGGAGCGCCCCGGCCAGGTGCTCGGCGAGACGGCGTGCCTCCGTGGTGCCACCGAGGACGAGTACGTGCATGGGATCGGTCCAGACATGAGTGAGGCGAAGGGCGGGCGCAGCGCCCAACTCAAACACACCGGTCTGCGGCCGGGCTGGACGACCGGCGCCTGTGCGACCGCGGCCACGACCGCCGCGTACACCGCCCTGCTGACCGGCGACTTCCCCGACCCGGTGACCATCGTCCTGCCCAAGGACCAGCGCCCGGCGTTCGCGCTGGCGGTGGAGGAACTCGCCGGGGACCGGGCGACGGCCGGCGTGGTCAAGGACGCGGGAGACGACCCGGACGTGACGCACGGCGCGCTGGTACGGGCCACGGTGCGCCGGCTGCCGCCGGGATCGGGTGTGGTGTTCCGGGCCGGTCCGGGCGTGGGCACCGTGACCCGCCCCGGTCTGCCGCTCGACGTCGGCGAGCCCGCGATCAACCCGGTGCCGCGGCAGATGATGCGCGACCACATCGCGCGCGTGGCGGCGGACCACGGGGACACGGGCGACGTCGAGATCACCGTGTCCGTCGATCACGGCGAGGAGATCGCCCGTTCCACGTGGAATCCGCGACTCGGCATCCTGGGCGGCCTGTCGATCCTCGGCACGACCGGGATCGTCGTCCCCTACTCCTGCTCGGCGTGGATCGACTCGATCCGCCGGGGCGTGGACGTGGCCCGCGCCGCGGGGCACACGCATGTGGCGGGGTGCACGGGGTCGACCTCGGAGAAGACCGTCGTCGCCGAGTACGGTCTGCCGGAGATCGCCCTGCTCGACATGGGCGACTTCGCCGGGGCGGTGCTCAAGTACGTACGCAGGCATCCGGTGGACCGGCTGACGGTCTGCGGCGGCTTCGCGAAGCTGTCGAAGCTCGCGGCGGGCCATCTGGATCTGCACTCCGCCCGCTCCCAGGTCGACAAGGGGTTCCTCGCCGGACTCGCCCGGCAGGGCGGCGCGGACGCGTCGCTGACCGCCGAGGTGGCGGACGCCAACACGGGTCTGGCCGCCCTTCAGCTGTGCGCGGCGGCCGGGGTCCCGCTGGGCGACCTGGTCGCGGTGGCCGCCCGCGACCAGGCGCTGTCGGTGCTGCGCGGGGCTCCGGTGGCCGTGGACGTCATCTGCATCGACCGGGCGGGCACGGTCGTCGGCCGCAGCGATGTGCGCTGACGCGGGCGGCGCCGCCCGTCAGCAGACGTGCCGGTCGCGCTCGGCCGAGTACAGGTGGCTGTCGCGGAACTGCTCGGCGCCCAGCGTGCGGCCGACCATGATGACGGCGGTACGGATCACCCCCGCGGCCTTCACCTGCTCGGCGATGTCACTCAGCGAACCGCGCAGGATCAGCTCGTCCGGGCGGGACGCCATGGCCACCACGGCGGCCGGGCAGTCGGCCCCGTAGTGCGGCAGCAGCTCCTCGACGACCCGGTCGACGTACCGGGCGGCCAGGTGCAGCACGATCAGCGCACCGCTGCGGCCGAGCGTGGCCAGGTCCTCGCCGTCCGGCATGGCGGTGGCGCGGTGGGCGATCCGGGTGAGGATGACGGTCTGGCCGACGGTCGGTACGGTCAGCTCCCGCCCCAGGGCCGCGGCAGCGGCCGCGAACGCCGGTACACCGGGCACCACTTCGTACGGCACGCCTGCCGCGTCGAGCCGCCGCATCTGCTCGGCGACCGCGCTGAAGACGGACGGGTCGCCGGAGTGCAGCCGGGCCACGTCCTGCCCGTTTCCGTGGGCGCGCACCAACTCGTCGGTGATCTCGTCGAGGTTGAGCTGCGCGGTGTCGACGAGGCGGGCGTCCGGCGGGCATTCGGCGAGGAGTTCGCGGGGGACCAGGCTGCCCGCGTACAGACAGACCTGACAGGCGGCGAGCGTCCGGGCGCCGCGGACCGTGATCAGGTCGGCGGCGCCGGGGCCGGCGCCGATGAAGTACACGGTCATCTGTTCTCTCCTGACGAGGACGGTATCGAGGGGGTGCCGACGGGTTTGCGCACGGACCACTGGGTGACCGGCATGGCCTGGCGCCAGCCGGTGAAGCCGCCGACCGGCACGGCGTGCGCCACCGCGAGCCGCACCAGCTCGCCGCCGTGGCGCCGGTACCGCTCGGCGAGCAGCGCCTCGGACTCCAGCGTGACGGTGTTGGCGACCAGCCGTCCGCCGGGGGGCAGCGCGTCCCAGCAGGCGTCGAGCAGCCCCGGCACGGTCAGCCCGCCGCCGATGAACACGGCGTCCGGCACCGGCAGTCCGGCCAGAGCTTCCGGTGCCCGGCCGGTGACCACGCGCAGCGCGGGGACGCCGAGCCGGTCCGCGTTACGGGTGATGCGTCCGGCCCGCACCGGGTCGCGTTCGACGGTGACGGCACGGCAGGACGGGTGGGTGCGCATCCACTCGACGGCGATCGACCCGGACCCGCCGCCGATGTCCCACAGCAGCTCGCCGGGCGCCGGGGCCAGCGTCCCGAGCGTGGCGGCGCGGACATGCCGCTTGGTGAGCTGACCATCGTGCTCGTACGCGTCGTCCGGCAGCCCGGGTACGGCGCCGAGCCGCAGTGCGTCCGGGGCACGACGGCACTCGACCGCGATGACGTTGAGCGGATCGCCCGCCGGATGTGCCCACCCGTCGGCCGTACCCGTGACGCAGTCCTCGGCCTCGCCGCCGAGCTGTTCCAGCACCCGCATCGGGCTGGGCCCGAAGCCGCGTTCGCGCAGCAGCGCGGCCACGTCGGCGGGGGTTTTGGCACCCGCGCTCAGCACCAGCAGGCGCCGGCCCTCGTGCAGGGCGGCGGCCAGGCGGGCGGCGGGCCTGCCCACCAGCGTGACGACCTCGGTGTCCTCCAGCGGCCAGCCGAGCCGGGCACAGGCGTAGGAGACGGAGGACGGATGCGGCAGGACACGGAGGTTCCCGGCGCCCAACTCCTCGCAGAGGGCGCGCCCGATGCCGTAGAACATGGGGTCGCCACTGGCGAGTACGGCGATGCGGAGCCCCGGGTGCGCGGCCAGCAGACCGGGTACGGCGGGCCGCAGCGGCGAGGGCCAGGGCACCCGCTGTCCCGCGCACTGCGGCGGCAGCAGCTCCAACTGCCGTGCACCGCCGATCAGCACCTCGGCGCGGAACAGTGCCGTGCGTGAGGTCCCGGGCAGTCCCTCCCACCCGTCGGCACCGATCCCGACGACGGTGGGCGCAGGGGGCGGGGGTATTGCGGGCTCTGCGGGGATCACGGCCGGTACCTCGGTGTTCGGGGGTTTTGACGCAGCCGAAACTCTACTGTTCGCGCTGACCGCTGAGATCGTTCCGGGCGGGTGAGCATCGCCATACGTACGTCGGAACGCCTCGGGGCGGCCCTCGGAACCGGCGGTTCGCGTCGCGGAGCGGATGGCCGCGGCGGCCCGCTGACCGCGGAACACCCTGCCCGGTCTGCGCGCCGGGCAGGGGGTGTTCAGGGCCGGCGCCAGGTCAGAAGTCGAAGACGGGCCCCGCGCTCGCCTCCATGACGCAGGCGTTCGGGTAGGTGCGCCGCCAGTCCACCGTGGCGCCGTTGTACGTCCCCCGCGCGGTGACCGTGACGGGGTCGTGGATCAGCAGGCACGGGTGCGGGTTGCCGGGCAGCTCGTCGAGGTCGCCCCCGGCCTCGTTCAGAGCGGCGCAGGCCTCCGCCGCCTTCGGGTGGTGACTCGCGGAGGTGAGCGGACACTGGAGGCCGATGCCGCGGATCCAGGTGTTCTCGCTGCCGGAGACGGTCAGGAAGAGGCTGCTCTCCTGGACGTCGGCGTGCACGGCGGGAGCCAGGAGCAGGGGCGTGGCCAGGGCGGCGGCGGCCAGCGAGGCCGCGGCCAGACACCGGGCGGCGGAAGAGATGATCATGGTCTGGGTAACGAAGAGCCGGTCACGAGGACACGAGCGGTGTGCCCCGGGTACGTGACCTCACTGCTGTACGCGTGACCTCATCACCGGCCGGCCGGCTTGATGTTCTGGTTGGTGTGGAAGAAATTGTCGGGGTCGTACGCCTGCTTGACGGCCGCGAGCCGGTCGTAGTGGTCGCCGTAGGTGGCCCGTACCCGGTCCTGGGACTCGCCCGTGCCCATGAAGTTCACGTACGTTCCGCCCATCGACTGCGGATGCAGCTCCTCCCAGTAGTCCACGCACCACTGCCTGAGCGCCTCGGCGTTGTCCGGGTCGGGGTCGACGCCCGCGATGACGCCGGACCAGACGGCGTCCCGGTACGCCCAGGCCGTGTCGTCCGGCCCGATCCGGTGGGCGGCCCCGTCGACCGGATACAGATGCGTCAGCGACAGGTCCGTGGGGAGGTTCTCGGCGTACTTGGCGTGGACGGCGATGGCATCGTCCGTGATCCGGTCGAAGAAGTTGCCCCGCCAGTACCACTGCAGTCCGCTCGGGAGCAGTGCGTCGAACATGGTCTGGAGCGCCGGGTAGGGCATCGGCGAGGTGAAGTGGAAGGCGGGCGGGCCCGGTTCGGCCACGACCTTCAGGGTGGCTTCGAGGAGCTCGGGGCCGCCGGTCCAGCACCAGACGACGCCGCACATCTTCTGATGGTGGATCTCCTCCGGGAACGGCGGGCCGGGCGGCACGGTGAACGCCGCGAAGAAGCCGTTCAGGTCCTCGGGCGCCTGCGGCAGGAAGTCCCGGTACCACTCCAGGACTCCGCGGATCCGGTCGACCGGCCACATGGTGATCGCGACCCCCACGGTGTCGACCGGGTGCAGCCGGAAGTCGAACGAGGTGACGATGCCGAAGTTCCCGCCGCCGCCGCGCAGCGCCCAGAAGAGGTCGGCGTTCTCGGACCCGTTCGCGGTGACGTGGCGGCCGTCGGCCAGGACGACGTCCGCCGCGAGGAGGTTGTCCACGGTCAGGCCGTACCTGCGGGTGAGATAGCCGTGGCCACCGCCGAGGGTGAGGCCGCCGACCCCGGTCGTCGACAGGATTCCGGAGGGCGTGGCCAGACCGAACGCGTGGGCGGCGTGGTCCAGATCGCCGATCAGGGTGCCGCCGCCGACCCGGCCGGTCCGGGCGGCGGGATCGATGTGCGCCCAGCGCATCGGTGACAGGTCGAGGGTGACGCCGTCGTCCACCAGGCACAGTCCGGCTCCACTGTGTCCGCCGCCCCGCACGGCGAGTTCGAGACCTTCGCCGCGGACGAAGTCCACCGCGGCCATGACGTCCGCCGCGTCCGCGCACCGCACCACGGCGGCCGGGCGCCGGTCGATCATGCCGTTGTAGATCGTGCGGGCCTCGCGGTACTCCGGGTCCTGCGGGCCGATGACCGGACCGCGCAACGCGGCCCTCATCGCTTCGAGCGTGGTGGAGCACATGGCCGTCTCCTTGCCGCGGGTGCGGACCGCTGTCGTCTTCACGCTCCCGCCGGTCGGAGGGCCGTGCAATCGGCAGCCGCGGCGCAAAGAGCGGGATGCGGTGTCCGGCAGGTGAGGAGCGGTGGTCGGGATGCCCGGACGGGCGCACCATGAATCCATGGACCGAGCCCTTGGTGATGTGAGCCCGCCGGGGCGCCTCGCCGGGCCCGGCGAGGGCATCAGCCCGGAGGAACTCGCGCTCGCCGCCCGCAACCACGGTCTGCCGCTGGAGGCGCTGCGCTACGACATCACCCCGCCCGGACTGCACTACGTACTGGTCCACTACGACATCCCCGAGATCCCGGACGGCTCCGCGCAGCTCACCGTGCACGGCAGGGTCCGGAAGCCGCTGGCACTGGATCTGGCGGCGCTGCGGTCGTTCCCGGCCGTCACACTGCGCGTCACGATGGAGTGCGCGGGCAACGGCCGGGCCCGGCTCGTACCGCGGCCGGTGAGCCAGCCGTGGCTGGTCGAGGCGGTCGGTACGGCGGAGTGGACCGGGGTGCCGCTGCGGCTGCTGCTCGCCGAGGCCGGGGTGGAACCGGACGCCGTCGAGGCGGTGTTCTGCGGGGCCGACCACGGTATCGAGCGGGGCGTCGAGCAGGACTACCGGCGGAGCCTGCCGGTGGACGTGGCCACCGGCGACACGCCGGAAGTGCTGGTGGCGTACGCGATGAACGGCGGTCCGCTGCCGCCGCAGCACGGCCGTCCGCTGCGGCTGGTGGTGCCCGGCTGGTACGGCATGGCGCACGTGAAATGGCTTCGGGAGATCCGGCTCACCGAGACCCCGTTCACCGGCTTCCAGCAGACGACCGCCTACCGCTACCGGCAGGAGCCCGACGATCCGGGTGAACCCGTCACCCGGATCGCTCCCCGGGCGCTGATGATCCCGCCCGGGTTCCCGGACTTCATGTCCCGGACCCGTTACGTACGCCCCGGCCGGGTACTGCTCCGGGGCCGCGCCTGGTCGGGGGAGCCGCCGGTCACCCGGGTCGAGGTGAGCACGGACGACGGCCGCTCCTGGTACGACGCCGAACTCGCCCCGCCGGACGGGGACGGCAGGCACACCTGGGCCTGGCAACGGTGGCAGGCGCCGTGGAAGGCGGTGCCCGGCACCTATGTCCTCAGCGCCCGTGCCACCGATGCCGGGGGCCGGGTCCAGCCCCTCACCCAGCCGTGGAACCGCGGCGGCTTCGGCAACAACCTGGTCCAGCGGATCGCGGTCCACTGCGGGCTGGGGTGAGCTCAGACGAGAAGTTTTGTCTTCGCCCGCTGGAACTCCTCGTCCGTGATCGCGCCACGGTCCTTCAGCTCGGCGAGTTTCGCCAGGTCCTCGACGCTGCCGCCGCTGGGTTTCGCCGGGCCGGTCGTTTCACCGGTGGCGGCGGCTTCCCGTACGTACGCCTTGAAGGCGGCTTCCCGCTGCCTGGCTTCCTCGATGTCGCGCTTCCCCATGGATTTACCGCGTGCGATCACGTAGATCAGGACGCCGAGGAACGGCACGACCAGGGCCAGGATCAGCCAGCCCGCCTTGGCCCAGCCGCCGAGGTCGTCGCTGCGGAAGATGTCCGAGATGACCTTGAAGAGGAGGAAGAGCCACATGATCCAGAGGAAGAACCAGAGCATGGTCCAGAAGAGGTTGAGCAGGGGGTAGCTGTCCACGTTCCGCTCCCTGGTCGTCGCGTCGTTCGACTCGTCGCTTCGTCTCGGTGACACAGTCCTGAACGACTGAACCGTAAATCAGTCATATCATCAGATTTCGGCCCCTGCTCGTTGTCGTCCGGACCGTTCCCCAGGGGCCGTTCCCGCGGAGGCGGCGCGGAGTACCGTGGAATGACCGAGGGAGGCGTGTGGCGTATGAGCGCCGCAGATGGGTCCGCCTGGAGCCCGATCGGGGCGATCGGCCGCGTCACCGTGCCGATCCCGCCGAACGGCCCCGGCGAAGTACTGGTGGCCGTACGGGGTGGGTCGGAGGCCTACACCGCATGGTCGGCGACGTCGATCGACAGGGACGTACGCGTCGTTGTCGTCGACTCGGTCTCGGCACGCGGCGTGATCGTCGAACGCCTGCCGTCCTGAACCGCGAACCGACGCCGGGGGTCGACGCCGGGGGACGGTGACAGCGGCGCCGCACCGGGACATCACGTCGAGAAAGGCGTACGGCAGGAGTCCGCTCATGTTGTTCTGGCACGTTCCCGCCCCCAACGAGGCGATGCTCATCTCCGGATCGAAATCGAAACGGCAGACGCAGGACACCCAGTTCCGGATCGTCACCGGTCACGGCAGCTTCGTCGTACCGGTGAAGCAGAAGGTGCGCATGCTCTCCCTGGCGCTGCGCGAGGCGGAGATCACCGAGGACTGCGTCACCCAGCAGGGCATCCGTCTCAACGTCCGCGCCGTCGCCGTCTTCAAGGTCGGTGACGATGCCGTCTCCATCGCGAACGCCGCCCGCCGCTTCCTGTCCGAACAGGACCAGATGGAGGAGCTCGCCGGCCGGATCTTCGCCGGACACCTGCGTTCCATCGTCGGCGGGCTGACCGTCGAGCAGATCATCCGGGAGCGGAACCGGGTCTCCCAGGAGGTCATCGCGGGCAGCCACGGCGAGATGGAGAAGCTCGGCATCGTCGTGGACGCCCTCCAGATCCAGGAGATCGAGGACTCCACCGGCTACATCAAGAACCTCGCCGCCCCGCACGCGGCCGCCGTCGCCAGCCAGGCCCGGATCGCCGAGGCCAGGGCCGACCAGGAGGCGTCCCAGCGGGAGCAGCAGGCCGCGGCGCTCAAGGCCGAGTACGAACGGGACACCGCGATCAAGCGGGCCGGCTTCCGCGCCGAGACCGAGCAGTGCAACGCCCGCGCCGCCCAGGCCGGACCGCTCGCCCAGGCCAGGGCCTCGCACGAGGTCATCGAGGAGCAGACCGCACTGGCCGAGCGGCAGGCGGCGCTGGCCGCGCAACGGCTGGAGGCGGAGGTCAGGCGTCCGGCGGACGCCGAGGCGTACCGGCAGCGCACGCTCGCCGAGGCCGCCCGGGACCAGGCGAAGTTCCAGGCCGACGGCAGTGCATACGCCGAACGGACCGTCGCCCAGGCGCAGGCCGACGCCAACACCGCGCGTGCCGCGTCGCTCCGGGACGGCAATCAGGAGCTGATCGCCGCCAACCGGATCGTGGAGAACCTGCCGGCCCTGGCCGACGCGGCCGCCCGCGGCATGTCGGGGGCCGACCTCACCGTGCTCAACGGCACCAACGGTGTCAACGAGATGGCGGCGGGCGTGGTCAGCCAGGGGCTGGCGATCCTCCACGCACTCCAGCGCGGTGCGAACACGGCGAAGCCGGTGGTCGACGCGAAGCGGGCCCCGCACATCACCGACTCGAACTGAGACCGACCGGCAAATGGGGGGGTGGGAGCGGATGGGCGCAGCCGGATCAGTAAGTGGTCAACCGTCCGTCCCGGATGGCGTAGAGTTGTGTTCACCGACGCGGGGTGGAGCAGCTCGGTAGCTCGCTGGGCTCATAACCCAGAGGTCGCAGGTTCAAATCCTGTCCCCGCTACTGAAGAATCAGGCCCGGCACGCTCTATGCGTGCCGGGCCTGATTCGTGTTTTCCGTCCCCCCTTCGGCCGATGCGGAGTCGCCGTGCGACGCCGCTCCGGCAAGCCTGGGGAGTGGAGTGCGGCACCGTCCGCAGCCAGGCGCGTACCGGGCAGGAGACCGTGGGGCGTATCGGGCAGGAGACCGCAGGAGCCACTGCGCGTACCGGGCAGGAGACCACAGGTGGGGATGGCGGAGAGGCGGCGTGGGGTGCGGGGCGGGGGCGGCAGCCCTTCCCGGCGCTTCGTCCGCGCGCTGCCGGCGCTGTTGATCGTCGCCGGGCTCGTGTTCGACATTCTCACCCCGCCGCCGTTCACCGCCGTGCCGCTGTTCGTGGCGGCCCCGCTGGTCGCCGCACCGTTCTTCGCACGGGCGGGCACCGTCCGTATCGGCGTCGCCTCGCTGCTCTCGATCCTCGTCCTGCGGACCGAGAGCGGCACGGTGCTGCAGGTCGTGCCGTCCCTCGAGGTCGTCACCGTGCTCACCGCCTCGATCCTCGCCTTCTTCATCAACGGAGTCGTAGCGCGCGGCAATGAGCAGCTGGCTTCGGCGCGGGTCATCGCGGAGACCGCCATGCGGGCCGTGCTGCCGGAGCCGAACGACTGGATCGGCGGGCTGCAGGTCGCCGCGCGGTACGAGGCGGCACAGGCGGACGAGTTCGTCGGCGGCGACCTGTTCGCCGTGGTGGACACCCCGCACGGCGTGCGGCTGGTGGTCGGGGACGTGCGGGGCAAGGGGATCGACGCGGTCGAGGCGGTGGCGGTGATCATCGGCGCGTTCCGGGAGGTCGCCGAGCACGAGGCCTCGCTGGAGGGCGTGGCGCAGCGGCTGGAGCGGGCGCTGGCGCGGGAGGGGGAGCGACGCGGCGGGATCGATCCGGTCGAAGGGTTCGTCACCGCCGTACTCGCCGAGATCCCGCACGGTGGCGCCGAGGTGCGGATCGTCAACCGCGGCCACCCCGAGCCGCTGCTGCTCCACCCCGACGGAGGGGTGGAGGTGCTGGCGCCGAGCGTGCCCGCGCTGCCGCTCGGCATGGGGCTGGGGGTGTGGCCGGACCTGGCCGACGCCTGGGGTCTGGCCGCCGGGACGACCCTGCTCGTCTACACCGACGGTCTCTCCGAGGCGCGCGACAGGCATGGGGTGTTCTACGACCCGGCGGCCCGGCTGCGTGGGCGGATCTTCCCCGGGCCCGAGGAGCTGCTGTCCGCGCTGACCGATGACGTACGGCTGCACACGGGCGGTAAGTCCACCGACGACATGGCGCTGGTCGCGGTCGTACGGCCCGCGGAGGGGCAGCCGGAGCGGCGCAGGACCGTGAAGATCGTGGGGCGCGGGCAGGAATGAGGCGCGGCTGCGGTGAGCATACGAGGACGATGCCACTGTGCGTAATCGAAGAGTGCCGCTCTGCATAACGTTTGACGCAACGTCAGAAACGCGGTAGTGACTGAGTCCGCGTCAGCTCGCCCGATTCTGCCCGGTTGTGTCCAGTAAAGTCCAGGCCAAGACCGTGAACGATCAGTGGGAACAGCTTGGAATCAGGCCCGTGTGTCTATTAACGTTCGATAACGCAGCGCGGTCGTCCCAGCCGTCGTCAGTGGCGGCACCGTGCGCGAGCGCCGAATTCCGCAAGGGAACCGGGGAACCACCTACATGGGGTGAATCGGACGCCTGTGTCTCGTGAGAGGCAGAGGAATCCGTAGGAGACCTTCCTGCTCCGAACCCGTCAGCTAACCCGGTAGGCGAGAAGGAAGGAAAGGAGTGCGCCCCCGTGGCGTCCAACAAGCCTGCCCCCGAAGCCCCTTCCCGGTTCGGCTCCGACTTCACCACTGAGTACGCATCCGGGACGGACACCGAGTTCGGCACCGGGTTCACCGCCGAGTTCGGGACCGAAGGCTCCGGAGAGACCGACCGGGACTGGGAGGAATGGAACCCCACCGAGGAGTCCGTCCGCCCCGTACGCGGCAGGCACCGCGTCGCCAAGCAGCGCAACGGGCTCGCCCGTAGCTCCACGGTTCTCGGCGTCGGCGTCATCGCGGCCGTCGGCGCGGGCGGCATGGCCAGCGCACAGAGCAAGCCGCCGGTCTCCATCTCCCTTCCCGATTCCATCGCGGACAAGCTCCCCGACGCCAACTCCCTCCCCGGCGTGGGCGCGCTGTTCTCCGAGGGGTCCGCCACCGACCAGGCCCAGGCCAAGACCGCCGCCGCACCGCTGACCAGCGCGGGCATCACCACTGCCGAGGCCGAGCAGGGTGCCACCGACGCCGGCGAGGCGCTCCGCGCCCGCATCCTCCAGCAGGCCGAGCAGCAGCGGAACGCCGCCGACGCGGAGGCCAAGGCGGCCGAGGAGAAGGCAGCCGCGGAGAAGGCGGCAGCCGAGGCGAAGCAGAAGCAGGACATCGCCGAGTCCAAGGCCGCGGCCGAGAAGAAGAAGGCGGAGGAAGAGGCGAAGGCGAAGGCCGAGGCCGAGCGGCTCGCCAAACTGGCCGCCAGTTACGCCATCCCCACTTCCTCGTACACGATCACCTCGACCTTCGGCCAAGCCGGTTCGATGTGGTCCTCCGGTTACCACACCGGCCTCGACTTCGCGGCGCCGACCGGCACCCCGATCAAGGCCATCCACACCGGCACCATCAAGTCGGCGGGCTGGTCCGGCTCCTACGGCTACCGCACGGTCCTGGAGCTCGAGGACGGCACGGAACTGTGGTTCTGCCACCAGTCGTCGATCGACGTCAGCGCCGGCCAGAAGGTCACCACCGGTGAGACCATCGGCCGCGTCGGCGCCACCGGAAATGTGACGGGTCCCCACCTCCACCTGGAGGTCCACAGCCCGAGCGGCACGGGCATCGACCCGATGACCTGGCTGCGTGACAAGGGCCTCACGGTCTGACCCGATGAACGCGGGCCGGTCCCACCGGCCCGCCACCGATCCCCGGCAGTCCTGACGCTCACCCCCCGACGTCAGGGCTGCCGGTCCGTTTGGCCACGGCTTTCGCGTGCACCATGCATGGAACAGTGGCACCGCTGGAATCCGTTGGGTGGCCCAGGAGCGCGGCGCCGAGATCGCGACCGTCGCCCTGGCCTGGCTCGCCGCCCGTCCGGCCGTAGCCGCCCCGATCGCCTCGGCCCGCACGGTCGAGCAGTTGCCCGCACTGGTGGCCGTCGCCGGCCTCCGGCTGACCGAGCGGGAGCCGGCGGAACTCACCGAGGCGTCCGCCTGACCCGTCACCAGGGATGCCGGGGCGGCCGGTTCCCGTAGCTCTGCTGTCCGTGGGGCGGCTGGTGATACGGCTGCCCAGGGGGCGACAGGTACGGGTTGTGGCCGCCGTACGGCTGGTACTGCTGCGGAACCGGCGCCGGGGCCATGTAGTGCGGGCGCAGACGGCCCGTCGCCTGTGCCGCGTACGCCAGGGCGGGGGCGGCCACGTCCCGGCGCTGCCAGAGATGGTGCAGCAGTTCCAGTTCGCGTGCGGTGAAGTCCGGTTCCGCCGCCCCGCGGCCGGCCCGGCGGCGCAGGAACGCCAGGGACGTGGCGAACGACTCGTACTCGGCGACCGCCCGCGCCGCCGCCTTGCCGCGCGCCCTGGCCTGCGCCTCGGCGTGGCTCCGCACCTGAGCCGCGATCCGGCTGTGAGTGCCGTGGGCGGGGCCGTAGGCAGGGGCGTACCCGTGACCCGGGGCTCCGTACCCCACTTGCGCGTGCTGCCGGCGCGCCAGGTCCCGGGCCAGGCCGCGGGCCCGCATCGAGGAGAGCGCGAGCGGCTCGGCCGGGGTCAGCCAGCCGGCGGCCGCGTACGCGGGCAGCTCGGTCGCCAGGGTGCGCAGCTCCCGCTGGCGCGACCAGATCGCCAGCCAGGTGACCAGTCCGAAGACCGGGACCATGAACACCCCGTACACGACATAGAAACCGTACGGGCCGAACGTCCCCGAACCGTTCCACAGGGCGTGCATGCCCATGGCGAGGACCAGTCCGAGCAGCGGCAGCGTGATGCGGCGGATGCGGTGGCGGCGTGCGCTGAGCGCCGCGAAGCCGAAGCCCAGGCCGGTCAGCACGGTGAAGAGGGGATGCGCGAACGGCGTCATCACCCCTCGTACGAAGAAGGTCGCGGCCGTCACCGACGCCAGGCCCGAGTTGCCGATCTGCTGGTCCTCGCCGAACGCGTTGCCCAGATAGAGGATGTTCTCCGTGAAGGCGAAGCCCGTCGCGGTGAAGCCGGCGACGACGACGCCGGCGACGACACCGCCGAAGTCCCGTCGCCGGAACAGGAAGATCAGCAGGACGGCCGTCGCCTTCGCGCTCTCCTCGACGACCGGCGCTATGACCGTGGCCCCGAGGGTGTCCGCGCTCGCCGGGTCCGCGGTGGCCGTCGCGATCCAGCGGGTCGCGAACGAATTGGCGATGATCGCGACCAGGGCGGCGGCGCATGCACCCCAGGCGAAGGCGAACAGCAGATTCCGCCAGGGTTCGGGTTCGACCCGGTCCAGCCAGCGGAACGCCGTCATCAGGAGCGGGACGGGCAGCACGGCCAGACCCAGCCCGACCAGGAACCCTTCGGTGCCGGTCTGGGCGCGGACCAGGGCCAGGATCACCAGCCCGCACAGCGCGAGCACCGTGAAGACAGCAGCGATACGGAACGTCTTGCTCCGCCAGACCATGCCGACGCGGCGCGGACGGTAGCGCCACTGGCCCCGCTCCGGCACGGCCGCCAGGATCTCGCCGACCCGCTGCTCATCGAGGAGCGGGACGGCCGGCTGCGACTGTTGCTGCTGGACAGACCCGTCGGACACCCCATGACCCTAACGAGGGGGACCGACAGCTGACCATGGGGCGGTGAGGTGCGCGTACCGCCCCATCAGGAAATCCGCAGCTCAGCCACGGGTGAGGACCCAGTCGCGGTGGAAAGGTCAGCTGCGGGCGAAGAGCAGGTCGTGCACGACATGGCCCTTGTCCAGGCCCTGCCCCTCGAACCGGGTCAGCGGACGGAACGCGGGCCGCGGTGCGTAGCCGCCGTCCGCCGCCGTGTTCTCGAACAGGGGGTGCGCGGTGAGCACCTCGAGCATCTGCTCGGCGTACGGCTCCCAGTCGGTCGCGCAGTGGAGCACGGCGCCCGGCTTCAGCCGCTGCGCCGCCAGGTCGAGGAACTCCGGCTGGATCAGCCGCCGCTTGTGGTGGCGCTTCTTGGGCCACGGGTCGGGGAAGTACACCCGCAGCCCGTCGAGTGCGTCCGGCGGCAGCATCTCGCGCAGCAGGATGATCGCGTCACCGTTGGCCACCCGGATGTTGGACAGTCCGTTCCGGTCCGCGAGACCGAGCAGGTTGCCCTGGCCGGGGGTGTGCACATCGACGGCGAGTATGCCGGTGCCCGGGTCGCCGGCCGCCATCTGCGCGGTGGCCTCGCCCATCCCGAAGCCGATCTCCAGCACGACCGGAAGCCCGTCGAACAGCTCGGGCAGGTCGAGGACCGACTGCCCGTCGATGTCCAGGCCCCACTTCGGCCAGAGCCGCTGCAGCGCGTCCTCCTGGCCGGGCGTGACACGGCTGCGGCGCGGCTGGAAGCTGCGGATCCGGCGCTCGTGGTGCGACCCGGCCGGGTCGGCGGCGGGTCCGCCGGGGAAGCGCGGTTCCTGACGCAGCCTGCGCTGCCGCTCGAAGGCTGCGGCGCGCAGAGCGTGGGCCTCGTCGGACTCGGGGGCGGGGTTCAAGGACTCAGACACAATGCCCCGATTCTACGGCGGGCGGCTTCCACCCCGTTCCCTGTGCCCGGAGCAGCGCCCTGCGTGCCACCTCCCGCCCGATGGGCAGCGAGGCCGTCGCGGCGGGCGACGGGGCGTTCAGTACATGCACGGTGTGCGGGGCCTCGCGGATCAGGAAGTCGTCCACCAGCGTGCCGTCGCGCAATACCGCCTGGGCCCTGACACCGGACGGGGCGGGGCGCAGGTCGTCCTCCGTGACCTCGGGCAGCAGCCGCCGGACGGCCGCGGTGAATGCGCTCCTCGACAGCGAACGGTGCACCTCGCCCGCCCCGTACCGCCAGTGTCTGCGTGCGATCTGCCAGGAGCCCGGCCAGGTCAGCGTGGACGCGAGCTCACGCGGGCGTACGACCGGCCAGCCGTACCCCTCGCGGGCCAGCGCGGGCACCGCGTTCGGCCCGACGTGGACGCCGCCGTCATGGCCCCGGGTCAGGTGCACCCCGAGGAACGGGAATGCCGGATCCGGCACCGGGTAGACCAGCCCGCGCACCAGCTCCGGCCTGGCCAGCTCGTAGTACTCCCCACGGAAGGGCACGATCCGCATGCCCGGCTCGTCGCCCGCGAGCCGGGCCACCCGGTCGCAGTGCAGCCCCGCGCAGTTGACCAGGACCCGGGCCCGCACGACGCGGCCGTCCGCTGTCCGCACCGCGACACCCCACGGGCGGCGGTCGATCGCCGTGACCTCCGCCCCGAACCTGATCAGCCCGCCCGCGCCGCGCACCTCGGCCGCGAACCGCTCGGCAACCGCCTTGAAGTCGCACACACCGGTCGTCCCGACCCGGATCGCCGCGAGCCCGCGCACCTGCGGCTCGTACTCCGCGATCCCCGCGGGCCCCAGCTCCCGCACCGGCAGCCCGTGCTGCCGGCCGCGCTGCACCAGGGCGTGCAGCCGGGGCAGCTCGGAGCGCCCGGTCGCGACGATCAGCTTGCCGGTCACCGCGTGCGGAATGCCGTGCTCCGCGCAGAAGTCGACCATCTCGGCGGCGCCGCGCACCGCATAGCGGGCCTTGAGTGAACCGGGGCGGTAATAGATGCCACTGTGGATCACTCCGCTGTTGCGCCCCGTCTGGTGGCGCGCCGGGCCCCACTCCTTCTCCAGCACGGTCACCCGCGTGCCCGGAGCGGTCCGCGTGAGGGCATACGCCGTCGACAGGCCGACGATCCCGCCGCCGATCACCAGCACATCGCAGTCGTACGCCGCGTGAGTCATCACCACGCCACCTCCCACCCCGATAGTGCACTGACCCACTGACATCGCACTCAAACCAGCGGAGGCCAGCGTGGCGCCCAGAATTCCGCCCCCGGCCGCCTGCGCGTCGCCCGGAGGACTCCGCGCGGGCATCCGAGAGGTGCGGGCGCCCCCGGGGAGGCCGCCAAGGGGTGTCCCGTAATCCCTGGCGGGACAGCCCTCAGGTCGGCGCCACCAGCAGCGGCCGTGCCCGCTCGCGCAGCTCGGCGACGCGTGGCTCGTCCCCGTACGGTTCGAGGCGGTGCAGCAGGTCCCGTACGTACTCCGTGGTCCGCGCCGACGAGATGCGGCCGGCCACCTCGACCGCCCGGGTGCCCGCCGCGCAGGCCGCGTCCAGGTTGCCTGACTCAAGCTCGGCGACGGCCGAGACCACCAGCCGCAGCCCGTGCGAGCGCACGAACTCCTCGGTCGGCCGGGACAGCGCCTGTTCGATGAAGCGCCGCACCTGCCGCGGGGCCTTCAGATCGCGGTAGCACTCGGCGGCGTCGGCGGCGAACCTGTCGTACGAGTAGAAGCCCAGCCACGACGGGTCCGCGTCGCCGTCCCGGGAACGCTCCAGCCAGCTCTCGGCGGCCTTCAGCGCGGCCCCCGCGGCCGCGGCGTCGCCCGCCTTCGCATGGGCCCGCGCCTCCACCAGCCGGAAGAAACTCATGGTGCGGGCGGTGGCGAGCCCGCGGTTGCGTTCGACGGCCGCCTGCGCGAGGTCGACCCCCTCGTCGGCGAAGCCGCGGTAGGTCGCCTGCAGCGACATCGACGCGAGGACATAGCCGCCGAGCGGCACGTCGGCAGCCGCCCGCGCGAGCCGCAGCGCCTGGATGTAGTAGCGCTGGGCGGCCTCCTGCTGCCCGGTGTCGAACGCCATCCACCCGGCGAGTCTGGTCAGCTCGGAGGCGGCGCCGAAGAGCGCCCGGCCCACCTCGTCGCTGTACGAGCCGAGGAGCAGCGGCGCCGCGTCCACCCGTAAACACTCCGGGACCATGGAGGAGCGCCAGTCGCCGCCGCCGTACTTGGAGTCCCAGCGGCGCGCGTCCTGGGCCGCCTCGCGGAGTTTGGTCACATCGCTGTGGCCGACGCGCAGCGGCGAGACGTCGTTCACGGAGTCCGGTCCCGGCTGTACGGGAATGCCGGACGCGCCGCCCGGCGCACCCGGCGGTGGCTGTGCACCGTGCGCGCCCTGCGTGCCGAGGATCGCGGCCTCGGCCGCCGACGAGTCGCGTGCCACCGACGGGTCGGCGGGGGTTATCAGCCAGCGCGACGCGGGCGTCGCGTACGCGCTCACCGAGAACGAGCCCGCCAGCGACTGCCAGATTCCGCCGCTGCCCGCCCGGCGCCCGGCCAGATCCAGCCGGTAGAGCTCGGTCGCCGAACGCACCGCCTCGCCCACGTCGCGCGGGAAGGACAGACCTACCTCGGGCGCCGGATCCGCGTCCGCGAGCCCGATCTCGTGCAGCGGGACCGGCCGGCCGAGCTTGGCGCCGATCGCCGCGGCGATGAGATGGGGCGCGGCACCCTGCGGCACCATGCCCTTCGAGACCCACCTCGCGACCGAGGTCTTGTCGTAGCGAAGTGTCAGCCCGCGCTGTGCCCCGAGGTCGTTGACCCGCCGGGCGAGCCCGGCATTGCTGATTCCCGCGAGGGCGAGAACGGTTCCGAGCTTCTCGTTCGGCCCGCGTTGCTCCCTGGACATGCGCCACCCCTCGACACACAGACGGCAGCCGCGTCACCGGGGAGGCGCGCGGCATTCGTACCGTGTTCTCCCCAGGGACGGGCCCCGGCACTCCGGCCGCACACGCATGTGGCCGAGCCCCGAGGAATATGCCTCCTGCCGAGAACCTCAGTGAACCCAGCGTAGTTCGTCGCATCCCTACCGTTAAGGGGCAGACGTCCGTATGGCGGGATTGTTGTCCGTACGGACGATCGGCGTACGGGGGCGGTCCCGCCGCGGCGGTCCGGTCGCCCTGCCGGACCTGCCCGGACGCCGCTCCGGACCCCGCCGGGCGAGCCCCCCACGTGCTCCTGTCGTGTGGCCGTGCGCCCGGCCGTGCGCTCTGGCCCGGCCTGCGGGGGAGCGCTTCCATGGGTGCTGCGTGGGTCGGCCCACTGCACTGGACTCAGTGGGCTGGGGGACACTGCCGCCTCATTCCCCGCAGGCGGCGGACCGGTCCGGGAGGCGAACCACGTCTCCCGGACTGTGCGTTCGGCGGGCCGCCGGAGCGGACCGGGGCCGGCGTGAGGGGGCCGGTACGGGAGCGACAGGGGGTCGTCGCGGAGCCGGTCGGGCGACCTCGTGGCAAAGCGGGACGGAACGGGAAGCCGTGCGCACAGGGAATCGGTTCCGGCGCTTGTCGTGCTCTCCGAGAATGGCCGAATGACGTCGGTCCATGGTGGTTGGGTCGGGCGATTCGCGGACACCCGGCGGACTGCCGGTCCGCGGTCGACGGGCGGTTCGGGGGCTGGCCGGATTTCGGCCGGTACGACCCGGGGCGACGGGGAAGGCAACAAGCGGAACCTGTAAGTCCGTTGTGGCGTCCCGCAGTGCGTGGGGATCGGGCACCCCCGGCCCGCCCTCCGGCTTTTGCCAGGGGCGCATGCGCTTGCGACGTGCGCCCTCCGTAGCCGCTCCTGCGCGCCGTTGTCGTGGCAGCATGTTCCGCAACGGCGCTGCATGTTCTCGCAGTTCTCCCGGTATGAACCAGGTGCGCCGTTTTGTCCACAGCCTGTGGAGGCGGCGATGCGTTGGTTGGTGGGGTGGAGCAGTATCGCCGCGAGCTTCGGCACGGTCGGCGCGGTCGGCGCAGCCGACGAGGGAGGCACGGTGCACCCTGTGGGCTCCCAACTCCTGTGGGGCGATCCGGATCCGCTCTGGGCGGTCGGCGACTGGCGCCCCGACGAGATCCGGATCGCCTCGATCGAGACCGCCGAAGGCGCACCCACCGCGCACCTCGCGGTCCTCGGCTGCTGCAGTGCCACCGACGAGCAGCTCCGGCGCGGCCTCCTCGCCGCCCGCGGCGGCGCCCTGCGCCATCTCACCGCCTGGCCGGGCAGCTACACGGCCGTCGTCCGGATCGGCCGGAGGATCACCGTCGTCGGGGACCTCGCCGGAGCCCGCCCGGTCTTCTACACGCCCTGGGCGAGCGGTACGGCGTACGCGACCGCCGCACTCCCGCTCGCCGACCTCATCGAGGCGCAGCTGGACATCGGGCACCTGGCCGCACTGCTCGCCTGCCCCGAGACGCCGGAGGCGCTGCGCGACGGCACTCCGTACGTGGGTGTGAAGCGCATCCCGCCGGGGCACGCGCTCATCCTCCGCGAGGGCTCCCGCGAGATCACCGGGTACGAGCCGGTCGCCTCCCTCGCCGTCGCCGCCCCCCAGCTCGACCCGGTGAGCGCGGTGGACGGGGTGCGCGACGCGCTGCTCGAAGCGGTACGCGCCAGGCTCATGGCCCCCCGCCACGCGCCCGAGACCCTGCCGCCCGACCCCGGACCGGTTCCCGGCATGGGGCCCGCCGAACGCCGCGCCGCCCGCGGCGCGCCCGTCCCCGGCATCGGCGCCGACCTGTCCGGAGGCAGCGCCTCCGCCACCCTCGCTCTGCTCGCCGCGGGTCTGCCCGGACTGCCCGGCACCCTCCTCGGCCACGGCACGGGCGCGGGCGAGCGGCTGCTCGCCGTCACCTTCAACGACCTCACCACCCGCGACCACGAGGACGAACTCGAACGCGCCGCGGTCATCGCCGCCGACCCGCGGCTGCATCACGTCGTCGTCGCCGCGGGCGAGGACGCGCTGCCCTACGCCGACCTGGGCAGCGGCCCGCTCACCGACGAACCGGCCCCGTCCCTCGTCGTCGCCGAACGCCACCGCAGACGCCTCGCCGCGGGCAGCGCCGACCACTTCGTCGGCGACGGCGCCCGGCAGGTCCTCGACGCCCACCCGGCCCGCCTCGCCGACCTCCTGATGGACCGCCGCCGACGGCATCTGCTGCGCCCGGTCGCCGCCTTGGCCAGAGCCGAAGGACCGTCCGCACACTCGCTGTTCGTACCGCTGACCGTCTACCGCGCGGCCCGCCGCCTGGCCCGTACGTCATACCGGGCGGGTCTCGAAACGGCAGCCGCCCGGCTTCCGGACGCCAACCGCCGCACGCCCGACCTCGACACCCCCGCCGACGCCTCGCTCGCCGCACTCACCTGGTCGCGGCCGGGGCCCGCCGCCCGCTGGCTGACCGGGGAGGCGCTCGCGGAAGTGTCGGTGCGCCTCCAGGAGGCGGCGATCCGCCCCACTTCGGTCCAGCGTCCCGGCGAGGCCCGGGCCCGCGCCGCGCTCGCCCGGCACGCCGCCGGCCACCGGATCCTGGAACAGGCCGCCGAGATCCGCAGCCAGCGGCTGCACGCCCCGTTCCTCGACAACCAGGTGGTACGCGCCGCCCGCGCCCTGCCCGAATCGCTCCGCGTCCAGCCGGGTGCCCGCGCCGCCGTCCTGCGCCGCGTTCTCGCGGGCGCGGGCATCCACGAACTGCCGCCGGGCTGGGGCACCCCTTCCCAGGCGACCTCGACCGCGGTCAGCCGCACCGGTCTGCGCACCGCTCTCCCCGACCTGATCGCCCTCTTCGACGCACCGCTGCTCGCCGACGCGGGCCTGATCGAGGCCCGGGTCGTACGGAAGGCCCTGCGCGCGGCCTCCGAGGGCGAACCGCTGCCCCTGGACGGCCTCGCCGACCTGGCCGCCACGGAGCTCTGGCTCCGCCGTCTCGTCTCCCGCCGCGGCACCTGCTGGACCGGTACGGCGGCGCCCCGCCGGCGCGCGGTGGCGGGTGGAGTGGTCCCGGCCCGCCGCACCCTGCAACGCTGACCGCCACCCGATACCCGACGTCGTTCCCCGCAACGCTGACCGCCACCCGATACCCGACGCCGCTCCCGGCCGCCGGAATCCCGGCGCACGCGGCCGGTGCCGCGGGCCACAATGACCGGGTGCGGTACCTGATCCTGGGCGTCACCGAGGCGCGAGACGAGCACGGCGGCACGCTGCCCGTCGGGGGCACGCGGCTGCGCGCCCTCCTTGCCGCGCTCGCCCTGCGCAAGGGCCGCCCGGTCCCGGTCGCCGATCTGGTCGACGACGTATGGGCGGGCGATCCTCCGTACGACGCGTCCGCCGCGCTCCAGGCGCTGGTCGGCCGGCTGCGCCGGGCACTGGACCGGACCGCCGTCACCAGCACTCCCGGCGGCTACCGCCTGGCAGCCGCCCCCGACGACATCGACCTGCATGTGTTCGAGCAGCTGTCCCAGCGGGGAGCGGCCGAACTGGAGTCCGGGGACCCGGAGGCGGCCGCCGCGACGCTCCGTACGGCACTCGCCCTCTGGCGCGGACCCGCCCTGGCCGACCTGCCCGAACGCGACCACGGCAGACGCCCGGAGGCCCACCGCCTGACCACCCTCGAACGCCGTATCGAGGCCGACCTGCGGCGCGGGGGAGCCCTCACCCCCGTCGCCCTCGTGCCGGAACTCACGGAGCTCACCACCGCCCATCCGTACGACGAACGCTTCCGTGCGCAGCTGATCCGGGCCCTTTGCGCGGAGGGCCGTCAGGCGGACGCGCTGACCGCGTACGAGGAGGCGCGCCGGGCGCTGGCGGACGGCCTGGGCGCGGACCCGGGGAGCGAGCTGCGGGCACTCCACCAGGAGCTGCTGGCAGCGACTGAGCCGACGGCGACTGCGGGTCGGGGTGCCGTGGGCGCCCCCACCACCGACGACCCCCAGCCCCCGGAGCCCGCGCCGCTGCGCGGCAACCTCCGCCCCCGCCTCACCTCGTTCGTCGGCCGCGAACCCGAACTCCGGGCCATCCGGGCCGATCTGGCCGGCTCCCGGCTGGTGACCCTCACCGGCCCCGGTGGTTCGGGCAAGACCCGCCTGGCGGAGGAGTCCGCCCACACTGTTCGCGCCACCGTGCCCGCCCCCGACACCGACGCCTGGATCGCCGAGCTCGCCCCCGTCGAGGACCCCGCCGTCGTCCCCGGAGCCGTACTCACCGCTCTCGGCCTCCGCGAGACGAACCTCCTCCTGGACAGCGGCCGCGACAGCCAGCCCCTGCGCCGCGACCCGACCGAGCTCCTCGTCGAGCACCTCGCGCACCGGACCCGCCCCGGCTCCCGCCCCTTCCTGCTCATCCTCGACAACTGCGAGCACGTCATCGACGCGGCCGCCGCCCTCGCCGAGACCCTGCTCACCCGCTGCCCGCGCCTGCGCATCCTCGCCACCAGCCGTGAACCCCTGGGCGTCCCCGGCGAATCGGTTCGCCCCGTCGGTCCGCTCCCGGCGGACCGCGCCCACCGCCTTTTCGCCGAGCGCGCCCGCGCCGTACGTCCCGACTTCGACCCCGAGCCCGGCAGCCAACGGGACGCCGTCGCCGAGATCTGCCGCCGCCTCGACGGACTTCCGCTGGCCATCGAACTCGCCGCGGCCCGACTCCGGATGCTCGGCCCGCGCCAGATCGCGGACCGCCTCGACGACCGTTTCCGCCTGCTGACAGGCGGCAGCCGCACCGTGCTGCCCCGCCAGCAGACCCTCCGCGCGGTCGTCGACTGGTCCTGGGACCTCCTCGACGACGCGGAACGAACCGCTCTGCGTCAGGTCTCCGTCTTCGCGGGCGGCTGGGACCTGACCGCGGCCGAAGCCGTCATCACCGCGAGCCCCGGGGGCACCGCCGCCGACCTCATCGCCACCCTCGTCGACAAGTCCCTCGTCGCCGCCGCCCCGACCCCCACCGGCGAGATGCGCTACCGCCTCCTGGAGACCATCCACGAGTACGCCACCGAGCGCGCCGCCGAGACTCCCGAGACCCTGGTTGCCGCCGAGAGCGCGCACACCGCATACGTCACCGCGCTCGTCGAGGAGGCCGAACCCCGGCTGCGCTCCGGCGAACAGCTCCCCTGGATCCAGCGCCTGGAGACGGACCTCGACAACATCCGCGCCGCCCTCACCCGCACCACCGTCGCCCACGTCTGCGAAGCGGACGCGACACGTCTCGTGCTCGGCATGGGCTGGTTCTGGTGGCTGCGCAATCTCCGCAGCGAGGGCCTCGCCTGGACCGAACGGACCCTCTCACTCGGCAACGACCCCACCGACCCCACCGATCCCCGCTACTGGCCCCGGATGGAGCTGCGCATGCTGCAGTTGTTCCTCGCCGTGGAGAGCCGGGCGTCCGACGACGTCCCTGACGACGACCGCTTCCAGGAGCTTGTCCGCACGGTGCGGGACGCGTTCCGCACGCCGGGCCCGCGTTCCGCCCGCTTTCCCGGGCTGCTCTGGCCCATGACCTCGTACCTGATCCGCCAGGAGGTCGCCACCCGGGACATGTTCGATGCGGCGCTCGCCAACACCCGGCTGCATGGAGGCACCTGGGAGTACGGCGTCACGTTGATGTTCCGCACCCACATGATCGTCGACATGCCCGGTGGCATGCCCGGAGTCGACGACGACCTCGCCGAACTACGCGGGCTGGCCCGCAGCAACGGCGACCGCTGGATGCGCGCCCAGTCCGCCGGCGCCGCCGCGGAGGCGGGCATGATGCGCGGACGGTACGAGGAGGCGCGCGCGGCCTACGAGGAGGCGCTGCTGCTCGCTCGCGAGGTCGGGGCCCACGCCGAGGCACCGTTCCTGCTGGCCCGCCTGGCCGATCTCGCCTACCGGACCGGTGACACGGCAGCCGCCGAGCGCAGCCTGGACGAGTCCGCGGCGGAGGCGGAGCGCTACCAGGTGCACGACGCCGTTGCCTACGTCCAGTGTCTGCGCGGCGTCATCGCCCTGGACCGCGGCGAGATCCCGGAGGCCCGTCGGCAGGTCACCGAGGCGCAGCGCACGGCCGGCCGCGGCAGCCCGCCCGTGCACTTCCTGGCGATGATCGACGGACTGTCCGCCCGGATCGCCGCACGCGAGCCGGAGTCCAGGGGCGGAGGTCCGGCCGTCGGCGTACGCGGACTGACCGGCGCCCTCCGCATGGCGTGGGACGCCCGGTGCGCCGAGGTCGTCACCGGGTTCCTGGCGCAGAGCGCGGCGCTCCTGCTCCCGGCGGTCGGCTTCACTGCCGCCGGCGTACGAGTCCTGGCGGCCGCCGGGACGTGGCGGCTCCCCGGCTCCCTGACCGGGAGGGAACGGGCGGAAGCGGAGGAGCTCGGACGTCAGGCGCGCGAGGAACTGGGCCGGCAGCTGTACGAGTCCGAGCGCGCCGCGGGCACCCCGCTGACCGTCGACGACGTCCTCGAACTCCTGACCCGCATCGCCGCGGAGCTCCCCGGCGCCGAGGAGAGCGGCTCGGATCCCCACATCGGTTCCGACGGGAACAGCCCTGGCCCGCGGATCAGCGGCAGCTGATCCGCGACTCCGCCCAGTCGGCCGGCACCACCCCGCCGAACGGGGCCGCCGGTTCCACGACGAGCCGGATCCGCTGCTGCCCCGCGATACTGATCCCCATGGGTACGGCGGGATCCGTGCCGTTCATCAACGGGGACTGCCACAGCTGCACCCCGGCACCGGTGAACACGGAGAAGCGCACCGAGCCGAGCCCCGCCGCCAGATCGTCGACCCCGCCGGCACTGCTTCCGCCGTCCCGCTGCATCGGTACGGCGTCATGCGGTTCCGCTCGTGCGGTTCCGCTCATGCGGCCCCGGTCACGCAGGGCGCGAGCGCAGCCCCTCCAGCAGGATGTCCAGCAGTCGGTCCGAAGCGGCAGCCTGCTGAGCCGCATCCGGCAGGACGGGCGCCGCCGTCGCGATGACCAGCAGCACATCCGCCACCGTCACATCACGCCGCAGCTCACCCGCCGCCCGCGCACGGTCGACCAGCCGGCCCACGACCTCCAGCAGCTCGGCCGTGCCCGCGCCCTCGTCCGAGAGCCCGTCGTCGGCCTCCGGGTGCCGGTCGACGACCCGGAGGCCGACCTGCCCCGCCCCCTGTCGCTGATGAGGAACCCGCGCCTCATCCCGGACATCGCCAGAGCCCGCAGCCGAGGCCGCGCCCACGTCCTGCGCAACTCCCGTGTCCCCGACCACCGTCGAGTCGTCGGCATCGACCCCGACCCGCAGCACCTGCGGCGGCAGCAGCCGCCCCGCGCCCGAGGCCACGGAGGTCCGCAGGAAGCGCGAGAGCGCCGACCACGGCTCGTCCTCCTGCCCCAGCGCGGTCCGCGCCTGGTCGGTCAGCCGGGAGGTCTCCTCCTCGGCTATCCGGCGCACCAGCACGTCCTTGCTCGGGAAACGCCGGTACACCGTGCCGACCCCGACCCGGGCGCGGCGTGCCACGTCCTCCATCGGAGCCCCGTACCCCAGCTCGCCGAACACCTCGCGTGCGGCTCGCAGTACATGTTCCAGATTCCGCTGCGCGTCCACGCGCAGCGGCGCCGAGCGGCCGGCGGTGGAGCCGGAGCCCACAGTCGCTCCCACCGTGCTCACGGTACCGACTGTGCCGATGTGTCCGTTTCCGTTGGACGAGACAGCGGCAGTCTGCCAATGCGAATCCTGAATGTGCATAACTTTCCCCCGGTTATGACGTCTCCCCCCGGAGACTTCCCGCCGTGTCGGTCGGGGAGTGGATCATCATCCCAGCCCGACACCCCGACGACATACGAACATAGTTGAGCCCGGGTCAATTCAGAAGGGGGCAGTTCCGCACGGTAGGCCCCCCGATCGGAGCAAGGACCGGTTGATTCCTGATTCCGCCCCTCTCCGCCACCCCCACTGCAACGTCTGACCTGCGCAGCGTCCGTATTGCCCCGAAGGCCGGCCCCACCGGCCCATCCAGAACCTCCGGTCACACAGTTTGCCGGGGCTGTGGACAAATACCTGAGCACGTTGCGTCATGGGGAGGTGATGGCTTCAGATTCCCGGGGGACACCCCCCGGCCCGCCGCCGGGTGTGCGCATCCTCGTCATCGGCGGCGGCTACGTCGGGATGTACACAGCGCTGCGTCTCCAGCGGAAGCTGAAGCAGAGACTCAAGTCCGGCGAGGCCGAGATCGTCGTCGTCGCGCCCGAGCCCTACATGACGTATCAGCCGTTCCTGCCCGAGGCGGCCGCAGGCTCGATCTCGCCGCGCCATGTCGTCGTACCGCTCCGCCGCGTGCTGGCGCAGTGCACGATCGTCATCGGCGAGGCGCAGCGCATCGACCACGCCAAGCGCACCGCGACCGTCGCCACGCTCACCACCGGCGAGGACGGGACCGGTGCCCTGGAGATCCCGTACGACGAGATCGTCATCGCACCCGGCACCGTCTCGCGCACCCTCCCGATCCCCGGCCTCGCCGACCACGGCATCGGCTTCAAGACCATCGAGGAGGCCATCGGCCTGCGCAACCACGTCATCGAGCAGATGGACATCGCCTCCGCCACCCGCGACCCGGCCATCCGCGACGCCGCCCTCACCTTCGTCTTCGTCGGCGGCGGCTACGCGGGCGTGGAGGCGCTCGCCGAACTCGAGGACATGGCCCGCTACACCTCGCGGTACTACCACAACATCAAGGCCGAGGACCTGAAATGGATCCTCGTCGAGGCGTCCGACCGGATCCTGCCGGAGGTCGGCGACGACATGGGCAAGTACGCCGTACGGGAGTTGCGCGGCCGCAATATCGACGTACGCCTCGGCACCCGGCTGGACTCCTGCGAGGACCGGGTCGCCGTCCTCAGCGACGGCTCCCGCATCCCGACCCGCACGCTCGTGTGGACCGCAGGCGTCAAGCCCGCCCCGATCCTCACCGCCACCGATCTGCCCCTCACCGAGCGCGGCAGGCTTCGCTGCACCGCGCAGCTCACCGTCGAGGGCACCGAACACGCCTGGGCCGCCGGGGACGCCGCGGCCGTTCCCGATCTGACGGCCGGTGAAGCGGGCAAGGAGACCGCGCCCAACGCCCAGCACGCGGTGCGCCAGGCCAAAGTCCTCGCCGAGAACATCCTCGCGGCGATCAGCGGCGAACCGCTCAAGGAGTACCGGCACAGCTACGCGGGCTCCGTCGCCTCGCTCGGCCTCCACAAGGGCGTCGCCCATGTATACGGACGCAAGCTCAAGGGCCGTCCGGCCTGGCTGATGCACCGTACGTACCACCTGAGCAGGGTCCCGACCTTCAACCGGAAGGCCCGCGTCCTTGCCGAATGGACCCTCGCCGGACTCTTCAAACGCGAGATCGTCTCCCTCGGCTCGCTGGAACACCCGCGCGCCGAATTCGAACTCGCCGCCGGGGGCAGACGTACCGGGGACGACGGTCCGCCCAAGCAGGATGGCTGACTGTCAGTACGGTCCGTCACACTGGACGTGTGACCATAGGTTGGTCCACACCTGTACAGAGTGACCCGGCCGACTGTGACCAACAGTGACCAGTACGACGAGGCCCGGCTGCGCCTCACCTCACCGGGGGGCCGGCCCCCGGTGCCCCCGACCCCGGCGGAAGAGAGCCGGTAGCAGAACCGGCAGAGGAAGCAGCCCGCCCGAGCGGACCAGACCGACACACGAGGCCAGAATTTCCGTGAACTTCACGCGTTGGAGCGCCCGCCTACCAGGAACGCAGCGTCGCGCCGCCGCCCGGGACGGCCGCAGTTCAGTGCCCGCGGCCCGCGGCGAGCACGCCGGGGCCGGGCCAGGGTCCGCCGCACCGGACGGAAACACCCCCAAGGCCTTCGGAGAGGTCTCCGAACCGGCCCCCGGACCCGCGCTGGAGGATCTCTCCGCCCGCGAGCTCCTCGGCCGGCTGCCCGCCCCGGTCGCCCTGGTGTACGGCCCCGACCACCGCATCGCGTACGTCAACGACGCCTACGCCACAGCCTTCGGTCCCCGCCCCACCGGCGCCACGGCGGCCGACGCGATGCCGGAGCTCGACGAGCTCAGCCTGCTGCCCCTCATGGACCAGGTCCTGCGCAGCGGCACGCCCCGTACCGTCAAGTCCCGCAAGGTCCGCAACGGCAGCTCGTACACCGTGACCTGCACCCCGGTCGCCACGCCCGCCGCCCACGGCAAGCAGGACGGCAGCGGAAGCAGCAAGGGGAGCGAGGGCGGTGTTCTCGTCCACGCGGCCGACGTCACCGACCACGCCGAAGCGGCCGAGCGCCTCCGCACCAGCGAGCGCCGCCACCGGGAGACAGCCGTCACCCTCCAGCGCTCCCTGCTCCCGCAGGAGCTGGAGCACCCCGACGACCTGCGGATCGCCGCCACGTACCAGCCGGGCGGCACGGACGCGGCGGTCGGCGGCGACTGGTACGACGTCATCACCCTCGGCGCGGGCCGCACCGCGCTCGTCATCGGGGACGTGATGGGCCGCGGGGTGCGTGCCGCCGCGGTGATGGGCCAGCTGCGCACCGCCGTCCGCGCCTACGCCCGACTCGACCTCCCGCCGCACGAGGTGCTGCAGCTGCTCGACGGTCTCGCCGCCGAGATCGACGCCAGCCAGATCGCCACCTGCGCCTACGCGGTCCACGATCCGAACGAGGACCGGCTCGTCTACGCCTCCGCCGGCCATCTCCCGATCCTCGTACGCGACGAGGACGGTTCGGTGCGCCGTGCCGAGGACCCGACCGGACCGCCGCTCGGCACCGGGGGCTGGATCCACACGTCGGGCACGATCGCGCTGCCGCCCGGCTCCACCGCCGTCCTCTACACGGACGGTCTCGTGGAACGCCGCAGCGAGGACATCGACGAGGGGGTCGCGGCCCTGGAGCGCGCCCTCTCCGGCGCCAAGGGATCACCGCAGGTGGTCTGCGACCGTCTCATCCGCTCCCTCGGGGTCACCGCCGAACACGACGACGACGTGGCGGTGCTGGTGGTCCAGCACCCCGCCCGCACGGGGGCGAACGCGGAGCTGTTCCACAACGCCTCGCTCGATCTCCTCGGCGGCATCGAAGCGGCCCCGCGCGCCCGCGCCTTCGCCACCGGCGTCCTGACGTCGTGGCGGTTCCCGGTGGAACTGCGCGATCTGGGCGTCCTCGCCGCCAGCGAACTGGTGGCGAACTCCCTCCAGCACGGCACCCCGCCGATGCGCCTGGGACTGCGCCGCACCGACCGCCGCCTGATCATCGAGGTGACCGACGGCGACGACCACCTGCCGCGCCGCCGCCGCGCCGAGCCGGTGGACGAAGCGGGCCGCGGTATCTCCATCGTCGCGACGATCGCCTCGTCCTGGGGCAGCCGCCGCACACCCGGCGGCGGCAAAGCGGTCTGGTGCGAGTTCGCGCTGCCTCAGTGAGCGGCAGCAGAAGCCGCGGCTGAAACCGCAGGGGCCGCAACGGGGGCGGTCGCCGGCTCGGCCGTCGCTGTGGCTGTCGCTTCGGCGTCCGGCACCGACGCGGCCACCACCCGCGACGGCACCACCGCGAGCGAAGGCTGATCCTGTACGGGGGTGAGCCGACGCCCCAGCCGCAGTGCGAGCACCGTGATGCCCAGCGAGAACAGCACGAACGTCACGATGTACGGCCCGTGCAGCGAGGCCCCCATCGGCCCGCCCACGGCCGGACCGACCGCCAGCGCGAGCTGCTTGACCAGGGCGAAGGCCGAGTTGTACTGACCGACCATCGACTCCGGTGCCAGATCGGCGACCAGCGGCGCGACCGTCGGCGACAGCATCGACTCACCGAGTCCGAACAGGGCGTACGTGGAGATCAACGCGGCCGTCGCCATGGTCTGGCTGCCGTGCCCGAGCCCCGCGTAACCCGCCACGATCCAGGCGACCGCCCAGATCAGCCCGACCGCGGCAATGACCCGGCTGCGCTTGCGACGCTCCACCAGCCGCAGTACGACGAATTGCGCCACGACGATGACCGCGGTGTTGGCGGCCAGCGCGATGCCCAGCGTCGACGGCTCGATCCCGGCAGCCTCGGTGCCGTACGCCGCAAGACCGGACTCGAACTGTCCGTAGCAGGCGAAGAACAGCACGAAGCCCAGCACACACAGCTGCACCATCGCCCGGTGCGAAAGCAGCATCCGCAACCCGCCCTTCGCGGCGGACCCGTCGGTGGGCCTGGCGTCCGCGAGCATGGGGGAACGGGGCATCCGCACCGTCACCGCGACGACACCGAGCACGATGAACATCGCCGCCTCGATCAGGAACAGCAGCGTGAAGGTCTCCGGCCGGCTCGTGTCGACGATCTGCCCGCCGACCAGACCACCGATGCCGAGCCCCAGGTTCTGCAGGAAGAACTGCATCGCGAAGGCGCGCGTACGGGTGGCGGCGCCGGAGCACTGGACGAGCATCGTGGCGAGCGCCGGCGACATGACGGCCGTGCCCGCACCGAGGACGGCGGCCGACAGCACGGCGGCCGACACGTTCGACGAAAATCCGAGGGCCGCGGCGCCCACGGACGCCACCACGGCGGCGACGATCAGTACCGGCATCGGACCCCGCCGGTCGATGGCCCGCCCGGTGAACGGCAGGACTGCCAGCGCTGCCATGGCGAAGACGGCCAGCACGACTCCCGCCGTACCGGCGCCCAGATCCCGCACCTGTGCCACATAGACGTACAGATACGGAACGGTGAACCCCACACCGAACGCGCTCAGCGCGCTCCCCAGCTGGATCCGCCGCAGCGCTGCGCCCATTTCCCTGGTCACACTCACCTACCTCAAGCTCACGAAGGACTCACGTCCAAAGACTTCAACAGTAAAGTTAGAAGCTCAACAGTACAGACCGAAGGACTTCGACGCCAATGAAAGGCGTGCCATACTGCCCGCCATGTCTGACACCACCGAGCCCTCCGGCCTCCAGGAGCCGAGCCTCGACGAACAGATCGCCGCCTATCAGCGCGAGTTCCGCGATCTGGATCCCCAGGTCGAGCAGGTCGTCTCGGCCCTCGGCCGGCTGAACCGCCGCATGAACGTCGGGTACGGACGCCAGCTGGCCGACCTCGGCATCAGCAACACCGAGTGGGAGGTCCTCAAGACCCTCGTCGTGGCGGGCTCCCCCTACCGGCTGGGCCCGGGGGAGCTGGCCAAGCGCCTTGGTCTCACCCCGGCGGCGATGACCCACCGCATCGACCGCATGGCGAACGAGGGCCTGGTCACGCGGGACAGGGACGAGAACAACCGCGTACGCGTCATCGTCGAACTGACCGATGAGGGGCGTACGAAGTGGCTGGAGGCGATGCGCATGGCATCCGCCTTCGAGGAGGACCTGCTCCAGGACCTCTCGGGCGAGGAGCGTGGAGCCCTCGGCGGGATGCTGATCCGCCTCCTGCGCAGGGTCGAGCACACCCAACCGGACGCCGGCGGCCGCCTCACGGACCTGGACTGACCCGCGCGGGGCGAGCGGGGAAAACGGCTTGACCTGGCGGGGTTGACACGCCCCCTGTCGTTCCGTAAATTTCTCCAAGTTGTCACGGAGCCGGAACGGGTCTGTGGCAGCCGATCCCGCCGCGAATGCGGCAACCAAACTCTGCGCGACCTCCCGTCCGGGATGATTTCGGCATGCCGGAATTCATTTCGAAGGTTCGATTATGAATGGCCGGGAAAAACCGCTAAAGTTTGGGACGTCGGAACGGCTCAACGGCCGGGAAGACGAAACCCGCTGACTGGGAATCAGGCCCGAAAGGATCTGATAGAGTCGGAAACGCCGGAAAGGGAAACGCGAAAGCGTAGAACTGGAAAGCGCAGCAACAAATCTTCTGCTTCGCAGAGGGCCCGCTTCGACCGGGAATCGGACACGAAAGAGTCTGATAGAGTCGGAAACGCAAGACCGAAGGGAAAGCC
>NZ_JBICXB010000047.1:0-48505 GCF_043200055.1 Streptomyces sp. NPDC048496 | reverse complement strand
CCCTCCTGGCCACCTGGACCGGCGCCTGCTCCATATGCGGCCAACCTGCCCCGACACCCGAACCCCACCACAGAACCTAACAAAGCCCTACTAGGGGTGAGTGAAGACTTACCCACCCGGGGAGGGTGCGCAATGAGACTCACGGTGTTCGGCGCGACAGGCGGCATCGGCCAGGAAATCGTCCGCCAGGCGGTGGCCGCGGACCATGACGTGACGGCAGTGGTCCGCGATCCGGCACGGCTGCCGGTCCCGCTCTCCGACGTCACGGTCCACGCAGCGGCGCGGATCGATGATCCGGAGGCACTGCGCGAAGCCGTCGCCGGGCGGGACGCGGTACTCTCCGGACTCGGCTCGCGCGGCCGGAGGGCCGACGGGATCGCCGAGCGGCTCACCGGCTCGGTGCTGCGCGCGATGGAGGCGGAGGGGACGCGGCGGCTGCTCGTGGTGAGCGCGGCCCCGGTCGCGCCGACGCCCGCGGACGATCCGTTGCTGGACCGGATCGTGCTGAAGGCGATCGGGGTGATCCTCAAGGAGGTCTATGCCGACCTGACGCTGATGGAGACCGCACTGGCCCGCAGCGCGACGGACTGGACGTCGGTCCGGCCGCCGAAGCTCACCAACGGGCCGCTGACCGGGACGTACCGGACGGTCTACGGCAGCAATCCGCGCAGCGGCCGGTCCATCTCCCGGGCCGATGTGGCGCACGCGATGCTGGCGCTGATCGACGATCCGGCGGCGGTGAAGCAGGGCGTGGGCGTGGCGTACTGACGCCACACCCGTCAGAGGGTGACGCCGACCGTCACCGGTTCGTTGACGAGCGTGACGCCGAAGGCGTCGTGAACGCCCGCGACGACCTCGCGGGCGAGCGCGAGCAGGTCCTCGGTGGTCGCCCCGCCGCGGTTGGTGAGGGCGAGCGTGTGCTTGGTGGAGATGCGGGCGGGCCCGGTTCCGTACCCCTTGGTGAAACCGGCCCGGTCGATGAGCCAGGCGGCCGAGGTCTTGGTGCGTCCCCCGTCCGCGGGGAAGGCGGGGGGCGTCGCCTCGGGGCCGAGCCGGTCCTTGGCCCGGGCGAGGAACGACTCGTACTGCGCACCGTCGAGGATCGGGTTGGTGAAGAAGGACCCTGCCGACCAAGTGTCGTGGTCCTCCGGGTCGAGCACCATGCCCTTGCCGGCCCGGAGCCGCAGCACGGTCTCACGGGCCGCCGCCGCGGGCACCCGGTCGCCCTGTCCGACACCCATGGCACGGGCCGTTTCGGGGTACGTGAGGGGCGCGGAGAGGCCGCCCGCGTCTTCCAGCTCGAAGCGGACACGCAGCACCACGAAGCGTTCGGGTTCGGCCTTGAAGCGGCTGTGGCGGTACGAGAATGCGCACTCGGTGTTCGGGATGGTGACCGTTTCGCGGGTGTACCGGTCGTAGGCGACGACCTCCGTGATGGTCGACGCGACCTCCTGGCCGTACGCACCGACGTTCTGGATCGGCGTCGCACCCGCCGAGCCGGGGATTCCGGCCAGGCACTCGATGCCCGCGAGACCGGCTTCGACCGTGCGGGTGACGGCGTCCGTCCAGATCTCTCCGGCGGCCAGTTCCAGCGTCGTACCGGAGAGCGCGAAGCCCTTGGTCGCGATGCGCAGGGCGGTGCCGTCGAAGCCCTTGTCGCCGATGATCAGGTTGCTGCCGCCGCCGACGACGAGGAGCGGAGTGCCGTCCTCGTCGGCCTCGCGCACGGCTGCGACCACCTCGGCGTCCGTCGTTGCCGTGAGGAGGCGGGCCGCGGGGCCGCCGAGCCGGAAGGTGGTCAGGGGGGCGAGGGGGGCGTCGTGGAGTTCCAGCACGGGGACAAGAGTACGGTCCGCGGCGCCACCGCTCGGGCGGGGCCACGGACCGTACACAGGGCTGCCGGGTCGGACCGGACCGCGCCGCGGATCAGGCGGCGACGGCGGACCGCTCCTCGACCGGCTCCGGTTCCGCCGCCGGTGCGGGGCGGCGGCCCGGGATCAGCAGTGCCACGAGCGCGAGGGCCTCGCGAGCACGGGCAAGGGGCACCCCCCAGCGGAGAGTGCCCCTCACTCATGAACGTGGCCCGTACTCATGAACGTGGCCCGTCAACGGCTCAGGCGAGCCGCACAACGGCGCGGGACATCCCCAGCACCTTCTTGCCCTCGCTCATCACCGTCAGGTCCACCCGCACCTGCTTGTCGTCCAGCAGGGCCGCCACCTTGGCACCGACCTCGATCAGCGCACCCTTGTCGTCGTTCGGCACGACGACCGGCTTGGTGAACCGCACGCCGTACTCGACGACCGCACCCGGGTCACCGACCCAGTCCGTGACCACCCGGATCGCCTCGGCCATGGTGAACATGCCGTGCGCGATCACATCAGGCAGCCCGACCTCGAGGGCGAACTTCTCGTTCCAGTGGATCGGGTTGAAGTCACCGGAGGCGCCCGCGTACCGCACCAGCGTCGCGCGGGTCACCCGGAAGGACTGCGCCGGCAGCTCCGTACCGACCTCGACCGATTCGTAACTCACCTTCGCCGTCATCACGCCTCCTCGGCGGCGCGCGCCACCAGCTTCGTCCACGCGGTCACGACATGCTCGCCGGCCTCGTCATGGACCTCACCACGGATGTCGAGGATGTCGTTGCCCGCCATGGACTTGACTCCCTCGATCGTCGAAGTGACCGTCAGCCGATCCCCCGCCCGCACCGGACGCGTGTACGCGAACTTCTGGTCACCGTGCACCACACGGCTGTAGTCCAGGCCCAGCTGCGGGTCCTGCACCACCTGCCCCGCAGCCTTGAAAGTGATCGAGAAGACAAAAGTGGGCGGCGCGATCACATCGGAATGCCCGAGCGCCCGGGCGGCCGCCGGATCGACGTACGCGGGATTCGTGTCTCCCACCGCCTCGGCAAACTCACGGATCTTCTCCCGGCCGACCTCGTACGGCGCGGTGGGCGGATAGGTCCGCCCGACGAAGGACTGGTCGAGCGCCATGGGCTCGCTACCTCCTGATGAAAGACGAAAAGGCCGATGAACAACCCTGTACGGGACAGTCCTATACAACGACACGAGGCCGCCCCCAGTGGGGACGGCCTCGTGTACGAGCCTGATTCAGCGCGTTTCGCGGTGCGCAGTGTGCGAGTTGCAGCGCGGGCAGTGCTTCTTCATCTCAAGACGGTCCGGGTTGTTACGCCGGTTCTTCTTGGTGATGTAGTTCCGCTCCTTGCACTCCACGCAGGCCAGCGTGATCTTCGGGCGGACGTCGGTGGCAGCCACGTGAGTGCTCCTTGGACGGACGGATGAACGGATGAACGCAAAAAAGAGTAGCCGATCGAAGGACCGACCCCACAATCGGCTACCGATGCGTAGCGGTGACCGGACTTGAACCGGTGACACAGCGATTATGAGCCGCTTGCTCTACCGACTGAGCTACACCGCTTTGATGACGGATCCCCCCGCCGCGAGGCGGGGTTCTCCGATCACCAGAGCCCCAATACGGAATCGAACCGTAGACCTTCTCCTTACCATGGAGACGCTCTACCGACTGAGCTATTGGGGCGAGCGATGAAGACATTACACGGTCCTCCGCCGATCGCCCAAATCCGTTTCGGAGCCCCCCGCCGCAGCGATGGCCGGCCCTCCCCCGATCCCCCGCCCGACCCCCGATCCACGACGGGCGGAGGACCGGCCGGGAGCCCGGCCGGCGGCCGGAACCGCCGCCTGATCAGCACGTGACCGGCAACCCGACCAGCGCCGCGAGCCACGCCCGGCCGGCCTCGGAACAGTCACCGCGCCGACCCCTCCCACCCGCCGCGCACACCTCACGAGGCCACACCGGTACGACTATTTCCCTCCTCCTCGAACCGGGACGAACGCGCCCCTAGGCTCGACCCACTCTGCGTGATCTTGTAACCCTCCCAGGAGCGCGATGCCCGACAGCCGGCCGCCGCAGCCCGGCGACGCCGCCGACGCCGCCACCGAAGCCAACGCCCTGATCCTGTGCGGCGCCCGGCTCACCGACGGCCGCGTCGTCGACGTACGGCTCGGCCGCGGCCGCATCGAGGCCGTCGGCACCACGGGCAGCCTGACCGCCCCCGGCCCCCGCGTCGACCTGCGCGGCTATCTCCTGCTCCCCGCCCCCGCGGAACCCCACGCCCACAGCGACACCGCGCTCACCGCCGACAGCACCGGCCCCGACAGCACCGGACCCGCCTCGCACCACCCCGAGGACATCCAGCGCCGCGCCACCGAAGCCGCCCTGCTGCAACTCGGCCACGGCGCCACCGCCCTGCGCTCACACGTACGGATCGGGGACGTCACCGGACTCGCCGGCCTCGAAGCAGTACTCCAGGCACGCCGCTCCCTGCACGGACTCACCGAACTGACCCCGGTCGCCGTACCCCGCCTGCTCACCGGAATCGCAGGCGCCGACAGCCTCGCCATGCTGCGCGACGCGGTGAAAACAGGAGCCGGCGTGATCGGCGGCTGCCCCGAGCTCGACCCCGACCCGGCCGGATACACCGAAGCCGTCCTGGAGATCGCCGCTGAACACCACTGCCCCGTCGACCTGCACATGGACGGCGACGACCCCGCCCACCTCGCCCGGCTCGCCACCATGGCCGCCGGACACCGGCCCGGTGTCTCCATGGGTCCCTGCGCCGGCCTCGACCGGCTCCCCCCGGAAACCGCGGCCCGCACCGCCGATCGGCTCGCCGCCGCCGAAGTGACCGTGATCTGCCTCCCCCAGGGCGGCTGCTGCGGCGCCGAACGCAGGGGCACCGCGCCCGTACGGCTGCTGCGCGCCGCCGGCGTGCGCACAGCGGCAGGCAGCGGGGCACTGCGCGACGTCGCGAACCCCGTGGGCCGCGGAGACCCGCTGGAGGCCGCCTACCTGCTCGCCTCACAGAGCGGCCTACGCCCCGAGGACGCGTACGACGCCGTCTCCACGGCCGCCAGGAAGGCCATGGGGCTGCCCGAGATCCGCGTCGAGGCAGGCTTCCCCGCCGAACTCCTCGCCGTACGCGGGGAACAGCTCTCCGGCGCGCTCTCGCTCGCGTACAGCCGGATCGTCGTGCACCGCGGACGCGTGGTGGCCCGCACCAGCGCGGTCCGCGAGTACTGCGACTCCGAGACCGTCGTCGCACTCGATCTGCCCCGCCAGGCCCGCCCTGAACCCGGGCCGGGCGGCGGGTCCTGAGCGGGGCGGCGCGCCGCGGCGTACGGTCGTGACTATGCGCATTGTCATCGCAGGTGGACATGGTCAGATCGCGCTGCGGCTGGAGCGGCTGCTCGCTGCGCGCGGAGATGAAGCGGTCGGCATCATCCGCAACCCGGAACAGGGCGGGGACCTCCGGTCGGCGGGCGCCGAACCGGTCGTCCTGGACCTCGAATCGGCCTCCGTGGAAGAAGTGGCCGAGGTGTTGCGCGGCGCCGACGCGGCGGTCTTCGCGGCCGGCGCGGGCCCGAACAGCGGTACGGCCCGCAAGGACACGGTGGACCGCGGCGCGGCAGTGCTGTTCGCGGACGCGGCGGAACGCGCGGGCGTACGGCGCTACATCGTGGTCTCCTCGATGGGCGCCGATCCGGACCACCCGGGCGACGAGGTCTTCGACGTGTACCTGCGGGCCAAGGGCGCCGCCGACGCTTACGTACGCTCCAGGACCGCACTCGACTGGACGATCCTGCGCCCCGGAATGCTCACCGACGACGCGGGCAAGGGGCAGGTTCTGCTGGCAGCCTCGACGGGGCGCGGAACGGTACCGCGCGACGACGTGGCGGCGGCGCTGCTGGAACTGCTGGACACCCCGGCGACGGCGGGACTGACCCTGGAACTGATCTCGGGGCACGTGCCGTTGTCAGTGGCGATGAAGGACGTCGCGGGGAACTGAGCGCGCGCGGCCTCCGCGAGGACACCGGCGAACAGCTGACCGGACGCCGACTCGCGCAACGGGTGGGCCGGCTGAGCAGCCTCGTCGCCGACATCGGGCAGGCGACGATCGATGCCCACTGGGACCGGACGTCACTGACGGCGCTCACCGCGGACGAGACTCCCAGCGGCAAAAACTGTCCGCCCAGGGCTGTACCGCCTGCCGCCGGCTGTGGGGCCCGGCCGCGCTTCCCCCGGGCGCGGCCGGCTCGTCACGCATCGCCTGCATGGGCGCCGAACTGGCCGCACGTCAATTGCGCGCAGCGGCCCACCGGATGGCCATCGTCGACTCACTGCTGACCGGACGGACTCCTCAGGAGTGCGCGGACCCCGTGACGGGCCGTTCGTACCGGCGGAGGATCGGGCGGATGCTGGGCAGCGGACAACAGTTGCCCAGCGACCGCTTCGAGATCGAGCGGCAGGGACCGCGGGTACCGGCGCTGGTGCCGCTGTCGGCCACGGACGACCAGTTCTTCATCGGACAGGCCGCAGGCGACGAGGTGGCCGCGCACAGTGCCGTGGACGCGGTGGCGGAGCTACGCCTGGAGCGCAATCGCACCACGGTAGGGTGAGTCGGCAGATTTACAGCGGGCTCCACTTGGCACCTCTGAGCTGCCATTTCTCCGCTGCCGGGCGCCCTCGGGGTTTGCACGCCGTGTGACCGTCTCCGTCGTCATCACCTACCTGTTCTCGCGCCTGATCAAGGCTTCGCCCCCGAGGTGATCACGCTGGCACTCAAAGAGGTGAGATGCCCGCGCCTGGACCGCACCGCCACCTGATGACCGCTTCCCGTACCGCCAGGGGGGCAGGCGTCGGCGTCTGCAGTCATGGGGAACTCAGATGACGACAACCACGGCAACTGTGACGACCAAGAAGGTGAACCAGAAGACCGCCTGTTGCCTGCCCGTCAGTGCTTGCATCCGCTGTCCTGAACGCACCAGGGCGAACTGACGGCGGAGATACGAGGCGAAGATGATCCTCACCACCACAAAGGTGATCATGATGGCCGTGAACCAGACCACCGGATACGCATCCTCGTCTCCCGCTGTATCGAGGAAGAGGAAGGCGCCGACGCCAAGGGGTATCAAGGGCAGGCGCAGCTTCATCTTCGCCGTGGTCGCCATGGGGTGCACGGCTATCATAAAGACGACGCCGGAGATGACGGCGCCTATCCACCACTGCTCAGGGGGCAGTGTCCTTGTCAGCATGATTCCTACCTTGACCACATAGTGGCTGTCCGTCCGGTGGGCGGACGCATCCCCGCCGCGTCGTCGAATCCGGCCGGCTCAACTTCCACGCCGCCGCCCTACGTTGTGTGCGACTTCTGACGCGGGGGGCATCGTTGCACTTGATCGCGCTGGAGCTCACTGCCAGGATCAGGCAACCTTTCCCGTTCAGAGTTGCCGTCTCTCGGATGCAGGTGGCGGCTCACGTGTCCCTCCTCGCGCGTCGTCCCTATGGTCTTCGCCATGCCGGGGTCTCGTTCTGGCCGAGTCCCGCCGTGGACCCGATGGAGTGTGCGCGGCGGGCGGGGCATACGATCGCGGTCCTCTTCCGCGTCTACGCGAAGGTTCTCGCGCAGACGCAGGAGCGTGCGAACCACCGGATCGACACTGCGCTGGGAGAGTGGAACGAGCCCGAGTGAGAGAGGGATCCTCCCTTGGGGGACACCTGGGGGACATGGCCTGATCAGGGGTGGGATTCGGGCGGGACCTGGTGAGACAAGCGTGCATTTCGACACGCGCTGCGATCACGTCCGCACCAACGAAGAAACCCCGTCCGACCTGGGTTTTAAGCAGGTCGGACGGGGTTTCCCGTTCGGTGGCGGCGCCAGGGTTCGAACCTGGGTAGGCTGAGCCGGCAGATTTACAGTCTGCTCCCTTTGGCCACTCGGGCACACCGCCTCGAACGACGCCTTGGAACTCCGTTGAGCGGGGGCTCCTTGGCGACGACGTAAACGATACCTGATGACGTGGGGTGCTCCGCCACCTGATTGATCAGTACTCGTGGCGCTGGGCGATGGCTAGGCTTTACGTCGTACCCCACAAGCATTCGACGCAAGGAGCCACACGTCATGGCCGACTCCAGTTTCGACATCGTCTCGAAGGTCGAGCGGCAGGAGGTCGACAACGCCCTCAACCAGGCCGCCAAGGAGATCTCGCAGCGCTACGACTTCAAGGGCACGGGCGCCTCGATCTCCTGGTCCGGCGAGAAGATCCTCATGGAGGCGAACGGCGAGGAGCGGGTCAAGGCGATCCTCGACATCTTCCAGTCCAAGCTGATCAAGCGGGGCATCTCGCTCAAGTCGCTGGACGCGGGCGAGCCGCAGCTGTCCGGCAAGGAGTACAAGATCTTCGCCACGATCGAGGAAGGCATCTCCCAGGAGAACGCCAAGAAGGTGGCGAAGATCATTCGCGATGAGGGCCCGAAGGGCGTCAAGGCGCAGGTCCAGGGCGACGAGCTGCGGGTCAGCTCGAAGAGCCGGGACGACCTGCAGGCCGTGCAGGCGCTGCTGAAGGGCCAGGACTTCGACTTCGCCGTGCAGTTCGTGAACTACCGGTAAATCCGTCCTCCGGTCGTCCGTCCGGGCGCGGGTGGGGCAGGCCGGGGGGTGCGCACCGGCCCGCCTCGCACCCCATCGGATGTGATGTCCGAATACCGCCGGTCGCGGGTGGCGGGCGGTCGCAGACTTGTCCGTATGGAACGGCGATGCGGGTGATTCGTCGCCCTGTACGGAGAAGAGAGGGACCGGCCATGACCATGTACGCGACCGTCGACAGCCCACTGGGTGAACTGCTGCTGGTCGGCGAGGAATCACCAGCCGCGGCCGACGGTGTGGCGCTCGCCTCGCTCTCCCTGCCGGGCCAGAAGGGCGCCGCGGTCGTCCAGGACGGGTGGATCCACGCGCCGGAGGCCTTCGCCGGGATCGCCGCGCAGCTGAGGGCGTATTTCGCGGGGCGGCTGACCTGCTTCGACATCACGTACGCGGAGGGTCGGGGCACGGAGTTCCAGCGCCGGGTGTGGAGCGCGCTGGACACCGTCCCGTACGGGGAGACGGTGTCCTACGGGCAGATCGCCGAGCGGATCGGCACACCCGGGGCGGGTGTGCGGGCCGTGGGGACGGCGATCGGCCGCAATCCGCTGCTGGTCGTGCGCCCGTGCCACCGGGTGATCGGTGCGGACGGGGCCCTGCGGGGTTACGCGGGCGGGCTGGAGCGCAAGGAGCGGCTTCTGGGGCTGGAAGGCGCTCTGGCGGCGCGCTGAGCGGCCTGTGTGCCGAGCGTTGCGCGCCGAGCGGCTGTGCACGGATGGGCGGTGGGCGAAATGGCGGGTCTCTTCCCGAGGCCGCGGACTGTCGTGGCGCCGGGTGCCGTGCATGTGCCGGAGTGGTTGCCGGTGGAGCGCCAGCGGATGCTGGTCGAGGCCTGCCGGGAGTGGGCGCGGGGGCCGGTGCCACTGCGGCACACGGTGTTGCCGGGTGGAGGGGTGATGTCCGTCCAGACGGTCTGTGTGGGGTGGCACTGGCTGCCGTACCGGTATTCGCGGACCGCGGATGATGTGAACGGGGCGCGGGTCGCCGATTTTCCGGACTGGCTGGCGGAGTTGGGGCGGGCGGCGCTGGTCGAGGCGTACGGGGAGGAGAGTCCGGTCGGGACGTACGCGCCGGACACCGCGCTGATCAATTTTTATGACGGCGCGGCGAGGATGGGCATGCACCAGGACAAGGAGGAGCGGTCCGGTGCGCCGGTGGTCTCGCTCAGCATCGGTGATACGTGTGTCTTCCGCTTCGGCAACACGGAGGACCGTGGACGGCCTTATACGGATGTGGAGTTGGCTTCCGGTGACCTGTTCGTCTTCGGTGGGGAGTCACGCTTCGCATTCCACGGTGTGCCGAAGGTCTGTCCGGGGACGGCCGATCCCGCGACGGGGATGAGCAGGGGCCGGCTCAATCTGACCCTGCGCGAGACCGGGTTGGGTGGCTGAGGCGCGGACGGGATGTCAGTGGCGGTCCCGGGAGTTCCCGAAGAGCAGCCGGTAGGCGATGAGCAGGACCAGCGAGCCGCCGATGGCCGAGATCCATGTCGCGGTGTCGTAGAAGTTCTTGGATATGGGGTGGTCGAGGAAGCGTGAGGAGATCCAGCCACCGATGAAGGCGCCGGCGACTCCGATGAGGGTGGTGCCGACCAGCCCGCCCGGGTCGCGGCCCGGGAGCAGCACCTTGGCAATGACTCCGGCAAGCAGTCCGAGAATGATCCAACCGATAATGGTCATGCTGCCGAACCTACCCTTCACTTGGCTGTGGAATCCAAGACGCCGGGTGGGCGTGGACGGTTGCTGGTTGAGCGGGATGAGCGTCAGCTCACAGCCCGTTCATATGCGGGTGTTGTAGTCCGGCCAGGGCTGCAGGTCCATTGCTTCGTCGTCGGCGTCCTCCCCGTACCAGCCCGCTCCGTCCAGCCATGTGCGCAGCCAGGTGGCGAGATCGGGTTGGTCGATGTACCAGGCGTGCTGCGGTTCATCGGCGTTCGGCTCGAAGAGCAAGACGGTGGTGCGGTCGGTGCGGCAGTCCACGCAGCTGTACATGCCGCAGCCCAGGCTGCATATCGGCAGTACACCTTCCGGCCACGGCCACTGCCCCTCCTCGCTCGCGGATCTGCGGTGGGCGAGGTACTGGTCGACGGCGGAGTGCTCGCCGTCGGGGGCGGGGCTGCCGGTGAGGGGCAGCAGACCGTATTCCGGGCCGAAGCCGCCGTTGGCGATCCGGGTGTAGAGGGCGGTCAGCAGTGGCGGCAGCGCGAAGCCGAGGGCCGCTTCGGCCTGGGCGATGTCCTGGGTGGACAGAGCTGCCGGCAGGGAGTACTTCTCCCACCGTGGGGTGGTGTGCGCTGTCTTCTCCACGGCCGTCAGCAACTGCTCGGTGTCGTTCATGGGTTCATGGTGGAGGACGGCACTGACATTCAGACGAGCCCTCTTCGGCTCCGGGGCCGATACTGGCCTTGAACAGCCCTGACAGGCGAAACGTGCGGAAGGCTAGTGATCATGAAGCTCGTACAGCTGATCCTGAACGTCTTGTGGGTGGTCTTCTGTGGGTTCTGGATGGCCCTTGGCTACCTGCTCGCTGCGATCATCTGCTTCGTCCTGATCGTGACGATCCCGTTCGGTATCGCCTCGCTGAGAATCGCCGGCTACGTGCTGTGGCCATTCGGACGGACCACCGTGGAGCGGCCCGACGCGGGTGCGCCCTCGTGCGTCGGTAACGTGATCTGGCTCGTCTTCGCCGGGTGGTGGCTCGCACTGGGGCACCTGATCACAAGCATCCCGCTGTTTGTGTCGATCATCGGAATCCCCTTCGGCTGGGCAAACCTGAAGATGATCCCCATCTCGCTCATGCCGCTGGGCCGAGAGGTGGTCACGACCGACGAAGCGTTCGGAGCCCGCTAGAAGTCTGCACGGATCGTCCTCACGGGCGACGACCTGCCATCTGCTCAAGTCGGGCAATGCGCTCCGCCATCGGCGGGTGCGTGGAGAACATCTTGGACATGCCCTGGCCGGCGCGGAAGGGGTTCGCGATCATCATGTGGCTCGCGGTCTCGATCTTCGGCTCGGGGGGCAGGGGGAGCTGTTTCGTTCCTGCGTCCAGTTTGCGCAGGGCACTGGCGAGGGCCAGGGGGTCGCCGGTCAGTTGGGCGCCCGAGGCGTCTGCCTCGTATTCGCGGGAGCGGCTGACGGCGAGTTGGATGACGCTCGCGGCGAGCGGGCCGAGGATCATGATCAGCAGCATGCCGAAGATGCCGGGGCCTTCGTCGTCGTTGGACCGGCCGACCGGGATCAGCCATGCGAAGTTGACCAGGAACATCACGACGGAGGCGAGTGCTCCGGCGACTGACGCGATCAGGATGTCGCGGTTGTAGACATGGCTGAGTTCGTGGCCGAGGACGCCTCGCAGTTCGCGCTCGTCCAGGATCTGCAGGATGCCTTCGGTGCAGCACACTGCCGCGTTGCGCGGGTTGCGGCCGGTGGCGAAGGCGTTGGGTGCCTGGGTCGGGGAGATGTAGAGCCGTGGCATGGGTTGGCGGGCCGCGGTGGAGAGTTCGCGGACCATGCGGTAGAGCTGTGGCGCCTCGAATTCGCTGACCGGGCGGGCCCGCATGGCCCGTAGTGCGAGTTTGTCGCTGTTCCAGTACGCGTAGGCGTTGGTGCCGACGGCTACGAAGAGCGCGACGATCAGGCCCGTACGTCCGAAGAAACTGCCGATGACGATGATGAGTGCGGACAGGCCCCCGAGGAGTACGGCGGTTCTCAGCCCGTTGTGCCGGCGGTGCACGGTACGCCCTCCAAGTGGTGCAGCAGGGGAACCCTTGCTGGGTGGTGCTCCACTCCCCAGTGGAGCCTCCCGTACTGGTCAACGCCAGGCGAGGAGAGCTAGTTCCCTTGTGCGTGCGGCCGGAGGGCGGGGCCTGTCCGGCTGTTCGGGCCGGAGCAGGCACTGGGCCGTACGGGTGTCGGTGCGGGCGGCCGCGGGAGTGTGTCAGCGCTGGGCGGGGATTCCGGCGAGCGCGAGGGCCTCGGGGTCGGGCTTGATCTCGCTGGTGCAGTGGGCGCAGCGGGAGGCGATGGCCGGGATGGCCGTGTAGCAGCGGGGGCAGTCGCGCAGGGCGGCCTTGATGTCGACCTTCTCCTCGGCCTTGGTTGTGAAGCGGCTCTGGACCTTCGCCATGGGGACGACGACGCAGAAGTAGAGGACGGCGGCGGTGATCAGGAAGGCGATGGAGGCGCTGACGAACAGGCCGTAGGGGAACTTCACGCCCTCGACCTGGAAGGTGGCCTTGCTGAAGTCTCCGGTGCCTCGGGTGATGACTCCGATCAGCGGCACGATGAACGCGTTGCTGAATCCTGTGACGACTGCGGTGAACGCGGCTCCCACGGCGAGTCCGATCGCCATGGAGATCACGTTTCCGCGCAGGATGAAGTCCTTGAACCCGTTCAGCACTGCCCTGGCTCCTCTTTTGTGTGTACGTATGCGTGGTGTGCGGGCATGACCCTGCCCTGTGTGGTCCGGCCGGGGCAAGCCGATCTTGGGCGGGGTCGGTGCGTGGTCAGAAGAGGTTGACCGCGGCGAACCTGAGCACGAGCTGCGGGGCTCCGGAGAGCGCGATGCCGACGGCGGCGGTGAGGGCGATCGCGGCAGTGAGGGACGCCGGTGCGGTCACGCGCAGGGTGGGTGCCGTGCCCGCTGTGCCTGCCGGGGCTGCCGCCGCCTCGGGCTCTTCCGGTCCGCGGAAGAGTGCCGCCGTCCACTGGAGGTAGTAGTAGAGCGCGATCACGACGTTGACGGCCATGACGACCGCGAGCCAGCCGAGGCCCGCGCCGACGGCGGCGGAGAAGACCGTGACCTTGGCGAAGAGGCCGACGATGCCTGGCGGCAGTCCGGCGAGGCAGAGCAGGAAGAAGGCCATGGCGAGGGCGGCGAGGGGGCGGGTTGCGTACAGGCCGCGGTAGTCGGAGAGACGGTTGTCCGGGCTTGTGCGGGAGACGAGGGCGACCACCGCGAAGGCGCCGAGGTTCACAACGGCGTACATGAGGGCGTAGGCGACGGTGGAGCCGATCTGGTCGTCGCTGGAGTACGCGGCGGAGGCGATCGGCACCAGGAGGTAGCCGGCCTGGGCGACGGACGACCAGGCGAGCAGGCGTACGGCGCTGCGGGCGCGGGTGGCGGTCTGCCGGAGAGCGGCGACGTTGCCGATGGTCATGGTGAGTGCGGCGACGACGGCGAGTGCGGGTCCCCAGATGTCGGCGTACGACGGGAATCCGATCACGGTGACGAGGATGAGCCCGGAGAAGCCGACTGCTTTGCCGACGACCGAGAGGTAGGCGGCGACGGGGAGCGGGGCGCCGACGTAGGTGTCGGGGACCCAGAAGTGGAAGGGTGCGGCGGCTGTCTTGAAGGCGAAGCCGACGAGGGTGAGGGCGACGCCCGCCTGGGCGAGGGTGTCGAGCTGACCGGGGACGTTGTCGAGGCGGGTGGCGAGTTCCGTGAGGTGGAGGGTGCCGGTTGTCGCGTACACGAAGCTGACGCCGAGGAGCATGACGGCGGTCGCGACGATGGAGGAGAGGAAGAACTTCAGGGCTGACTCGGAGGAGCGCCGGTCGCCGCGCTTGATGCCGACGAGGGCGAAGGCGGGCAGGGAGGCGACTTCGAGGGCGACGACGAGGGTGGCGAGGTCGCGGGCGGCGGGCAGGAGTGCGGCGCCGGCCGCGGAGGACAGCAGCAGGAACCAGAACTCGCCCGCGGGGAGCTTGCGGGTGTAGCCGAGGGAGAGCAGTGCGGTGAGAAGGGCGCCGCCGAGGACGAGGAACTGGATGACCAGGGCGAAGTGGTCGGCTGTGTAGCTGCAGGCCGTGCCGGTGCCGGTGGTGAGGCAGAAGGTGGAGTGGTCGCCGTCGCGCAGCGGGACGAGGAACGCGAGTGCGGCAACGAGTCCGGCGATGGTCGCCCAGCCGAGCAGCGGCTTGCGCTCCTGGGGGAGGAAGAGGTCGGCGACGAGGATGATCAGGGCGACCGTCGCGACGATGACGGGGGGCGCGATGGCGAGCCAGTCGACGGACTGGACGAGGCTGGTGGTCTCGGCCGCTGTGGTCACGACTTGCCTCCTGCGAGGAGCTTCTGCACGGCCGGGTCGGTGAGGCCGAGGAGGACGGCGGGCCACAGGCCGGCGAGGACGGTGAGGGCGGCGAGCGGGGCCCAGGCGGCGAATTCGTACGTCTGGATGTCGGCGATGCGGTGCGGTTCCTCGCGCTTCTCGCCCATGCAGACGCGGCGCACGACGATGAGCATGTACGCGGCGGTGAGCAGGGTGCCGAACGCGCCGATCGACATGAAGGTGAGGAAGGCGGGGCGGCTGAGGCCGCCGGCCGGGTCGAAGGCGCCGAACAGGGCGAGCATCTCGCCCCAGAATCCGGCGAGGCCGGGCAGGCCGAGCGAGGCGACGGCGGCGAAGGCGAGGAGACCGCCGAGGCGGGGGGCGCGGCCGTAGAGGGCGGCCCCGGTGGCGCCGGAGAGGGTGTCGAGGTCGGCGGTGCCGTAGCGGTCCTTGACTGCGCCGACCAGGAAGAACAGCAGGCCGGTGATGAGGCCGTGGGCGATGTTGGCGAAGAGCGCGCCGTTGACGCCGGTGGGGGTCATGCTCGCGATGCCGAGGAGCACGAAGCCCATGTGGCCGACGGAGGAGTACGCGATCAGGCGTTTGAGGTCGCCCTTGGAGCCGGGGCGGGCGAGCGCGAGGCAGGCGAGGGATCCGTAGACGATGCCGACGACGGCGAATGCGGCGAGGTAGGGCGCGAAGGTGTGCATCCCGTCGGGGGTGATGGGGAGCAGGATGCGGACGAATCCGTACGTGCCCATCTTCAGCAGGACGCCCGCGAGGAGCACCGAGCCGACGGTCGGGGCGGCGGTGTGGGCGTCCGGGAGCCAGCTGTGCAGCGGCCACATCGGGGCCTTGACGGCGAGTCCGATGCCGATGGCGAGAACGGCGATGACCTGCACGGACGAGGTGAGCCCACGGCCGTTGTCAGTGGCGAGTGCCACCATGTCGAAGGTGCCGCTCGTCAGTCCGATGAGGAGCAGGCCCAGCAGCATGATCACTGAGCCGAGCAGTGTGTAGAGGATGAACTTCCAGGCGGCGGCCTGCTTCTGTGCGCCACCCCAGCGGGCGATGAGGAAGTACATCGGGATGAGGACCATCTCGAATGCCAGGAAGAACAGCAGCAGGTCGAGGACGGCGAAGGTCGCGAGGGTGCCGGACTCGAGGACGAGGACGAGTGCGACGAAGGCCTTCGGGGAGGGGCCCTCGGGCATTTTGAAGTAGCTGTAGAGCGCGCAGAGGAAGGTCAGCAGCGCGGTCAGTACGAGAAGGGGGAGCGAGATGCCGTCGATGCCGAGGTGGATGCGGACGTCGAGCGCCGGGATCCAGCTGATGTCGGTGGTGGCCTGCATTTTCGACGGGTGGTCGTGGTCGAAGCCGAGGGCCAGGACGATCGCGGCGATGAGGATCGCGCCGGTGACGGTCACACCGTGGCGGAGCACGGCCTGGTCGGGGCTCTTTCCCTTCAGCCCGGGCGGGGCGGGCAGGAGAGCGGCGACGGCGCCGATGAGCGGGCCGACGACGATGAACGCGAGAAGGAACTGCATCACGGATTCGCTGATATCGATCACGGCTCACGACCCGGCGTTGATGTTGGCAAAAACGACGGCGGCGATCGCCAGGACAAGGGAACCGGCGAGGAGTGCGCTGAGGTAGGTCTGCACGTTGCCGGTCTGGGCGCGGCGGACGGCGTTGCCGAGCCAGCGTGCGCCGGTGCCGGCGCCGCGTACGTAGGTGTCGACGACCTCGCGGTCCAGGAAGCTGACGAGTCTCGCCGCGGCCTGGACGGGGCGGACGAACAGCGTCGCGTAGAGGGCGTCCAGGTGGAAGCCGGTGGCGGCGTGGCGGTGGAGCGGGCCGAGCAGGAGCCGTCCGGGGTCGGCCGGGTCGGGGCTGCCCGGGGTGTCGCCGTATCCGGCGGTGTGGTGGGTCATGGCCTCGGCCTCGATGAGTGCGGGTTCGGCGTCGGGGTGGGCGACGACGGCACCGGCGGGGGTGCGGGCGGCGAGGGCCGTGGTGTGGCGCCAGGCGCCGTAGGTGACGAGGCCGCCGACGAGGCCGACGCCGGTGGAGAGGACGGCGGTGGTCACGGACGGGGTGAGGCTGTGACCGTCGAACCAGTCGGTGATCACGCCGACGGTGAGTCCGAAGCCGATGGTGGGGATGGCGAGGACCCAGAGGACGGCGGTCATCGCGACGGGCTGCCTGCCGTGGTCGGGGGCCTCGGCGCCGCGGCCGCGGAAGGCGAGGAGCCAGAGGCGGGTGGCGTACGCGGCGGTGAGGACGGCGGCGAGCAGTCCGGCGACGAGGACGGTCCAGCCGGCGGCGGCCGGGGCGACGTGGCGTTCACCCAGGGCGGTGTGTTCGGCGGCGACGAGGATGGCTTCCTTGGAGAAGAAGCCGGCGAACGGCGGGATGGCGGCGAGCGCGAGGAGGGCGACGGTCATCGTCCAGTAGGCGTCCGGGATGCGCTTCGCCAGGCCGCCCATGCGGGACATGGCGGTGAGCGAGTTGGTCCCGGCGGCATGGATGACCACGCCGGCCGCGAGGAAGAGGACGGCTTTGAACGCGCCGTGCGAGAGGAGGTGGAAGACGGCGGCGCCGCGGTCGCCGACGGCCAGGGCGCCGGACATGTAGCCGAGCTGGCCGATGGTCGAGTAGGCGAGGACCCGCTTGATGTCGTCCTGGGCGAGCGCGGCAAGTCCCGAGCCGATCATCGTGACCGCCGCCATGACGGCGAGGACGACGAGGGCGGCGCCGGATTCGGCGAAGACGGGGAGGAGCCGGGCCACGAAGTAGATGCCGGCGGCGACCATCGTCGCGGCGTGGATCAGCGCGGAGACCGGGGTCGGGCCGGCCATCGCGTCGGGCAGCCAGGTGTGCAGGGGGAACTGCGCGGACTTGCCCGCGACGCCCGCGAGGAGCAGCAGGGCGATGAGAGTGGGGTGGTCGAGCCCGCCGTGCGCGACAGCGCCGAGGATGCCGGTGATCCGGAATGTGCCGGTGTCGGCGGCAAGCGCGAACAGGCCGATCAGGAAGGGGACGTCGCCGAGCTTGGTGACCAGGAACGCCTTGAGGGAGGCGGCGCGGGCTTCGGGTGTCTCCCAGTAGTGACCGACGAGGAAGTACGAGCAGATGCCCATGACTTCCCAGCCGACCAGCAGCACCATCAGGTCGCCGGAGTAGACGACGAGCAGCATCGCGGAGGTGAACAGGGAGACGAGGGCCGCGTACGAGGGGTAGCGGGGGTCGTGGCGCAGGTAGGCGGTCGAGTAGATCTGCACGCAGGTCGCGACGAGGCCGACCAGGACGGCGACGAGGACCGCGAAGCCGTCGAGGTGGAGGGCGAGGTCGATCGGGACCGAGCCGGTGGGCGTGAGCCGGGTCGACGCGTCGATGGCCGGGCCACCGCCCTGGCGTGCGGCGACGACGACGGCGATCACGGCCGCGGCGAGGGTGGGGAGGATCGCGAGGGGGCGTACGTATCCGGGGGCGGTGCGGCCGAGGAGCAGGCCGGCGGCGGCGCCCAGGAACGGAAGGAGGGGAACGAGGACGGCGAGGGTCGTGGTGGTCACGCGGTGGCCTCTGCCTTCTTTGCCTTCCCTGCCGGAGCAGTGGCCTGGTCTTCGGTGCCGGTGGTGTCGTCCTCGTCGCCGGGGAGGGATTCCGCCGCGTCGGTCTCGGCGGTGTCGCGGAGGCGGTCGACGTCCGAGCTGCCGCGGTTGCGGTGGACGGCGAGGACGATCGCGAGGCCGATGCCGGTCTCGGCTGCGGCGATGGCGATGGTGAAGAGGGTGAGGGCCTGGCCGGAGTGCAGGGCGTCGCGGAACCAGACGTCGAAGGCGACGAGGTTGAGGTTGACGGCGTTGAGCATCAGCTCGACGGACATCAGGACCAGGATCGCGTTGCGGCGTGCGAGAACTCCGTACAGCCCGGTGCAGAAGAGGAGGGCGGCGAGCACGGCCGGATAGGCGAGGTGCATCAGCTCTGCTCCTTACTGCGCTTGCGGGACAGGACGATCGCGCCGACGAGGGCGGCGAGCAGCAGGACGGAGAGTGCTTCGAAGGGCAGTACCCAGTGCCGGAAGAGGAAGGCGCCGGTGGCTTCGGTGGATCCGTGGGCCGGTCCGCCCAGGTCCATCCAGGTGGTGCGGAAGGCGTCCACGACGACCCAGACGAGGGCGGCCGCGGCGGCGACCGCGACACCGAGGGCGGCCCAGCGGTTTTCGGAGTCGGCGTCCGGGGAGCGGCCGATGGGGGCCTTGGTGAGCATCAGCCCGAAGAGAAGGAGGACGACGACGGAACCGACGTAGATCAGTACCTGTACCCAGGCGATGAACTCCGCGGTCAGCAGGAGGTACTCGACGGCGAGACCGCCGAGCGCGACGACCAGCCAGAGGGCGGCGTGCACCAGTTGCTTCGTCGTGACGGTGATGAGGGCTGCGCCGAGGGTGGCGACGCCGACCAGGACGAAGGCGATCTCGATGCCGGTCGGGGAGAGGAAACCGGGGTGGGCCGCGGCGGTTGCGAGGGTCACTCCTTTCCTTCCTCTTCTTCCTGCTGCGGGGTCTGCTGGGTTTGCTGGGCTTCTTGGGCGCGCTGAGTTTCCTGGGCGCGCTGGGCTTCGAGTTTCTCCGCCGTCTTGCGTGCGGCAGCGATCTCCTTCGGTTCCTCCGCACCCGGGTCGAGTGCGGGCGGCTCGGGCACCGTCCACATCCATTCGCGGAGCTTGTCCCGCTCATGGGTGAGTTCGAGGATGTCGGTCTCCGCGTACTCGAACTCCGGCGACCAGAACAGCGCGTCGAAAGGACAGACCTCGATGCAGATACCGCAGTACATGCAGAGGGAGAAGTCGATGGCGAAGCGGTCGAGGACGTTGCGGCTGCGTTCGCGGCCGCCCGGTACGGCGGCGGGCACCGTCTCCTTGTGGGAGTCGATGTAGATGCACCAGTCCGGGCACTCACGGGCGCAGAGCATGCAGACCGTGCAGTTCTCCTCGAACAGCCCGATGACGCCGCGGGAGCGCGGCGGGAGTTCGGGCTGGACGTCGGGGTACTGGGCGGTGACCGTCTTCTTCGTCATCGTCCGCAGGGTGACGGCCAGGCCCTTGGCGAGGCCGGAGCCGGGGATCGGAGGCATTAGCTGATCGCCACCTTCACAATGCCGGTGAGCGCGATCTGCGCGAGAGCGAGCGGGATGAGCGTGGTCCAGGCGAGCTTCTGCAGCTGGTCCTCGCGGAGGCGGGGGTAGCTCACCCGCAGCCAGATGACGACGAAGGCGAGGACCGCGATCTTGAGGAGCGTCCAGACCCAGCCGAGTCCGGCGGCGCCGAGCGGGCCGTGCCAGCCGCCGAGGAAGAGGACGGTGGTCAGTGCGGACAGGACGACGATGCCCGCGTACTCGGCGAGCAGGAACAGGGCGAAGCGGAGGCCGGTGTACTCGGTGTACGCGCCGAAGATGATCTCCGAGTCGGCGACCGGCATGTCGAACGGCGGGCGCTGCAGTTCGGCGAGTCCGGCCACGAAGAAGACCAGGGCGCCGACGATCTGCCAGGGCAGCCACCACCACTCGAAGGCATTGACGATGCCGGGAAGGGAGACGGTGCCTGCGGCCATCGCGACAGAGGCGGCGGCGAGCAGCATCGGAAGTTCGTACGCGAGGAGCTGGGCGGCGGTGCGGAGTCCGCCGAGGAGGGAGAACTTGTTGGCCGATGCCCAGCCCGCCATCAGTGAGCCGAGCACTCCCACGCCCATGACGGCGAGTACGAAGAAGATGCCCGCGTCGACCACCTGGCCGACCGCGCCCTCGCTCGGGCCGATCGGAATGGCGACGAGTACGAGGAGGTACGGGAGGAGGGCGACGGCGGGGGCGAGCTGGAAGATGCGGCGGTCGGCCTCGGCCGGGACGATGTCTTCCTTCTGCGCGAACTTCACGCCGTCGGCAACGAGCTGGGCCCAGCCGTGGAAACCGCCCGCGTACATGGGGCCCAGGCGGCCCTGCATGTGGGCCATCACCTTGTGTTCGGTCTGGCCCACGACGAGGGGGACGACCATGAACACCGCGAAGACGATGATGAGCCGGAAGGCGACGTCGAGTACGTCGTTCACGCGGTATCGCCTCCGGCGGGGTGGTCAGGGGTTTCGGGGGTTTCGGGGGTTTCAGGGGTTTCAGGGGTTTCGGGGGTGGCCGCGGGTTCGGTGCCTTCGTGGGTGGGGCCGCTGCGCGGGGCCTCTCCCCTGTCCGCCCCTTCCCGAACCGGGGGCTCCGCCTCCGGGCCGCCGCTCCTCGGACGCCGCGGAGCCTGGGAGGTGTCCGGTTCGGGGGTCGGGTCGAAGGCGGGGCGGGCGTGGTGCCAGGGCGCGTCCGCGCCGCGGGACGTGGGTGCCTGCTCCGGGGCTGCCGCCTCCGGCGTCGGTCCCGAGGGCACGGTCTCCAATGGCGCCGAGCCCGCGGGGGCCGAGCTCGAGGGCGCGGTCTCCGAAGAGGCCGTCCCCGGCGCTGCCGACGGGGAGGTGATCGAGTCCGTCGTCGCAGTGCCCGGCGCGTCGGACTTCGGCGTGGCCGCCGAAGCCGCCGGTTCCGTCACTGCCGGCGTCTGCTCCACCGGCGCCCCCTGCTGGCTCGCCGAGCCCTGGGACGCGCTGCGGGTGCGGCGCGGGGTCGCGGTCGGGGTGGTGGCCGGCGGTGTGGTCCCGGTACCCGCGGCGGCCGGGGCTGCCGGCTCGGGCTGCTGGCTCGCCGAGCCCTCGCTCACGCTGCGGGCCCTGCGCACGGGGCGGTCGCCCGCGGGGCGGGCTGCTCGGGCCGGGCGGGCCGGGGCAGGCGGGAGCTGGCCCTTGAGGGGGCCCCATTCGTTCGGGTCGGGCACGCCCGGCGGCAGCATGGTGCGCCGCTTGGGTCCGCCGTGCTCGGATTCGCCCGGTTCCTTGGCCCCCGGCCATGCTTTGGCGACCCTCGCCGCCAGGACGAAGTCCTTGCGCAGCGGGTGGCCCTCGAAGCCCTCGGGGAGAAGAAGGGGGACCAGGTGCGGGTGGCCCTCGAAGCCGATGCCGAACATTTCGTGGGTCTCGCGCTCGTGCCAGGCGGCGCCCGCGTAGATGTCGGTGGCGGTCGGGAGGACCGCGGCGTCGTGCGGAACGGTCGTACGGAGCAGGAGCCGACGGACCTTGCCCACCGCCGGGGCGGCGACATGGGCGCAGACACGGAAGCCGGTGCCGGGTTCGTCGACTGCGCTCAGCCAGTCGAAATAGGTGCAGCCCAGCAGGGAGCGGGCCGTTTCGAGGGCGGTGGTCCAGGCGGCCGGCGGGACGTCGACGGTCAGCAGGTCGTAGGCGTACTCCGCCGTGGCGTCCTCGCCGAAGAGTTCGGTGACGGCTTCCGGCAGGCGGTCGTAGGCCTGCGCCGTTTCCGGATCGGTCACTTCCGCTCCTCCCCCGGGGCCGGCGGGGCGGCGACCAGGCCGCTGCGGAGTGCGGCGGTGGAGGGGCGGCTGCCGCCGGTCGCGTACCGCTCGCCCAGCGACTCGCGGGCGATCTTCTCCTGGAGCTTGAGGATGCCTTGGAGCAGGGCTTCCGGGCGCGGCGGGCAGCCCGGTACGTACACGTCGACGGGGATGATCTGGTCGACGCCCTTGGTCACGGAGTACGAGTCCCAGTACGGGCCGCCGCAGTTGGAGCAGGCGCCGAAGGAGATGACGTACTTGGGCTCGGGCATCTGCTCGTACAGCCGCTTGACGGCCGGGGCCATCTTGTCCGTCACCGTGCCGGAAACGATCATGAGGTCGGCCTGGCGGGGCCCCGGTGCGAACGGGATCACGCCGAGGCGGATGAAGTCGTGCCGGGCCATGGACGCGGCGATGAATTCGATGGCGCAGCAGGCGAGCCCGAAGTTGAAGACCCAGAGGCTGTAGCGGCGGCCCCAGTTCAGAACCACCTTCATGGGCTCGGGTGCGAGCCGGGACAGCACGCCGAGCCGTTGCGGTTCGGGCAGCGGCGTCGGTTCGGGCCGGTGCTGCGGCTCGGGGGTCTGCGGGCTCGTCACGTCCATTCGAGGACGCCCTTCTTCCATGCGTAGAGCAGTCCCACGGCGAGGAAACCGAGGAAGATGAACATTTCCACCAGTGTGGTCGCGCCGTATCCGGGTGCTGCAAATACGGTCGCCCACGGGAACAAGAAGATCGAGTCGACAGCGAAGATCACATAGAGGAATGCGTAGACGTAGTAGCGGACCTGGGTGTGTGCCCAGCCCTCGCCGACGGGGTCCACGCCGCATTCGTAGGTGAGGAGCTTCTCCGGTGTCGGCACCACGGGGCGCAGCAGTCGGCCCGCTCCGAAGGCGACGGCGACGAACAGCACGCCGATCACGGCGAGCAGTCCGACGACCGAGTAGCTCTGGAAATAGTCTGCCGCGAGAACGGTCGATTCCGGCAGGTCCGCCACGTAGGCCACGTCCGCCCCTCCGCTCCCTCATGCCTGTTCGACGTCTGTACGCACGGGAGTCTAGGCCCTGCTAAAGGGGTGGTAAGCAGCCGCGTCGGACAAGGGGTGGGGTTATCCCTACTTCGCCCCGCCCATGAACCCCATGGCGTGCGCGGGCCCGGCCCGGCAGGCTGGGCGCATGACCTCGAGCCCCCCGGCGCCCGGCAACGACCGGCCGCCGCCCGCCCGCTTCGCACTGGATCCGTGGACGTGGAAGGAGATCTCCTATCTCCTGTCCAACCTGCCGATGGCTATTGCCGGGTTTGTTTACACAGTTTTCATGATCGGTATCGGCGTGGGGCTTTCCCTCACAGTGGTGGGTCTGCCGCTTCTCGCCGGCGGGCTGCAGGGGGCACGGCTGCTCGGCAGGGCGGAGCGAGGCCGGGCCCGGGCACTGCTCGGGGTGCGTATCGACGAGCCGAGCGCGACCGCGCTGGGCCGCCGTGACCGCGGCGTCCTTCCGTGGCTGTGGTCGAGTCTCAAGGATCCGGTGGGCTGGCGGGCGGTGCTGTACTCCTTCATGCGGCTGCCCTGGGGCGTGCTCACGTTCACGGTGACGTTGCTGAGTCTGTTCGTCCTGTGGCCCGTGCTGCCCTTCACGGCGCGGCTGCTGGCCAACGCGGACCGGGCGATGGCGCGGGGGCTGCTCTCGCCCTCGGACGAGCTGGAGCGCAGGATCGCCGAGCTGGAGTCGGACCGGGGTGTGGTCGTGGACACCGCCGCCGCCGACCTGCGGCGCATCGAACGCGATCTGCACGACGGCGCGCAGGCCCGGCTCGTCGCCCTCGCCATGGGGCTCGGCCTGGCGAAGGAGAAACTGACGCAGGACCCCGAGGCCGCCGCCCGCATGGTCGACGAGGCGCACGGCGAGGTGAAGGTCGCCCTGCAGGAGCTCCGCGACCTCGCCCGGGGGATCCATCCCGCCGTCCTCACCGACCGCGGCCTGGACGCCGCGCTCTCCGCCATCGCCTCCCGCTGCACCGTCCCGGTGACGGTGGGCGTGGATCTGCCGTCGCGTCCCGCGCAGGCCATCGAGGGGATTGCGTACTTCACCGTGTCCGAGCTGCTGCAGAACGTCAGCAAGCACAGTGGTGCGTGTTCGGCGTCCGTCGAGGTGTGGCGGTCGGGGGAACGGCTGCTGATCCAGGTCAGTGACGACGGCCGGGGCGGGGCGCAGATGGACGGCGGTACGGGGATGTCCGGGCTGGCGGAGCGGCTGGGGGCGGTGGACGGGCTGTTCGTCCTGACCTCGCCGGTCGGCGGGCCGACGACAGTCGTGGCCGAGCTGCCCTGGCGGGACCGGGGCGGGGACGGTGCAGGCACCGCAAAACGGCTGTAGGGCCTTTCCAGCGGATCGTGCCGGGCTCGCGGGGTGCGGGTACGCGCGTCGGACCCGGCTCCGCGTTCCGGTCCGATTCCGCAGGAAGGGGCCCCGGCCGCAGTCGGGGGTGGGGAAAACCCCCGGTCGAAAAGGGATACCGACCTCATGGTGAGGAGTCCCGCCGGACAGCACTCTTGAGGTGGCGGCCTGTACGGGCTGTCGAAGAAGAACCACTCCATCCGCCGAGCAGAGAAACGGACGGCACCATGGCCACGGCATACGGACCGGACACTCGCGACCCTCAGCGGTCCGGTTCCGGCCCCGAGGACCACCTCCCGGTGAAGCACGTCCTTCCGGCGGTGCTGCGCGCGCCGCTCGAGGCGAGGACCTGGCGCGAGTTCGGCTATCTGTTGCTGAGTCTGCCCATCAGTGCGGTGGTGTTCGGCCTCGCGGTGGCCCTGACCTCTGCCAGCGCGGGTCTGCTGATCACGTTCCTCGGCATTCCGCTCCTTGCCGGCACCCTGGCCATGTGCCGCGGAATCGGTGCCATGGAGCGGGTCCGGGCGCGGGGGCTGCTGAGGCTCCAGGTGGCGGATCCGGCGCCGGTGCGCGGCAGGACCGGCTCGCTGATGTCCTGGGTCGGCGCGGTGCTGAAGAGCGGGGCGTCCTGGCGGCACCTTCTCTATGCGCTGCTGCACTTCCCGTGGGCGGTCTTCGCGTTCATGGTCTCCTTGACGTTCTGGACGTACGGGTGGGCGGCCTTCACGTATCCGTTGTGGCAGTGGGTCTTCCCGGTGTACGCGGGGGTCGGCGGCATCCAGCTGTACGGCGACGCCAGGCATGACATCTATCTCGACTCGCCCTTCGAGCTGGCCATGACCAGTGCGTTCGGTCTGATACTCGTCCTCGTCACCCCGTGGATCATCCGTGGTCTGACGTCCGTGGACCGGGTGATGGTGTACGGGCTGCTCGGGCCGTCCCGGCTGGCGTCGCGCGTCTCGGAGCTGGAGTCGGACCGGGGTGTGGTCGTGGACACCGCCGCCGCCGACCTGCGGCGCATCGAACGCGATCTGCACGACGGCGCGCAGGCCCGCCTCGTCGCCCTCGCCATGGATCTGGGTCTCGCGAAGGAGAAACTGACGCAGGACCCCGAGGCCGCCGCCCGCATGGTCGACGAGGCGCACGGCGAGGTGAAGGTCGCCCTGCAGGAGCTCCGCGACCTCGCCCGGGGGATCCATCCCGCCGTCCTCACCGACCGCGGCCTGGACGCCGCGCTCTCCGCCATCGCCTCCCGCTGCACCGTCCCGGTGACGGTCGAGGTGGACCTGGCGTCGCGGCCCGCGCAGGCCATCGAGGGGATTGCGTACTTCACCGTGTCCGAGCTGCTGCAGAACGTCAGCAAGCATGCCTGCGCGACGCGTGCGACGGTTGATGTGTGGCGTACGGCCGACCGGCTGATGCTGCAGGTCACCGACAACGGGCGGGGTGGCGCGGACCTGTCGGCGGGCAGCGGTCTGGCCGGTCTGACCGAGCGGCTGGACGCGGTGGACGGCATCCTCGTCGTCGACTCCCCGGTGGGCGGTCCGACGCGGGTCACGGCCGAGCTCCCGTGGCGCGGCTGAGGCGGACCGACCGGCCCTCCGCGGCCCCCGCTGACCCCCTCATGGGCGTTCCCTCGCCCCACCCGTGCCCTCAATCATTCGGCACAGTTCCCCATCGTCGGGCCGATGCTGGGATGCTGGAGGGGTCAGGGGACGGATTTCCGTCGGCCGCGGGCCGGCGGACCAGTGCAGCGGGGGAAACAGCGTCGTGGTGGAGGACAGGGTGCGGGTGGTCATCGCCGAGGACTCGGTACTGCTTCGGGAGGGGCTCACCCGGCTGCTGACCGATCTCGGGCATGACGTCGTCGCCGGGGTGGGGGACGCCGAGGCACTGATCAAGACGGTGAGCGATCTCGCCGCGCAGGACGAGCTGCCGGATGTGGTCGTCGCCGATGTGCGGATGCCTCCGACCCACACCGATGAGGGCGTACGGGCGGCGGTGCGGCTGCGCAAGGAGTATCCCGGCATCGGGGTCCTGGTCCTTTCGCAGTACGTCGAGGAGCAGTACGCGACCGAGCTGCTGGCCGGCAGCAGCCGGGGGGTGGGGTATCTGCTGAAGGACCGGGTCGCCGAGGTCCGAGAGTTCGTCGACGCCGTGGTCCGAGTGGCGCAGGGCGGTACGGCGCTGGACCCTGAGGTGGTGGCGCAGCTGCTGGGCCGGAGCCGTAAGCAGGACGTCCTGACCGGGCTGACGCCGCGCGAGCGCGAGGTGCTCGGCCTGATGGCGGAGGGGCGGACGAACTCCGCGGTCGCCAGGCAGCTGGTGGTGAGCGACGGCGCGGTGGAGAAGCACGTCAGCAATATCTTCCTGAAGCTCGGGCTCTCGCCCAGTGACGGGGATCACCGTCGCGTGCTGGCCGTTCTGACCTATCTCAAATCCTGAGAACCTGACACCCTGCCAGGCCATCTGTGGCCGATCGAGGCCTGGGACCAAAGGATGAGCGCCGAGAAGCGGCGAACCACGTCGACCGACAGCCCCGGGGGGTTAACGAAACATGGCAAAGCGGTACAAAAATGGGTCTCATAGTCGCGTCCACCATGTGACCGTTCCGGGGAAGGCGACCCTTACCGACGTAGGGTGGGCCTTGGGACCGACGGCGGGCCGGACGGTCCCGAGCCGCCGCCCCGAGGGAGGTCCAGTTCAGTGACCAGCCAGGTCAGTAGCCCAGCCGGACAGGCCGACGAGGCCAACGACGCCGATCAGGCCGGCGAGACCGTTCTCCGGGGGCAACGCGCCCCCCATTCCGAGAAAGCGGGCGTCGGCGAGAAGGAGATCCGCCGCCTGGACAGGGTGATCATCCGTTTTGCGGGTGACTCCGGAGACGGCATGCAGCTCACGGGTGACCGGTTCACCTCGGAGACGGCGTCGTTCGGGAACGACCTGTCGACGCTGCCGAACTTCCCGGCCGAGATCCGCGCCCCCGCGGGCACCCTGCCGGGCGTCTCGTCGTTCCAGTTGCACTTCGCCGACCATGACATCCTCACGCCGGGCGACGCCCCGAACGTGCTGGTCGCGATGAACCCCGCGGCACTGAGGGCGAACATCGGCGATGTGCCGCGCGGCGCCGAAATCATCGTCAACACCGACGAGTTCACCAAGCGCCCGATGGCGAAGGTGGGCTACGAGACCAGTCCGCTGGAGGACGGCTCGCTGCAGGCGTACAACGTCCATCCGGTGCCCCTGACGACGCTGACGATCGAGGCGCTGAAGGAGTTCGGGCTCTCCCGCAAGGAGGCCGAGCGCTCGAAGAACATGTTCGCGCTCGGGCTGCTCTCCTGGATGTACCACCGGCCGACCGACGGCACCGAGGCGTTCCTGCGGGCGAAGTTCGCCAAGAAACCGCAGATCGCCGAGGCGAACGTGGCAGCGTTCCGGGCGGGCTGGAATTTCGGTGAGACCACCGAGGACTTCGCGGTCAGCTACGAGGTGGCGCCCGCGACGCAGACGTTCCCCACCGGTACGTACCGGAACATCTCCGGGAACCTGGCCCTGTCGTACGGGCTGATCGCCGCGAGCCGGCAGGCGGACCTGCCGCTCTACCTGGGCTCATACCCGATCACCCCGGCCTCCGACATCCTGCACGAGCTCAGCAAGCACAAGAACTTCGGCGTCCGCACCTTCCAGGCGGAGGACGAGATCGCGGGCATCGGTGCGGCGCTCGGCGCGGCGTTCGGCGGTTCGCTCGGGGTGACGACGACGTCCGGTCCGGGTGTGGCGCTGAAGTCGGAGACCATCGGCCTGGCCGTCTCGCTCGAACTGCCGCTGCTCATCATCGACATCCAGCGCGGCGGCCCGTCGACCGGTCTGCCGACCAAGACCGAGCAGGCGGACCTGCTGCAGGCGATGTTCGGGCGCAACGGCGAGGCCCCGGTGCCGATCGTGGCGCCGAAGACGCCGGCGGACTGCTTCGACGCCGCGCTCGACGCCGCCCGGATCGCTCTGACGTACCGCACGCCGGTGTTCCTGCTCTCGGACGGCTATCTCGCCAACGGCTCCGAACCGTGGCGGATCCCGGAGGTCGACGAACTCCCCGACCTGCGCGTGCAGTTCGCCTCCGGACCCAACCATGAGCTGGCCGACGGCACCGAGGTCTTCTGGCCGTACAAGCGCGACCAGCAGACCCTGGCCCGCCCGTGGGCCGTCCCCGGCACTCCCGGTCTCGAACACCGCATCGGCGGCATCGAGAAGCAGGACGGCACCGGCAACATCTCGTACGACCCCGCGAACCACGACTTCATGGTCCGCACCCGCCAGGCGAAGGTCGACGGCATCGAGGTCCCCGACGTGGAGGTCGACGACCCCTCCGACGCCCGGACCCTGGTGCTCGGCTGGGGTTCCACGTACGGCCCCATCACCGCCGCCGTCCGCCGGCTGCGGGCGGAGGGGCAGTCGATCGCGCAGGTCCATCTGCGCCACCTCAACCCCTTCCCGCGGAATCTGGGCGAGGTGCTGGAGCGTTACGACAAGGTGGTCGTCCCGGAGATGAACCTCGGCCAGCTCGCCACGCTGATCCGGGCGAAGTACCTGGTGGACGCCCGCAGTTACAACCAGGTCAACGGAATGCCGTTCAAGGCCGAGCAGCTCGCCACAGCTCTCAAGGAGGCCATCGATGCCTAACACCGACCAGGCACTCCCCACCGGGCTCCCGGCACTGCAGCTGGTGCCCAAGGCCGAGGCCAAGCAGTCCATGAAGGACTTCAAGTCCGACCAGGAAGTGCGCTGGTGCCCCGGTTGCGGTGACTATGCGGTCCTCGCCGCCGTGCAGGGGTTCATGCCCGAGCTCGGTCTGGCGAAGGAGAACATCGTCTTCGTCTCCGGCATCGGCTGCTCGTCCCGGTTCCCGTACTACATGAACACGTACGGGATGCACTCGATCCACGGCCGGGCCCCGGCCATCGCGACCGGGCTGGCGTCCTCGCGGCGCGACCTGTCCGTCTGGGTCGTCACGGGCGACGGCGACGCACTGTCCATCGGCGGCAACCACCTCATCCACGCGCTGCGGCGCAATGTGAACCTGAAGATCCTGCTGTTCAACAACCGGATCTACGGGCTCACCAAGGGGCAGTACTCCCCCACGTCCGAGGTCGGCAAGATCACCAAGTCGACGCCGATGGGCTCGCTCGACGCCCCGTTCAACCCGGTGTCGCTGGCCCTCGGCGCGGAGGCGTCGTTCGTCGCCCGCACCGTGGACTCCGACCGCAAGCACCTCACCGGCGTGCTGCGCGAGGCGGCCGCCCACCCCGGCACGGCGCTGGTGGAGATCTACCAGAACTGCAACATCTTCAACGACGGCGCCTTCGAGGTCCTCAAGGACAAGGACCAGGCCGAGAACGCGGTGATCCGGCTGGAGCACGGGCAGCCGATCCGCTTCGGCACCGGGCAGACCAAGGGCGTCGTGCGCGACCCCGCCACCGGCGACCTCAAGGTCGTCGAGGTCACCGCGGAGAACGAGTCGCAGGTCCTGATCCACGACGCACACGCCGCCAGCCCCACCACGGCGTTCGCGCTGTCCCGGCTCGCCGACCCCCACACGCTGCACCAGACCCCGATCGGGGTGCTGCGCAGCGTCGAGCGGCCGGTGTACGACACGCAGATGGCCGAGCAGCTGGACACCGCGGTCGAGCAGAACGGCAAGGGCGATCTGGCCGCGCTGCTCGCGGGCAACGACAACTGGACGGTCGTCGGCTGAGAGCCTGTCGGATGACCTCCGCCCGATCAGAGGTCGCCCGACAGGCTCTGAGGGGCGGTCCGGCGGATCAGGGTCGGACGGTTCCACTCGTCGCGGCCCCGGATGATCCGCCGGACGCCCCCTGGGCCGTCGTGAGGCGCACCGTACGGGTGCCCGGCCGGGGAGTCTTCACCGCTCCCGGCCCGGCACCCGTTCTCATGTGCCCATGGCCCTGGACCGTCCCGCGTACCGCATCAAACGACACCTGCTCGGCAAACCCCTCACGACCGAGCGCATCAGTGACGAGAAACTGAGCAACCGGACGGCGCTCGGGGTGCTCGCCTCGGACTGCATCAGTTCGTCCGCGTACGGCTCCGAGGAGATGCTCCGGGTCCTCGTGCCCGTCGTCGGGGCGGCTGCCTTCACCCTCCTCATGCCGGTGACCGGCGCGATCCTGCTGGTCCTGCTGCTTCTGACGCTCTGCTACAGCGATGTCGTCATGATCTACACGCGGGCGGGCGGCTCGTATGTCGTCGCCCGGGAGAACTTCGGGCCGAACGTCGCGCAGATCGCCGCCGTGGCGCTGCTCGTCGACTACATCGTGACCGTCGCCGTCCAGGTGTCGGCCGGCACGAACGCCCTGATCTCCCTCGCCCATCTGGCCGGGGGCGGCTGGACCGGCCTGGACCATCTCCAGCTGCCGGTCTCCGTCGCGGTGATCGCGCTGCTCGCGTACGGGAATCTGCGCGGCATCCGCGAGGCGGGCCGGACCTTCGCGCTGCCCGCCTATCTGTTCATGGCCGCGGTCGGTCTGGTGCTGCTCGTCGCCGCGGTGCGCGGGCTGACGGGCGGGCTGCCGCGCGCCGATCTGCATGCCGCCGGGGTGGTTCCGCTGGGCACGCCGGGCAGCGGCTGGGCGTACGGCGCCTCGCTCTTCATCGTGCTGCGCTCCTTCGCCAACGGCGGCTCGTCGCTCACCGGACTCGAAGCGATCTCCAACGGCATCTCCGCGTTCCGTGAACCGCAGGGCCGCAACGCCCGCCGCACCCTCATCGTGATGAGCTGTGTACTCGGCGTCCTCGTCCTCGGCGTCTCCACGCTGGCGCACTTCACGCATGCCGTCCCGTACACCGACGGCACGCCGACCGTCATCGCGCAGGAGGCTCATCTCGCCTTCGGTGCCGGCCCGGCCGGGACGGCCGGGCTGGTCTTCGTCCAGCTGGCGACCGCGCTGGTCCTCTACACGGGCGCCAACACGCCCTTCACCGGCTTCCCGTTCCTGGCCAGTTTTGTCGCCGAGGACCGTTTCCTGCCGCGGGTGCTGACCCGGCGCGGACACCGGCTGGCCTTCTCCAACGGGATCATCGCGCTCACCGTCGTCTCGCTGGCGCTGCTGCTGGTCACGGGCGCCAGCGTGGACAAGCTGGTGGCGCTGTACGCGATCGGCGTGTTCACCGCGTTCGCCATGGCGGGGGCCGGGCTCACCGCGTACCACCTGCGCCGCCGCGAGCGGTACCGCCGGCTGAAGATCGCGGTCAATGGGCTGGCCGCGGTCATCTCGGCGGCCGTGGTGCTGATCTTCGCGGTCACCAAGTTCACCGAGGGCGCCTGGCTGGTCGTGATCGTCTTTCCGCTCGGCGTCTGGGCGTTCATGCGGATCAACCGCGAGTACCGGCGCGAGGCCGCCGTACTGCAGAGCCTCCAGGAACCGGGCGCCGACCGGCCGCGGGTCCGGCGCCATCTGGTGTTCGTCCTCGTCGAGACGCTGGACCTGGCGACGCTGAAGGCCCTGCGGTACGCGCATGAGCTGCGCCCGGACGAGATCCGGGCGGTGCACTTCGCAATCGACGAGGCGCACGGCAGGCGGCTGGCCGCCCGCTGGGAGGCGACGGCCGCGACCTCCGTGTCGCTGGAGCTGGTGGCCTGCCCCGACCGGCGGCTGCGCCAGGCGATGCGGGAACTCGCGACCCGCACCACGGCGGACGGGGAGACCTCACTGACGGTCCTGGTGCCGCGGCGGCTGTACCAGAACGCGCTCGGGAAGATGCTGCACCGGGGCACCGGCGAGGCGATGGCGAAGGCGCTGGTGCAGCTGCCGCACGTGGCGGTGACGATCCTGCCGTTCGATGTCTCGCGGGCGCTGCGGGAGCTGGAGGAGGGGCGGGCACCTCAGCCGGACTAAGAGGGGCTCACAGCCTGCTTCCGGGCGTCGTACGACTCGCGGGCTGCGTGTACGGCGTCGACACGCCGCTCCGTCCAGCGCGCCAGCCCCCACACCTGCTCGGCTGCCTCCTTGCCCAGCTCGGTGAGCGTGTAGTCCACCCGCGGCGGGATCACCGGCTTGGCGTCCCGGTGCACGAAGCCGTCGCGCTCCAGCGTCTGGAGGGTCTGGGCCAGCATCTTCTCGCTGACGCCGCCGACCTCGCGGCGCAGCTCGCTGAAGCGGTACGAGCGCTCCAGCAGAGCGGCGAGGACGAGGACGCCCCAGCGGCTGGTGACGTGTTCGAGCACCAGCCGGGAGGGGCACATCTGCCGGCTCACATCGGGCACCTTGCTTACGCTCACACCAGTACCTTACTTCAAAGTGGGTACTTTCTCACAGTTAGTGCATCCCGTAGGGTAGGCGACAGAGAGTGCGAACAAGGACCAGAGCATCCAAAAAGGAGAAACCCCCCATGAGCATCGTCGTCACCGGAGCCACCGGAGAGCTCGGCAGTCTCGTCGTCGGCCGGCTGCTGGAGACCGTGCCCGCGAGCGAGATCGCCGCCGTGGTCCGCAACAAGGAGAAGGCCGCCGGCCTCGCCGCCCGCGGCGTCGAACTCCGGGTCGCCGACTACGACCGCCCGGAGACCCTCACCGGAGTCTTCAGGGCCGGGGACCGCGTCCTGCTCATCTCCGGCAGCGAGGTGGGCAAGCGCGTGCCGCAGCACACGGCGGTCATCGACGCGGCGAAGGCGGCGGGCGTCGCGCAGCTCGCGTACACCGGGGTGCTGGGCGGCCCGGACGCCGACTTCCAGCTGGCCGCCGAGCACAAGGTCACCGAGCAGCTGATCCTCGACTCCGGCCTGCCGTACACCTTCCTGCGCAACGGCTGGTACACGGAGAACTACACGGCGAACCTCGCCCCGGTCCTGGAGCACGGCGCCGTCGTCTCCAACGCGGGCGACGGCCGGGTCGCCTCCGCCACTCGCGCCGACTACGCCGCCGCCGCGGCCGCCGTACTGACCGGCGAGGGCCACCTCGGCAAGGCCTACGAGCTGAGCGGCGACGTCGCATGGTCGTTCGCCGAGTACGCGGCCGAGGTGTCGAAGGCCACCGGCAAGGAGATCGCGTACAACAACGTCCCGGCCGCCGTGCACCAGGAGATCCTGGTCGGCGCCGGCCTGCCCGAGGGCTTCGCCGCGATCCTCGTCGACGTCGACGAGGCGATCGCGCGCGGCCTGCTCGCCGGTACGAGCGGCGACCTGGCCCGTCTGATCGGCCGCCCGACGACGCCGATGGCCGAGACGGTGGCCGCCGCGGTCGCCGGCTGAGCCCTTCCTCCGGGCCGGACGGGCCCGGCGTCATGACCGTATTGCGATACGGCTATGACACCGGGCCCTCCCGGCGTTACCGTCATGCAGTCGACGGAGCAGTCGACGCGAGGGATGCCGGGAGGGCCCGTGAAGGGGACAAATGAACAGCGGGCGGGCTTGCTGTCCGGCATCGGCGCCTATGGCCTGTGGGGAATCGTCCCGCTCTTCTGGCCGCTGCTGAAGCCGTCCGGCGCCATCGAGATCCTGGCCCACCGCATGGTCTGGTCGCTCGCCGTCGTCGGCATCGCGCTGCTCGCGCTGCGCCGCTGGGCGTGGATCGGGGAGCTGATACGCCAGCCGAAGAAGCTGGGGCTGATCACGGTCGCCGCGGCCGTGATCACCGTCAACTGGGGTCTGTACATCTGGGCCGTGAACAGCGGCCACGTCGTCGAGGCGTCACTCGGCTACTTCATCAACCCCCTGGTCACCATCGCCATGGGCGTCCTGCTCCTCGGTGAGCGGCTGCGCCCCGTGCAGTGGATGGCGGTCGGCACGGGCGTCGCGGCCGTGCTTGTGCTGGCGATCGGTTACGGACGTCCGCCGTGGATCTCGTTGACGCTGGCGTTCTCCTTCGCGACGTACGGCCTGGTGAAGAAGAAGGTCAACATGGGCGGCCTGGAGTCGCTCACCGCCGAGACAGCGGTGCTGTTCGTGCCCGCGCTCGGCTATCTGCTGTGGCTGGGTGCGCAGGGCGACGCGACGTTCGTCTCCGGGGGCGCCGGCCATGCGGCGCTGCTTGCCGCGACGGGTGTCGTGACGGCCACGCCGCTGGTCCTCTTCGGTGCGGCGGCGATCCGCGTCCCCCTCTCGACGCTTGGCCTGCTGCAGTACCTGGCGCCGGTCTTCCAGTTCATCCTCGGCATCTTCTACTTCCACGAGGCGATGCCCCCTGAGCGGTGGGCCGGGTTCGCGCTGGTGTGGCTGGCACTCACGCTGCTGACGTGGGACGCGTTCCGGGCGGCGCGGCGGACGAGGGCGCAGGCGGCGCGGCTTGCGGCGACGACGCCGACACCGGCGGCACCGGAACAGACGCTTCCGCCGCTTCCCGCCGACGAGGATTCTTCGCCGTACGCAGCCCGAGAGCATTGACTGCTCCCCTCCCTGGGAGGGGACTCCCAACCGTTCCTGAGCAGTCCTCCTCACGGGCGATGCCGCGCATGTGCACGCGATCGCGGGCGGGCTGGGCATGAACACCGGCATCCAGGACGCGTTCAACCTGGGCTGGAAGCTCGCCCTCGTTGGGCCATGGAGCCGTCGCGGATCACCTGGACCGTACGGCATTGGGGGGATCGCGGCGCGTGTCCCGATGAGTAAGCGCGGCCATACCGTCTGCTTACATTTCTCTAACACCTATGACCCGAACCCGGCACTTCGAGAGACACTCCCGCACGCTCCTGCGCGTGGCGACCGCCACCGTGGCCGTCTCCGCCGTCATCTGCGCAGCCACACCCACCGCACGCGCCGACGACACCGCACAGGCGGTGCACCCTTCCGGACTCGGCCCGGCCGGCCCCGGGCCCCGCCTCCCGGGCAATTCCGGCAACGGAGACCCGGCCCCGGGGGTCCAGGAAATCGCCCGGCCGACGTCCATCCGGGCAACACCCCGATGAGCCAGGCCGGTGGCAGCTCCCCGCGGCCGGGCTCAGCTCGGCGCGGCGGCCACCCGGCCCCTCACCCGCGGCTTCGGCGCGGGTGAGGGGCGGGCGCTGCGGTACGGCGACGCGGTACGGGTGTGCGCGGTGGACGGAGGCGGCGCTACCGGTCTCGTCGACGACGCGGGGCACGCCCGCTCAACGCACCGAGAACACCCTCGTCCTGGTCCGCCCCGACAACTATGTGGGGCTGATCGCGCGGGCCACGGACCACGGGGCCGTCGCGGGCCCCGTGGCAGCGCCATCAATGTGCCGCTACGGCTTGCGGCCCACCCCGCCGTAGGCATCGACTGACGTCGCGGCGCCAGACGCACTGCCGGGTTCAGCGCGCCACTGCGTGACCTGGGCGATTCCGGGGTCGGCCAGGTCGAGGCCGTCGAAGAATCCGGTGATCTCCTCGATACTGCGCACGTAGTAGGGGATCGCTCCGCTGGAGTTGTACGCCTCCGACGCTGCGACCATGCCTGCGCTGGTGGAGGTGGAGTCGCTGATGACCAGGTAACTGCCGGACGGCAGGCCTGCCATGAGTTGGGATACGAGAGCTCTGGCCTGGTCGTAATCGGCGACGTGGCCAAGAGTATTGAGGATCATGAGGGCAACCGGCTGAGAGAAATCAAGCGTCTTCGCGGCGGCCTTCAAGACGGCCTCGGGCTCATACAGGTTGGCGTCGAGATACGCCGTTTCTCCCTCGGGCGTGCTGGTGAGCAGCGCGCGGGCATGGGCCAGTACCAGCGGATCGTTGTCGACATACACGATCCGCGCATCCGGCGCGACCCGCTGGGCGACCTCATGGGTGTTGTCGGCCGTCGGCAAACCGGTTCCAATGTCCAGGAACTGACGGATGCCCTGCTCCCCGGCCAGATGCCGGACCACGCGCCCGAGAAAATGACGACTCGTGAGTGCTACGTCGACGAGTCCGGGGAAGATCTCCTTGATGTGGTCTCCGAGCTCACGGTCCTTCTCGTAGTTGTCCTTGCCGCCCACGAAGTAGTTCCAGAAGCGCGCGGAGTGCGGCGTACTCGTATCGATCCGGGCGCGTATCTCCGCGGCGGAATCGAGTCTGGGGTCACGGTCTGACACGGGGGTGCCTCCTGCGGGTCGTTGTTCAGGCGATCACTCACCAACCTAGACGTCCCCGCGGCTCTGTGCGCATGCTTCCGGCCGTCCCAAGTCCGCGTCATGGTTGGGGCTTTGCCTGGTATCACCAGCGCATGGACTCAGGACTGGCGGCAGTGATCGGCGCAGCTACCGGCATGCTGAGTGGTGCGGGAGGGGGGCGGCTCACGCTCATCGGTCAGGCACGGCAGCAGGAACGCCGACGGCTCATGGACCAGCAGCGCCGGCTGGAGGAGGTGCGCCGGGAGGCACCCTGCGCTTCCTCGGCGCGGACGCGCCGTCCTCGTCCCTGTCCGACGCCGGGCTGGTCATCGAGGAGCAGTACGGGGACGGGGACCGCAGTCCACTCGCCGCCGCGAGCCCGGAGATCATCACGGTCGCTCGCTCTGCGCAGTTCCTGCGCATATGCTCCTGCCGGACAGCCCGGCGTACCCCGAACCCCGACCATCCGCGCAGGTCAGGGCCGTACGCCCGGAAGCGGATCTCCCTAGGGTTGTGGCATGCCCACCCCACCCATATATGCCCTCGTCGCCACGGACCTGGACGGCACCCTGCTGCGCCGCGACGACACCGTGAGCCCCCGCTCCCGTGCCGCGCTCGCACGGGCCGCCGCGGCGGGGGCGCGGCACCTCGTGGTCACCGGGCGGCCGGTGCCCGGGATACGGGACCTGCTCACGGGGCTGGGGTACCGGGGTCCGGTGGTCTGCGGCCAGGGGACGCAGCTGTACGACGCCGGGTCCGGGCAGATCATCCGCGCGGCCACCCTGGACCGGGAGTTGGCCGACACCGCGCTCGGCAAGATCGAGGCCGAGGTGGGGCCGGTCTTCGCGGCCGTGGACCAGGACGGGACCGACGGGCGGACGCTGATCGAGCCCGGGTATCTGATGCCCCACCCGGCGATGCCCGCCGTCCGGGTCGGCCGCCGCGAGGAGCTGTGGGCTGCGCCGGTCATCAAAGTCCTCGTCCGCCACCCGGCGTTGACGGACGATGCCCTCGCCGACGCCGCCCGCGCGGTCGTCGGCGACCTGGCGACCGTCACCCTGTCCGGGCCCGGCACGGTCGAACTCCAGCCGTACGGCGTGAACAAGGGCACCGGACTGACCCTGGCGGCCGAGACCCTGGGGGTGGATCCGGAGGCCACGATCGCCTTCGGCGACATGCCCAACGACCTGCCGATGTTCCGCCGGTCCGGGCACGGCGTCGCGATGGCCAACGCCCACCCCGAGCTGAAGGCGGCAGCGGACGAGGTGACGCTGACGAACGAGGCGGACGGGGTCGCGGTGGTGCTGGAGCGGCTGTTCGACTGATCCCGGCGGTGCGCATGGTCCCGGCGGCGCCCAAGCTCCCGGCCCATTCCCGGACTTCCATGCACATGCATATAGTGCAGACGCGTACAGTCGTTGCGCGCAATGCATCCGCTGCATCCACGGGGAGACGCCGCCATGACCACCACTCGTTCGTTCCTGTTCCTGCTGCCGGTCATGCCGCGACGAGCCGATCGGGGGACGGCTCGCCCGGCCGGCGGCACGTGCGGCCCCACGAAAGCCCGCGAAGACCCGCCCGCTCAGGCCGTGATGTCCTTCGCCGTCAAGCGCGCCCAGGCCGCCGAGCCGAACACCGCCGCGTACAGCCCCTGCAGCCCCAGGTTCTTGACGATCCCGTCCCAGTAGACGGGATCGCGCAGCAGGTCTGCGAAGGACATCCAGTAGTGCGGAAAGAGATACGGGTGGATGCCGCTCAACTGCGGGATCGTGTCCAGGATCTGTACGGAGATCAGCACCCCGACCGTCGCGGCCATCGCCGCGATCCCGCTGCCGGCGAGCGTCGACACGAACAGCCCGAGCGCCGCGAACCCGATGAGTGACGCCGCCACCGTCACCGCGATCAGGCCGGCCCGCAGCAGACCCTCGCCGACGCCGATCCGGGTCCCGGAGATCGTCGTGACCTCCCCGACCGGGAAGAGCAGCGCCCCGACGGCGAGCGCCGATACCGCCACGACGAGGGTCGCGGCCAGGCAGAACGCGAGGGCGGCGGTGTACTTGGTGAGCAGCAGCCGGGTCCGGCCCGCGGGTGCGACCAGCAGATAGCGCAGGGTGCCGGCACTGGCCTCGCCCGCGATCGCGTCGCCCGCGACGACGCCGACGGTCAGCGGCAGGAAGACCGGAAGCGTCACCGCGAGGGCGGCGAACACCAGGAACAGGCCGTTGTTAGTCACCTGGGAGAGGAACGCCGGTCCCCCGCCGTCGCGCGGCCCGGCGGGCGAGCCGTCGCTCGTCTGGATCCTCACCGCGATCCCGATCAGTACGGGGACGGCGGCCAGTACCCCGAGCAGCGCGAGCGTGCGCCCGCGGCGCAGGGTCGTGGCCAGTTCGGAGCGGAGGATCCCGAACGTCCACAGCGGGTTGCGGGAGCGGCCCGCCCGTACGGGTGCGACTTCAGCCTGCGACATCGAAACCCTCTCCGGTGAGTGCGACGAAGGCGTCCTCCAGCGAGGCGCGCTCGACGCCGAAGGACCGCACGCGTACACCGCCGTGGACCAGCGCCCCGCTCAGGTCGGCGAGTTCGACTTCGCGCGGCGGGGGTTCGGCGGTGACCCGGTCGCCGTCGGCGGTGACGCCGGTGACGCCGTGTTCCTTGAGGATGCGGGCGGCGTCGGCGGGGTCGGGGGTGGTGACGGCGAGCCGGCCGCGGGCGCCGGCCGCGAGGTCGGCGACCGGCCCCTGGGCGATCAGCCGCCCCCGGGCCATGACCGCGGCGTGCGTGCAGACCTGTTCGATCTCGTCGAGGAGGTGGGAGGAGAGGAAGACGGTGGTGCCGTCCGCCGCCAGTTCCCGGACCAGGGTGCGGATCTCGCGCATGCCCTGCGGGTCGAGTCCGTTGGTCGGCTCGTCCAGGACGAGGAGGCGGCGCGGCTGCAGCAGGGCGGCGGCGAGCCCGAGGCGCTGCTTCATGCCCAGCGAGTACGCCTTCGCCTTCTTGCCCGCGGCGGCGGCGAGCCCCACCCGGTCCAGGGCGGCGGCGACCCGGGTGCGGCGGGTGCGCGGATCGGCGGTCGGGTCGGCGGAGTCGTACCGTACGAGGTTGTCCCGGCCGGTCAGGAACGCGTACAGCGCGGGTCCTTCGATCAGCGTTCCGACCTGCGGGAGTACGGTGCGGGCGGCGCCCGGCATGGGGGCGCCGAGGACCCGGGCGGTGCCGGACGTCGGGGCGATCAGCCCCATCAGCATCCGGATCGTCGTGGTCTTCCCGGAGCCGTTGGGCCCGAGGAAGCCGAAGACGCTGCCTTCGGGGACGCTGAGGTCGAGTCGGTCGACGGCGAGTTGGCCGCCGCGGTACCGCTTGGTGAGACCCCGGGTCTCGATCACGGCCGTTCCGGTCCGGGGCACCACCGAGGACTCGGTCACGGCACCGGGCTCTGTCATGCGCAACTCCCCCATGATCCGGGTAACGGAACGCCCCGCCGTACGGAGGATACGGCGGGGCGGTGGTGCGGTGCGTGAAGGGCGGGGACGTCAGTGGGCAGCGCTGTCGGCTGCCTTGACGAGCGCGTCCTTGGTCACCGCACCGACGTAGACCTTGCCGTCGTCCGTCATCAGGGCGTTGACCAGGCGGGTCTTGAAGACCGTGCCGGAGCCGAACTTTCCGGTGACCTTGTCGCCGAACGAGTCCAGGAACTGCTGGGCCGCGGGCGGAACATCCGCGTTCTTCTCCGCAGTGGGGAGTCCCTTGGCGCCGGGTGCCTCGATCGCGTAGATCGCGCCCCAGCCCTCGCCGATGACCTTCGTGCCCTCGCCGCCGGCGAACCCGTCCAGACCGGTCAGGCCCTCCGGCCCCCGCTCGACGTTCTTCTCCGCCTGCTTCTCCGCCTTCGCCTCGTCCGCCTCGGTCACCTTGGCGCCCTTGGGCGGGGTGAACGTGAACGAGGACGCTGCGGGCCTCGCGAAGTCGACGCTGGTGAACCCGGCGTCGATCACCGCCTTGCCGCCGCCGCTCGGGGAGAGGGTGAACTTCAGCGGTACGCCGTTCTTCGCGTCGACCGCGACGGTGATCGCGCCGATCGTCGAGCCACCCTGCTTGGGCTTGATGACCAGCTTGTACGCGTCGCGCCCGGCGACCTGCGCCGTGCCGCCGACCGTGACCGAGGTGGTGGAGTCCGCTGCCTTCAGCGCCTGTTCGGCCAGCGCCTTCGGTGTGGTCGGCACGCCGTCCGGGGTCGTGTGCTCGTCGCGCTTCTCCGCGTCCGGGGCCTTGTCGGTGGTCGCGTGGTACGCCTCGTCGGACTTGCTGTCGTATGCCCAGAGTTGGTCCCCGTTGCGGATCACGCTGTACTCGGCGGCGCTGTCCAGAATGGAGACGCGCTGCTTGTCGGGGCCGTCGGCGGCCACCCGCAGCGTGTGTGTGCCGGAGGCGAGCTCCGTCAGCCTGTCCTTCGGGGCGGCGCTCGAACCGCCCGTCTCGCCGCCGGCGCTCCGGGCGAACGACTCGGCCAGGCCGCCCAGCGACGGGATGCCGAGGTCGGTGCTGACCCGCACCGTGCCGGAGAGCTGCTGGGTGTCCGAGGCCGCGATCTTCTCGATGAGCTGCTGTGCGCTGATCTTCGGCAGCTCGGGGTCACCGGTGTCCGCGAGCGCCGGGACCAGACCGATCGTCGCGGCCGCCACCCCCGCCACCGCGACCGGGACAACGTAGCGGGCCGCCTTTCTGCGGGCGGCCGTGGTGCTCGTGGCGCTGCCGGTGGTCTCTGCGCTGTCGTTCGGTGCCATGTGTGCCCTACCTCCGTGGTCGGCGACTTCCGTCCGGATGCACTCGTCCACTCCGTGCCGCCGTTCTCACCCGATGTGGTCAGGAGTGGTTGTTCTCCATCTGACCAAATTCACCGGGCGGAATCATCAGCCCGCGGACGCAACTGCGCATACCTCTTCGGTATGACACAACACGGTCGTCCCTCCCCCGACCCGTAGGGGTTGGACCGGCGAACGCCGCCGGGGCTTCCGAACGAAAGGCCCTAGCCCGCGCGGTGCACCACGGCGTCGCACAGCTCTTCCAGTGCGGCCTTCGCGTAGCACTCGGGAAGCGGCTTCAGGGCTGCCCGCGCCTCCTCCGCGTACCGGACGGTGTCGCGCCGGGCCTGCTCCAGCGCCGGGTGCGCCCGCAGCCGGCAGAGCGCCTCGGCCAGCCGGCCGTCGTCGCTCAGGTCACCGTCCAGCAGCTCAAGGAGCTCCAGGTCGTCCGGCTTGCCGCCGGCCGCCGCCTGCGCCCGCAGGTGCAGGACGGGAAGCGTCGGGATTCCTTCGCGCAGATCGGTGCCGGGGGTCTTGCCGGACTCGTGGCTGTCGGAGGCGATGTCGAGCACGTCGTCGGCGAGTTGGAAGGCGACGCCGAGCCGTTCGCCGTACTGGGTGAGGATGTCCACGGCGGACTCGTCGGCGCCGGCCATCATCGCGCCGAACCGGCAGGCCACGGCGATCAGCGAGCCGGTCTTGCCGCGCATCACGTCGAGGTAGTGGTCGACCGGGTCGCGGCCGTCGCGCGGGCCCGCGGTCTCCAGGATCTGTCCGGTGACCAGGCGTTCGAACGCCTCGGCCTGGATGCGTACGGCCTCCGGGCCGAGGTCGGCCAGGATGTGCGAGGCGCGCGCGAAGAGGAAGTCGCCGGTCAGCACGGCCACCGAGTTGCCCCAGCGGGTGTTGGCGCTGTCGACGCCGCGGCGCACGTCCGCCTCGTCCATCACGTCGTCGTGGTAGAGCGTCGCGAGATGCGTCAGCTCGACGACCACGGCGGACGGCACGACACCCGGCGCGTCCGCGTCGCCGAACTGGGACGCCAGCATCGCCAGCAGCGGCCGGAAACGCTTGCCCCCGGCCCGTACGAGATGCTGCGCGGCCTCTGTGATGAACGGGACGTCGCTCTTGGTGGCATCCAGCAGCCCCGCCTCGACAGCGGCCAAACCGGTCTGGACATCGGCCTCAAGAGCCTGGTCCCGCACGCTCAGTCCGAACGGCCCGACGACGGTCACGAGGGGATCTCCTGTCTGCTGACGATCACACGGAATGTCGATGTGTCGCTGTCATCACTCAAGTCAGCGTATCCGGTCCCGTTTGGATCACCGTGGGCGCCTTCCCGCCACCGCCGGTATGTTCGCGATCGGATCATACGATCAGGAGTAGCCCTTTTGTCCCGCAGCACTGCCGCCCGCGACCTGACAGAGCCGCCATCCGCCGACGACCTCGCCTTTTCCGGTCGGCCACGGGGCTGATGACCTGTCCGGCCCGCATGTCCGGAGCAGTTCTCGTTCCTCGGCACGCAGGCCGTCCCGGTCCTCCATTTCGCCGAAACGGCGGCTAGGAGGGTGCTGAAGATCTTGGCCGGATCAGCGAGCGGCGTCTGGTGCGTGCAGCTGCAGCACACCGGGCTGGACGCCGGACGGTTCTGCCCGTTCGGCAACGACGCCGATCTGCCGCCCGACCAGCGCGACGAGGACGCCAAGTCCGTCTCCGTCGAATTCCCGGTCGAGGACTCCCCCATCGAGATCCTGGGCCGCCCGAGGGCGAAGCTCCGGATCCGGATGGACACGCCGCGCGGCCAGGCGATCGCCCGGCTCTGCGAGGTCGCCCCGGACGGCGCGTCCACGCTCGTCACTGCCCGCGACGCGAATACACCGAGATCATGAACCGGGCCATCATGCACGGACACCTGTGGTCGCCGTCCTCCTACTCCGCCTCCTGCGGCGGCGCACCACTCGCGATCATCCGCCAGTGCATCGCGCAGCAACAACGTCCGCTCTGACCTGCGGGTCAGAGCAACCCAGAGATGCGTTTCATCCCCGGCCTGAAGGCCGAGGTTTTCACGCAACATGATCGGTAACGTGTCCCCCAAGCGACCTGGAAAGCGAGGCAGCAACAGATGCCCGAGCAGAGCAGCCCGCTCGACCTGACCGAGGGCGACCCCTTCGGTCCGCACAACCTTCCGTACGGGGTGTTCTCCACCCACGACCACCCCGAGGACCGCCGGGTCGGCGTCCGCATCGGCAACCACGTGCTGGACGCCGGAGCCGCGGCGCACGCGCTCGGCTCGCCCTACGCCCAGCTCCTCGCCCAGCCGGACCTGACCGCGCTGCTGTCGGCGGGCCGCACGGCCTGGCGGGACGTCCGGCGGGCGTTGACCGCGTGGGTGACGGTCCCGGCACACCGCCCGGACATCGAGCCACTGCTGCACCCGGTCGGGTCGGTGACGCTCCATATGCCGTACGCGGTCGCGGACTACGTCGACTTCTACGCCAGTGAGAACCACGCCACCAACGTCGGAAAGATCTTCCGGCCGGACGGCGTCGCACTGACGCCGAACTGGAAGCACCTCCCGATCGGTTACCACGGCCGGTCCGGCACCGTCGTCGTCTCCGGCACGGATGTGGTGCGCCCCTCCGGCCAGCGCAAGGCGCCGTCCGACGCCGCCCCGGTCTTCGGCCCCTCGGTCAAGCTGGACATCGAGGCCGAGGTCGGCTTCGTGGTGGGTGTCCCCTCGGAGCAGGGACGGCCGGTCCCGCTCGGCAGGTTCCGCGACCATGTCTTCGGGCTCTCACTGCTCAACGACTGGTCGGCGCGGGACATCCAGGCCTGGGAGTACGTCCCGCTCGGCCCGTTCCTCGGCAAGTCCTTCGCCACGTCCGTATCGGCGTGGGTGACGCCGCTCGAAGCCCTGGAGGCGGCCCGGATCGCGCCCCCGGCCCGTGACTTCCCGCTGCTCCCCTATCTGGAGGACGCGGGCGAGGAGGAGGCCGGCGGCTTCGACCTGCGGATCTCCGTCGCGATCAACGGACAGCTGGTCGCGGAGCCGCCCTTCGCCACCATGTACTGGACGGCGGCCCAGATGCTGGCCCAGATGACGGTGAACGGCGCCTCGCTGCGCACCGGCGACCTGTACGGCTCCGGCACGGTGAGCGGCGCCGAGCCCGGAGAGCGCGGCTCCCTCCTGGAACTGACCTGGAACGGCCGCGACCCGCTGGACCTCCCGGACGGCAAGCGGGCGTTCCTGGAGGACGGCGACACGGTGACGATGACGGCCTGGGCACCGGGCCCGGACGGCACGAGGGTCGGCCTCGGCGACGTCACGGGACGGATCGTGCCCGCGTCGTGACCACGGACTCGCCGGGGCTCACGCTCCCCGAGGAACTGCTGCTGCTCGCGCTGGACCCGCAGCGCGGCAAGCCGTACTGCCGCACCCGTTTCCTGGAGTACGGGATGGCGGGTGCGGTCCTCGCGGAGCTGGAGCTCCAGGGCCGGATCGCCGAACGGCTCGGCCGGGTACGGGTGATCAGCCCGCTGGCTCCCCAGGACCCGCTGCTCGCGCAGGTCCTCGGGAGCCTGCCTGCCCCGGACGAGGGCAGGCTCGCGGGCGGCGTCAGCGCGAAGCCCTGGATACGGCGGACCGGCCGGTACGTCGAGGAGCTGTGCCTGGACCACCTGGTCGCCCGCTCGGTCCTGCGCAGGGAGACCCACCGGTTCCTCGGCCTGTTGCCGTACCACCGCCACCCAGTGGCTGACCCGGCTCTGTCGGCCGGGGTCCGGGAGCGTTTCGCAGCCGCCGAGACGGCGGGGTTCCCCGGCCCGCGCGGCCGCGTCCTGGCCGCGCTGGTCTCGGCGATCGGTCTCTCGCGGGAGGTGGCGCGGGGCGGCCCGCGGAGCCGTTGGGCGATGCGCGATCTGGTACACGACGAGTGGACCGCCCATGCGGTGCACCGGAACGTACGCCAGGACAAGTCGAACAGGACCGGCGGGAACATCGGCGGCACCGGCGGCGGGAGCGACGGGGACTGACGGGGACGGGGCTGACCGGGGCCGGCCGAGAAAGGGGCTGAGAGCCTGTCGGGCGACCTCTGATCGGGCGGTCACGGCGTGGCACGCACGCTTCCGGCGTTGCCGAAATGCCCTAGTAGCTCCGCTACGAGGCCATCCCGGCGCCTTGGAATCGCACGCACCACGCCGCGTCCGCTCTCCGATCGAAGGTCACCCGACAGGCTCTGAGGCGGTCAGCCGTGCGCGGGTCGTTCACACGTTTGGGGGAGCCGTGCCCCGTTCCCGGCCGATACGCTGGAATCTCCCGCGAGACTCTGCGTCATGGGAGCACTGATGAGCGTCGAACCCGAGGCCCCCGAGCCGCGGTGGGCGGTTCCGCCCGTGGGCGGCTGGACCGCCGATGACCTGGACACACTCCCGAATCTGCCTCCGCACACGGAGCTGATCGACGGGAGCCTTGTTTTCGTGAGTCCGCAGACCCTGTTCCATTCACGGGCGGTCAGCTTCTTCGAGTGGCAGCTGCAGTCGCTGGCACCGGCCGACTTGGAGGTCGTGCGCGAGTTCACCATCGACATCGACCGCTACAACCGGCCCGAACCGGATGTGATCGTCGTGGACGGCGACATCGTCCAGGACCCGAACCAGACCCGCTTCCCCGCCGAGTCCGTACAGCTGGCCATCGAGGTCGTCTCCCCGGAATCACGGTCGCGGGACCGGGAGACCAAGCCCGTGAAGTACGCCCGGGTCAAGATCCCGCATTTCTGGCGGGTGGAGAACCACGACGGCCGCGCCGTGGTCTACGTCTTCGAGCTGGAACCGGCCACCGGTGCGTACACCTCCACCGGGATCTTCCACGACCGGATGAAGGTCTCCGTGCCCTTCCCGGTCGACCTCGATCTCACCGCGATCACCGCCCGTCGCCGGGCGGCCGACCCCGAGTAGTCGGGCCCCGCCGCCCGGCCCGGCACTCACTCGTACTCGGGCGGTTCCTCGTCCCAGCCGAACTCCGGGTCCGCTTCCGGGGCCACCGGCGGTCCCGGAACCGGGGCCGGGGCCGGAACGTGGTGCGGGACCGGTGCGGGTCCCGCGTCCGGCGCCTCGGCCTCTGCGTCCCCGAACGACCCCAGCACCTCCAGCACCCCCTCCCCGTACGTCGCCAGCTTCTTCTCGCCCAGGCCGCCGACACCACCCAGCTCGACCAGGGAAGCCGGCCGCACCGTCGCGATCTCGCGCAGCGTCGCGTCGTGGAAGATGACGTACGCCGGGACGCCCTGCTCCTTCGCCCGGACGCCGCGCCAGGCCCGCAGCGCCTCGAAGACCGGTACGGCCTCCGGGGCCAGTTCGGCGACGGCCGCCGAGGACTTCGCCTTGCGTTCGCCCTTCGAGGAGCGCGACGCGGGCTTCGCCGCCTCCTTGCGCAGCCATACCTCGCGCTCGCGGCCGAGCACCGAGCCGCTGTCCTCCGTCAGCACCAGCGTGCCGTACTCGCCCTCGACCTCCAGCAGGCCCTGGGCCAGCAACTGCCGGACCACGCCCCGCCATTCCGCCTCGGACAGCTCCTCGCCGATGCCGAAGACCGACAGCCGGTCGTGGTCGAACTGGATGACCTTCGCGGTCTTGCGGCCCAGCAGGATGTCGACGATCTGGCCGGCGCCGAACTTCTGGCCGCGCTCCCGCTTCAGCCGGACCACGGTGGACAGCAGCTTCTGCGCGGCCACCGTGCCGTCCCAGGTCTCGGGCGGGGTGAGGCAGGTGTCGCAGTTGCCGCAGGCCGCGGTCTGCGGCTCCTGGCCGAAGTACGTGAGCAGCCGGGCCCGGCGGCAGTCGGCGGTCTCGCACAGGGCGAGCATCGCGTCGAGGTGGGCGGCCGCGCGGCGGCGGAACGCCTCGTCGCCCTCGCCGCCCTGGATCAGCTTGCGCTGCTGGACGACATCCTGGAGGCCGTACGCCATCCAGGCCGTGGACGGCAACCCGTCGCGGCCCGCGCGGCCGGTCTCCTGGTAGTAGCCCTCGACCGACTTCGGCAGGTCGAGGTGGGCGACGAACCGTACGTCCGGCTTGTCGATGCCCATGCCGAACGCGATCGTCGCCACGACGACCAGACCGTCCTCGCGCAGGAACCGCGCCTGGTGGCGCGCACGCGTCCCGGCGTCCAGACCAGCGTGGTACGGAACCGCCTCGATGCCGTTGCGGCAGAGATACTCGGCGGTCTTCTCCGTCGAGTTGCGCGACAGGCAGTAGACGATGCCGACGTCCCCGGCGTGCTCCTCCTTCAGGAAGGAGAGCAGCTGCTTCTTCGGGTCGGCCTTCGGCACGATCCGGTACTGGATGTTGGGCCGGTCGAAGCTGGCGACGAAGTGCTTCGCGTCGGGCATGCCCAGACGCTGGGTGATCTCCTGGTGCGTGGCGTTCGTCGCCGTGGCCGTCAGGGCGATCCGGGGCACGTCGGGCCAGCGCTCGCCGAGCACGGACAGGGCCAGATAGTCCGGCCGGAAGTCGTGGCCCCACTGGGCGACGCAGTGCGCCTCGTCGATGGCGAAGACGGAGATCTTTCCGCGGGCGAGCAGCTGGAGGGTGGAGTCCAGGCGGAGCCGCTCCGGCGCCAGGTACAGCAGGTCGAGCTCACCGGCGAGGAATTCCGCCTCCATGACCCGGCGCTCGTCGAAGTCCTGCGTGGAGTTGATGAACCCGGCGCGCACACCGAGCGCCCGCAGCGCGTCGACCTGGTCCTGCATGAGCGCGATCAGCGGTGAGACGACGACGCCCGTACCAGGTCTGACCAGGGCCGGGATCTGGTAGCAGAGGGACTTTCCGCCACCGGTGGGCATGAGGACGACGGCGTCACCGCCCGCCACCACGTGGTCGACGACCGCTTCCTGTTCGCCGCGGAACGTCTCGTACCCGAACACCCGGTGCAGCGTCTGCTGCGCTTCGCTCTCGGCGCTCTCGGTCACATCCATGGTCCCGCCCGTCCCGCTCATCGCTCTGTCCCCCGGGGTCCGTCCCGTGCTGTCCTGCGCCGTCCCCTGCCACGATAAGCGCCGCCGGTGACAACGCCCGCCACGCTTGACAGACCACACTGCCCGCCGGTCCCGGAAAGCCGGTCGCCGGGGGGGGGGGGGGGGGGGGCCCCCCCCCGCCCCCGGGCCCCCCCCGCCCCCCGCCCCCCCCGGGGGCCCCCCCCCGCCCCCCACCCACACACCCCCCCGGCGGCGCCCGGGGGGGGACTAAGGCG
>NZ_JBICXB010000046.1:0-49558 GCF_043200055.1 Streptomyces sp. NPDC048496 | reverse complement strand
ACCGCGCCCGACTCAGCCACCGCCGATGGCACGCGTACGCCGACACCACACCATGATCAGAAAGCACGCCGACTGTTATCTACAGCTGCCGTATCAGTCGGGTGTGAAGCTCGGGGGAAAGCCCAAGAGTCTCCGTTCCGCCCGGGGGCCACAGGCGATGGGAAGGCTGGGTATGGGGTGAATACCAGTGAATCCTTGCTGATGCTTCGTAATTCCAACGCTTTGTGGCGGTATGTATCACAAGGTGACAGGGGCTGGTTGTTGAAAGGCAACAGGTGGCGACCAAAGACGGAGTTTGGTCGTATGGATACCACCGCCCTCGGGGTATAGAGGACACCCAACCCCAGCCGCACCTCACACATGCGGAACATGGAAACCCCATTAGAGTCCGATACGGGCGCACTGCGCGAGCGTAACGGTAAGCCGATCGTAAGAGGGGCCTAATTCTCTGGCGGGACAGGATGCCCAAGAAGCTAACGCCGGCTGCCGAAAGGCAACACGAAACGCGAGGCAGACATGACCGACTCTCTTCTGTCGGATGCTCCGTGAAAGTGGCCGGATACCCGGCGCGTGCCGGGATGCGAAAGCGTGCTGACGTGTGGCAGGTGAGCCTTTGAAGACGAACTGTAGGAACTACCCGAACCGAAGGGCAAGTTAGACACCTTATGGTGAACGGACCTGAAGGCCCCTCGCAGATGGAGCTGGACGCCGACGATTGGAATTGGATCGCCTGGCGCTCGGTCGAGCGGGAGGTAGAGCGGCTCCGGCAGCGAATATTCAAGGCGACGCAGGAAGGCGACTGGCCCAAGGTCAGGAACCTACAGAAGTTGATGCTGCGTTCCCGGTCCAACACGCTACTGAGCGTGCGGCAGGTGACGCAGCGAAATGCTGGGCGAAAGACCGCAGGGGTCGATGGTGAGGTCGCACTGACCTCCGAAGCCAGGGCAGATGTGGCGGTGCGCGTGCACCAATCCATCACGTCCTGGAAACCCCGTGCGGTGAAGCGCGTGTACATCCCGAAAGGATCAAACCCCGCAAAGCTGAGACCTCTCGGTATCCCGGTAATCACGGACCGCTGCCACCAGGCGCGGGTTCGAAATGCACTGGAACCCGAGTGGGAGGCCCGGTTCGAACCCAGGTCGTATGGGTTCAGGCCGGGCCGTAGCTGCCAGGACGCGATTGGCGCCATCTACCTTACGTGCAAAGGCCCCTTGGCCAAACGCGTCTGGGCGCTTGATTCGGACCTGGCAGCGGCGTTCGACCGGATCGACCATGCTCGCCTTCTACAGGGAATCGGCCACTTTCCCGCCAAAGGGATGGTCGCCGACTGGCTGAAGGCGGGAGTGTTCGAACCCAGTAAGGGGTTCACTCCCACCGAGGAGGGCACGCCCCAAGGCGGAGTAATTTCTCCTCTGCTCATGAATGTCGCATTGCACGGTCTAGAGGAAGCCGCTGGAGTTCGCTACGTCGTCAACGGCGCTCAAGCCGGTGACACGAAAAAGGACTCCCCGGTATTGGTCCGCTACGCCGACGATATGGTCGTGCTCTGCCACAGCCAGGAGCAGGCACACCAGACCAAGGCGAAACTGGCGGAGTGGCTGGCACCTCGGGGGCTTGTCTTCAACGAAGACAAAACGCAGATCGTTCACCTGAAAGACGGGTTCGATTTCCTCGGGTTCAACGTCCGCCGCTACCGCCACAAATTGCTGATCAAGCCGAGCGAAGCGGCTGTCGGGCGCCTCCGGAAAAGACTCGCGGACGAGATGCGAAACCTGCGCGGATCGAACGCTATGGCAGTTGTTGCCAAGCTCAACCCCATCATCAGGGGTTGGTCTGCCTACTACCGGGGCGTGGTGTCGTCCAAGATGTTCAGTTCCCTCGACAACTACCTGTGGAGGCTGCAATACAAATGGACAACTTGGACGCATCCCCACAAGCCGAAGAGCTGGATCGTCAATCAGTACTTCGGTAAACGCAACAAGTTCAGGAATGACCGATGGGTGTTCGGTGCCCCTGGCACCCCTGCCTACGTCACGAAGTTCTCCTGGACGGACATCGTCCGGCACGTAATGGTCAAGGGGAAGGCATCGCCCGATGACCCTTCCCTGGCTGACTATTGGGCAACTCGGCGTAAGAAGGTCAAGCCGCCGCTCGACAAGTACACGCTCCGCCTGCTCACCAAGCAGGAAGCGCGTTGTCCGCTGTGCGGCGACCATCTCCTCTTTGCCGAACAACCCCCTGAGTCTCCTGAGCAATGGGAGCGGTGGTGGCTGCGGATCGCCCGCCAGGCGATCACGGCCGACTACCTCGTTCACCATGGGAGACCAGGATCGCGGTCAAACGATGATGGGACCCGGCTCGTACACGCTTCCTGTCGCCGCGGATATCTCATCCGCCAACGCAGGGGCACAGCACAGCTCTCCTGAATCGCCCTGTGGGGCTTGCATGAGCCGTGTGCCGCGATGAGTGGCTCGCACGGTTCTGAGGGGGGAGCGGCGGGGTAACCCGCCGCTCCTACCCGGCAATGCCTCTGCCTTCGACTCGCTTCGCGTGGTTCCCTGGCGAGCTGCGGCCCCCGTCTCAGATCAGGTCAGTGCGAGGGTCGATGGCCCAGTGGTTGGTTCGTAGGACTCGACCGGCGAACGGCACGTCCTGCTCGCCCAGGAACCTGAAACCGAGGGAGCGGCAGATACCGTTTGACGGGGCGTTCGTTGTTGCCGGAAATGCATGTATGAGCCCCCACTGGCCGTCGTCGCGAGCCAGCTCAAGCAGCATGCGGACACCATGCTTGCCGAGTCCCCGTCCCTGGAACTCCGGCAGTACCATCCAGCCGATCTCGGAGATGCGCTCGGCGTCGGCGCCGTGAGGCCACAAGGTCACGGTTCCCGCGACCACTCCCGGCTCGGCCTCATCGGGCACGATCACCTTTGTCCAGTCAGTGCCCGCCGCCGCCCGTTGAACATCACGTTGGACCTTCGCCTCCATGCCCTCGCGAGGCAACGGGCCGCCGAGCTCGACCATCATGGCCGGGTCGCATCGCATCCGAACGTAGGCGTCGACGTCGCCATACTCAACATCACGTAGCAGCATCTGTGTTGCTCCTTTGCCTACTGGCCTCATGCTTCGCCCTCGATCATTCCGGGAAGGCTGTTGGATACGGACGTCATGGCTGGCGGCGGCTGATCTCGGCTGCGTAGGCGCCTCAGTCCCCGGCGACGGCCCGTTGCCACTTGACGGCGACGGTGATGTGGATGCCGAGGGTGCGGGTGAGGGGGCGACGGCGACCCGCGTGCGGGTCGTGCTGGGCTCGATCCTGCGGAAGGCGACGCCTTTGAGACGGATGCGCCGGATGCTCGCCGGGGCCAGTGAGATCTGGTGCCCGAGCGGGCCGACTTCGAGCCTTGCTGGCCGGTCCTGCGCCGGTATTTCGGCGAGGTCCGGCCGGCCGCCACGATGCTCATGTGCGGCCTCGCCGACCCCCGTATGAAGATCGAGATCGAGGTGTACGCGCGGAGGACCACCGCCTGACCGCCCGCGGAGTGATCAGCAACCGCTCCGTGGGCGTCGGCGTCCGGATCTCACTGGTCGGTGGGTGTGCGCGGAACGGCAGCGGTGCCGGGGGTGCCGACGGCCAGGGTCCCGAGCAGGGCCAGTCAGGCCGGATCGCGTCGGTGGCGGCAAGGCATACAGCTCCCGTCGTCACCGCCGCTACCTGCGCAGACGCCCGATCAAGCACACGATCCCCGGGCCGAAGGACCAGCGGGCCGTCGCCACGGCAGCGTCCGATCATGGCTCTGTCAATGACCCGTCCGCCAGGGTCTGACCGTCGCCGAGCGCGCCCGCCAGCACCGCCGCCGGATCGTCGTCCGCCGGGCCCGCCGGGTTCCAGCGACCACGTTCCTTGCGGTACGGCCACCAGCGCCCGTCCCGTCCGTACCGAAGCTGTACGCCGCCACCCGCAACGGTCCAGCGGTTGCCCGCCGCCCGCAACTGCGGGCGCTCGCCGTCCTCCCACGCCCCGGCGAGCCGCGCACGGGCCCTGGCGAGGGACTCCGGATCGGGCGCCCATTCCTCGTCGAGCACTGCGAGCGCGGCTGCCCCGCCGTAACCCCAGGCTCGCACCGCCGCGTCGAGTTCGGCCCGCTGCCGCCCCGATCCGGTGCTCAGCAGTATCACGATCCCCGGCTCGGGGCGGGCGTCGGCGACCAGCCGTACCGCGTCCTGATCAGGCGTCAACTCGTGCTGCACCGGCTGCTGTTCGTGGTCCGGCGCAAGGGCGTCCGCCAGCATCCGGTAGGCGCGTACCGCACTGTCCGTCACCAGGACCTCCAGTGCCGCCGGGTCGAGACCGGGCTCCGGTTCGGTCTCCGTGCGCAGCGACGGGGCGGGACCGGGCTCTGCGGGCAGCGGCGGGGGAGCGGGCAGTGGCGGCAGGATGTCCCACGCGGCGAACGTCTCGTCCGCCCGTACGCCACCCACTCGACGGTCTTCCACGGCGGAGGACTCCGCGGGTTGCCGTTCCGCGGCACGGACCGTGATCCGCACCTGGAGATCGTCGAGGAGCCGCCGTTCGCCGCGCCCGCGCATCAGCAGGAGTACGAACGGGTCCTGGTCCAGCAGCCGCGCGACCTGGTAGCAGAGGGCGGCGGAGTGCGGACAGTGGTCCCATGCCTCGCACGTGCACTCAGGATCCAGATCTCCGATGCCCGGCAGCAGATCGACTCCGGCCGCCGCCGCGTCCTCCACCAGATGCGGTGGCATCTCCCGGTCGAGCAGTGCGGCGATGTGCCCGGCCCGGTCGGCGGCCATGTCCAGGAACCGGTCCCACTCCTCCTCGCTCAGCTGCTGAAGCAGCACATCACTGCGGTACGCGGTCGAGTCCCAGTCCTGGACGACCGCGGTGATCCGACCGGGCCGTACGGAGACCGCGCCGACCCGCCCCTCGCGGGCAAACCGGCGCCCCTGCTTGACCTGTTTACCGTCCAGCGCCGTGTCCTCCAGGGCCTTCAGCCATGCCCGGCCCCACCAGGACTCGGCGAAACCGCGGCCTCGCGCCGGCGGCAGGGCGGCGAAGGTACGTTCCGGTGCCGGTGCCGGTGCCGACTCCTCGTCGACGATGTCGTCGGATTCGTACCCGTCAATCCCGTATGCGTCGGTCTCATAGCCGTCACTCATCGCGCGCCCCCTCGCAACTCCACCAGATCCGCCAGTTCCGCATCGGTCAGTTCTGTCAGCGCCGACTCGCCGGAACCGAGCACCGCATCCGCGAGACCCTGTTTGCGGGCCAGCATGTCGGCGATCCGGTCCTCGATCGTTCCCTCGGCGATCAGGCGGTGCACCTGCACCGGCTGGGTCTGCCCGATGCGGTACGCGCGGTCGGTGGCCTGTGCTTCCACCGCCGGGTTCCACCAGCGGTCGAAGTGCACGACATGGCCGGCCCGGGTGAGGTTCAGTCCCGTGCCCGCCGCTTTCAGCGACAGCAGGAAGACGGGGGCCTCGCCGGCCTGGAACCGGTCCACCATGGCCTCGCGTTCGGCGATCGGCGTGCCGCCGTGCAGGAACTGGGCACACACTCCGCGCGCCGCCAGATGCTGTTCGAGCAGCCGTGCCATCTGTACGTACTGGGTGAACACAAGCACGCTTGCATCCTCCGCGAGGATCGTGTCGAGCAGTTCGTCCAGAAGCTCCAGCTTCCCCGAACGGTCCGCGATCCGCGGCCGCTCCTCCTTGAGGTACTGCGCCGGGTGGTTGCAGATCTGCTTCAGCGCCGTCAGCAGTTTCACCACCAGGCCGCGCCGGGCGAACCCGTCCGCGCCGGAGATCTCGGCCAGGGTCTCCCGTACCACCGCCTCGTACAGACCGGTCTGTTCCGCCGTCAGCGACACCGCACGGTCCGTCTCCGTCTTCGGCGGCAGTTCCGGAGCGATGCCCGGGTCGGACTTGCGTCGCCGCAGCAGGAACGGCCGGACCAGTGCGGCGAGCCGTTCGGCCGCCGCCGGGTCGCTGCCGCCCTCCACGGCCCGCGCGTACCGGGTGCGGAACGTGCCGAGCCGGCCCAGCAGCCCGGGCGTCGTCCAGTCGAGTTCCCTATAGATTCAGCGTGTTGAAGGGCTACAGGAGGGGTGGGACGTGGGCCAGTGGCGTGTGTTCTGGGTGGGGTCGGGCTGGGTGGAGCGGTTGGGGGCTCCGGACGTCGAGGGCGCTGGGGTGGGTATGCGCGCAGGAGACGCGGTATTCGTGTCGCCGGACCACCGTATTGATCCCGGGCTTTGCCGGTACGGGCAGTCGGAAACGTTCCGTGGGTACACCGCGGAGACGAGACGGAACTATGCTACCGACCTGGTGCTCTTGCTGATCTTCCTGACTTTGCGGCGCCGTCACTGGACGGAGACAAGAGAGAAAGACCTCGAGGATTTCAAAGACTGGCGGATCCGCGCACCACAGAATCCCGAACGCGTCGGGGCATCGAAGTGGAATCGGGAACTGGCGGCATTCTCCTCCCTTTTCAAGTGGGCAAGGAAGAACGGCTACATCGGCCGGAGTCCGGTGACGGTACGGGAGATCACCGGACGCGACGGTCTGGTGCGCGAGGTGCCGGAGGACCTGGAGCCTGTGAGGCCGGAGTCGGGGATGCACTGGTTGACACCGCGGTCGTGGCACTTGTGGGTGGACATCGGCCTGCGAGGGCAGACCCGGCACGGGGTGGTTGAGCCGGGATGGCTCGGGCGGCTGGAGGACCGCAACGTCGCCTTCTCCGGTTTGGTGCTCTCTTCAGGGCTGCGGCGGCAGGAGGCTGGTTCACTGCTGACCTTCGAGGTCCCCGACAAGCGGCTCAGCAACAGCCGCTACTCCTACGGGCGGCTTGCGGCTGGTGTCACCCGGGCGAAGGCGGCTCGGACGTTCTACACGTCCACCGAGGCGATGCGCGACATCGAGTCGTATGTGGAGTCGTCGCGGGCCTGGGCTGTCCGCAAAGCTCAGGCCCGGGGGCGGTACGAGAGGCTGCCGGACCTGCGACTGGTCACCGAGGTCACTCCCGGCCCGAAGCGGAAGGTCCGCTGGGCTGATCGCGGCGGCGTGGTGTTCGAGCAACTGCTGGACCGGTTGACCTGGCAGGAGCGGATGCTGCTGTTCGTCGAGGGGGCGGAGGGGCCGGAGCCGATGTGGTTGTGGCTCAACGAGGCGGGCCTGCCGTTTCGGCCGCATTCGTGGGAGGCGGTCTATCGCACTGCCAACCTGCGGTGCAGGGCGGAACTGGAGCCGCCGAAGCATCTTCGGCGTGACCCGCACAAGGTCTACTGGCCCCATGCCACCGTGCATGCCGGGCGCCACAGCTTCGCGCTGCGGATGCTCGTGACGCTGAACGAGGTGCTCAACCGCAGGTTCGGGCTGAGCCCGCGAGAGCGCCGCGAGTACGGCCAACTCCTCGGCGATCCCTGGCAGATGGTGCAAGGACTGCTCGGGCATGCGACCAGACAAGTCACGGTCAACACCTATCTGGCCCCGGTGCGGCACCTGGATCTGGAGTCGCTGCTCAAGGAGGCCGACGAGCCGCGGGCCGAGGAGATGCGGGACTTGGACGGTGTCTTCGCGCGGTTGGCCAGGGAATCGGAAGGTATCCAGGACATCGACGTGAAGATGACGGTCAAGCAGGCGGAGGCCGCGACGTGAGCCCCAAGGGACGCAAGGCCTCGCTCCCGCCGGCTGACCACACCGCACCCGAAGTCCTGGACCCACTCGATGGGCTGATGGTCCATCACCGCAACCGCGACGGCCATGTCAGGGACTACGGTTTTTCGGCGCTTCCGGTGGCCGAGACCTTGCAGCATTCGCTGGCCGTGCTGTTCGCCGCCCGAGCTCGCCGCTGGGGCTCCCACACCACATCCCGCTCTCACTTCGACAGCCTGCGGGCGTTCGCCGCCTTCGTGTCGGAACAGGACCGGCCTCCGTGTGACCTCGACGAACTCACCGGTTCTTTGATGAAAGCCTGGTGGCTGAAGCTGAAAGGCAGCCAGGGAGGGCGGGAGACTCTCCGGCTCGTTGCCTCACTGCTGCACGATGACCCACGTCTACAGAGTGGCCAAGTGGCCGAAGAACTCGCCCGCCGCGTTCCGGTGCTGCCCCGGAAGGTGCAGTCGTACGAATCGGGTGAACTTGACGGCATCAAGCTCAAGGCCCGCCGGATGTTCCGGGCCGCGTGGCTGCGGATCGAGGAGAACGCCGCCCACTTGCAGCGCTGGCACGACGGCGGTTTCGCCCCCGACACGCCAGATGCCGCGCTCGGGGAGGCACTGGACCTGATCGCCCGGACCGGAGATGCGGTGCGTTACGCAGACGGGAACATCAAGAAGTACTTCCTGGATGCGGTGGGCGGGCACTCGGTCGAGGCGACATGGAAGCGCCTGTTTCTGGACCGGATGGAGGCGACGGCCCTGGGCGTGCTCCTGATGGCCGAGTTCGGCTGGAACCTTTCCGTGATCAACGTCATGCCGACCCCCAGGGCGGCCCCCGACCAGGGCCGAGACGGCCACCCCACCTACAAAGTCAAGGTCAGGAAGCACAAGGGCGACCGGTTCGAGACCGAGAACGTCACGGACACCGGGGCCGGAACGCCCGGCCGCCTGCTCACCCATGCCCTGCAGGCCACCCGCTTTGCCCGCGCCCTGGCCCACGATCTTGCCCCGGGCGCCGATCGGTTCCTTGCGTGGCGCGCGCGTTACCAGAACCACCCGAGCCAGCTGGTCAAGGACGTGGAACGCCGCCTGGTCGTCGGTCCTATTCGTCTCGGCCTGTCCAGCGCCGACGGGACGGAGTGGGGCAAGCTCTTCGGCTGGGGTTCGCCGTTCCAGCGGGGCCGTCGGACCGTCGTGATGGATCGCGGGGAGCCGACCCAGCACACCCAGAGCACACACGAGCGCAAGTACGTGCTGCCCGATCAGCGCGTCCAGCGGGAAGCAGCTCCCGTCATCGCCGCCGGCGCGGCGTCCGCACTACGGCACGCACAGGAGACGGTGAAGCTCGCGGCCCAGCTTGTCACCCAGCGCAACCCTGACGATCAGGAGACCGCCACTGCCGACTGCTCGGACACCAGCGGCAGCCCCGTCCCGCTGCCTGACGGCGGCTGCGGAGCCTCGTTCCTCCTCTGCCTGGCCTGCGAGAACGCCCGCGTCCACGACGATCATCACCCCCGGCTCGTCGCGCTGCACCGGGCATTGGGCAATGCCCGGTCCGTTCTGCCCCAGCAGGTCTGGGACCGCCGTTGGTCAGACCCTGCTGCCCGACTGGAGGATCTGAAGCGGAAGATCGGCGACGGCCGCTGGCAGCAAGCAGCCGACCGGATCACCGACATCGACCGCGAGATCGTCGACGACCTTCTGAACGGAGACCTCAACCTGTGACCTCCCCCATGGAGGCGGATGCCTACGTTCTGGCGCTGCCCACCGCGGACACCCCTGTCATTCCTCCGCACCTGGTCATCGCCCGACACGCGCACCACAACAGCCGGTTCGGCGACATGGTGTGGTCGTTGTTGCCGCTCGTCGACGACCCCACCAGCAAGGTTCGCGCGATCCCCTGGGAGCCGTGCACAGAGGGCTATCGCGACGAACTCCGCTTGGTGGCATGGACGTTCCTCAACGGAGAACTGCGGAACACGTTCGTACGGGCACGTGGAGCCCGGATGCGCACCCGTCTCTCCCCGGAAGTCGCTCAAGCCACCGTGTCCATCTGGATGCGCTTCGCGGACTGGTTGCAGGTCCGGGACACTCACACCCTGGGAGATTGCGATCGCACGTTGCTGGCCGAGTACGCACAACACCTGCGCGACACGGGCACCACACGCGAGCGCGCACACAAGAAGCTGGTCGCCCTGACGCGCCTGTGGGCGTTCGACGGACTCAGCGCGCATCCCGCGGGCATGGCCCGACCACCGTGGGACGAGGAAGGAATGGACGACTACCTCCCCGCGGCTGCTGACGGGGGCGTCGAGAACGCGCGGGAACCACTCGCCGAGGAAGTCATGGGACCACTCCTGATATGGGCGCTTCGCTTCGTCGAGGACCTGGCGGACGACATCCTCGCGGCCCATGCCGAAGCCGGACGCCTCACTGAGTACGCCCTCAGCCAGCCGAGTACTTCCGTCGGGAGGAAAGCCCTCTACTCCTATCTGGAGCCGCTGGTCATCACTGGAGGCCCGGTGCCCACCACCCGCAAGAACGGAAAGATCGCGCTTGCCCGCACCTACATCGCAGGGACCGCGGGAGCCTCCTACAACCAGGTCCAAAGCGCTTGCGACAAGTTCGGGCTCTCGGCACTGGTGCAGACGAACCCCGGTCCCTGTCCGCTGAACGCCCCTATCACGGGGCGCATCGTCGGCCGCCCCTGGCGCCAGGCCATCGACCACACCGAGGTAAACACCCTGCTCAAGCACCTCGGCACGGCCGCATTCATCGTCTGCGCGTACCTGACAGGCGCTCGCCCGCAGGAAGTGCTCGCGATGCGCTCAGGCTGCTGCCCTGACCCGGAACCGGGCCAAGGGCGCCATCTCCTTCACGTCCGTGCCGAGGACATCGTCGAGGACGCGGATGAAGAGGACCCCCTCGACACCGACGAAGGGGACAAGGACGACGAAGACGAGCCGCATCTGCTGATCCGTAGCCGCCACTTCAAGACGGCCACAGAACCGGACACCGGCAACTACCTCCCCGGCGGCGCAGAACGCCCCGTCCCCTGGGTCGCCATCGCCCCGGTCGTCCGTGCCATCCGTGTCCTTGAACGAGTCGTTCCCGACGGCGGGCTTCTCTTCGACGTGCAAATCCACGACTCCACGCACGCTCACCAGCGCGCCGGAGCGCTGACTGCCGGCGCGATCAGGAACCGGATCGAGGACTTCGTGGCCTGGACGAACGCCGAGGCCGAGACCCGGGAACTGCCCGGCGAGATGGTCCCACCCGACCCACACGGCAACATCGGGACCGCCCGATTCCGGCGATCCCTGGCCTGGCACATCGCCCGCCGCCCACGCGGCCTCATCGCCCTGGCCATCCAGTACGGACACATGCGTACGGTGCTAAACACCGACGAGTCGGGACGCTACGGCACCCGCAGCCGCAGCGGGATCCACCAAGTCGTCGACATCGAGACCGCCCTGGCCACCGCAGACACCGCAGCGGAACTGATGGAGCGATTCAACGACGGAGAGGGCATCTCCGGACCAGCCGCACGACAGGCACTCCTCCGGGCAGCGACCGGTCCACTCTTCCAGGGCGGCCTGGTCAACCGCGACTTCGCCCAGAAGTACACGCTCGCCCGCCGGCACCTGGCCCGTGACGGCGCAGTCCTCTACGACAACCCCCACGCTCTTCTGCTCTGCCTCTACAAGCGCGACCGCGCTCTGTGCGACCGCGAGGGCCAACTCGAAGCACCCGTGCTGGAACGCTGCGTCCCCGGCTGCGGCAACATCGTCCGCACCGACGAGCAAGCCGCAGCCCTGCGCGAGCGCGCCGACCAGATCGACCGAAAGGCAGCCCGAACCCCCGAACGCATCGCAGACCGCCTGCGGGCCAACGCGGTCAAACTCCGCAGCTGGGCTGACGGCCACGACCGCACCCGCTTCACCGTCCAGGAGAACACCGCATGAGTCCAGCACCCGACGAACGCGCCCGCATCCGCGCCGCCATGCACCGCATCCTCGGCGGCACCCCCGAACGCTCCAACGGAGCGCTCACCATCGTCGCCCTTGCCATCGAAGCGGATGTACCCAGAAACGCCCTGACCCAACGGCACACCGACCTTAAGAACGAGTTCTACGACCACGTCAGGACTCGCGGAGGCACCCCGGACGTTGAAGCCCGGCTCCGCAAGAAGATCGCCGATCTCAAGACCACCATCGCTAACAAGAACAAGGAGATCGTCCGGCTTCGCGACGATGTCCAGGGATTTCTGGCGGAGAACACGCGACTGACCCTGGAGAACGAGGAGTTGCGGGACGTGCTCAGCGGGCGCCCGAGCAACGTCACTCCGCTGCGGGCGGGACCAGGTAGCCGGTGAGCGGTAGCGCGAGACACTATCCCGCACTGCGAATCCACTGCCAGGGCTACACCAGTGCGTACGTTGACGGCGCGGTGGGGCACTTGTGCGCCCGCGGCGACCACGCGGGCGCCGCGCCATCATGCGGGCTGGGTGGTGATGGTGCACAGGCGCTTGGTGGCCCGGGTCAGGGCCACGTACAGGTCCCTCTCCCCGCCAGGCCGGGCCGTGGTGATCTCCTCGGGGTTCAGGACGACGACCCCGTCGAACTCGAGGCCACGTGCTTCGGACGCGGGCACGATGCGTGCGTGGTCGGCGATGCCGTGAGCCGTCAACTGGCTCACCCGGGTGTCCGCGCAGATCACTCCCAGGAGTTCGTCCGGCTGCGCGGTGCTCTGGGCGCGCAGTTCCTCCACGACGGCGGTGACCAACCCGTCCCCATGTGTGGTCACGGTGCGCGGGCTCTCACCGCTGCGCAGTGACCGTGTGGGCCGCTGGTCCGGAGCGATCCGCGCGAGCAGGTCCCGGACGCTCTCCAGGATCTCCTGCGTGGTGCGGTAACTGACCGTCAGGCCGTGCAGTCTGAACCGCGTCCCGACATGCGGGCTCAGGGCTTCCTTCCAGTCGCGTGCTGTCGTGGCCGGGCCCGACTGGGCGAAGTCACCCACCAGCGTCATCGCCCTCGCCGGGCAGCGGCGGACGATCATCCGCCACTGCATAGCGGTCAGTTCCTGCGCCTCGTCGACGACGACGTGCCCGTACGTCCGCTCGGGCGGGCCGTCGACCAGGCTCGCCGCCTCGTCCAGCAACGGCACGTCCGCATCGGTCCACGGGGCGTCCGGGGCACGCAGGAGAAGGGACCGCTCCTGCGGGGTCAGGGTCGGCAGGCGCTCGGCCAGGGCGTCGGCATCCGTCAGCAGTGCCTTCACGAGGTCGCCGGGTACCAGCCTCGGCCACAGCGCCTCGACCGCCCGGTCGACACCGGCGTCGTCGAGGAGATCGGCCGCGATGGAGTCCAGGTCCAGCTCGTGGACCGGACCCGGGTCGGCGGCGCCCTCGGCACGGCGCTGGGCGACCCCCGTGAACCGGTCGAGGTTCAGGCCCGTCATCTGCTCGGCATCGGCGTCGATCTGCTCCAGGAGGTCGCCCATGTCCCGTTGCATCGCGTCGGTGACGGCGTCGACCAGGAGTTCCTTGAACGCCTGGCGCGCGGGGTTGTGGCCGGACGCGGCCGCCAGGGCGGCGGCGCGTGCAGAGGCGACCTCCGTCTCGGACAGGTGGACCAGTTCCTGCCCGACCCGGACGGTGAAGTCACCGGCGGGGGCCTGGTGGTCTTGAAGCAGGCCGGCCAGGGCGTCGGCGAGGTCCAGGCCGCCCTTGAGGCGCGCCATGTCGAACGGGTCCACCGCGTCCGGGGACACTCCGGCCAGTTCTTGACAGGTCGCCAGATCGACGTCGTTCTCCCCGAGCGAGGGAAGGACCTCGGAGATGTAGTCGAGGAAACGGGCGTTGGGGCCCACCACGAGGACGCCTTCCTCCGCGGCGCGCGGGAACGCGTACAGGACGTAGGCCGCCCTATGCAGAGCGACCACCGTCTTGCCGGTGCCGGGCCCGCCCTGCACCACGGTCACCCCGCGGTGGGCGGAGCGGACGATCTCGTCCTGCTCGGCCTGCAGCGTCGCGACGGCCGCGTGCATCCTGCCCGTACGCCGTGCTGACAGAGCCTCGGTCAACGGGCCGTCCCCCACGACGTCTTCGTCGGTCGGGGCGGTCCCGTCGAGCAGTTCGTCGCTCACCGAGACGACCGTGCGCTCCTCGAGGCGCAGGTGCCGGCGCCGCCGCAGATCCATCGGGTGGACCGGTGTGGCCTCGTAGAAGGGCCGCGCCGCGTTCGCGCGCCAGTCCACGAGCAGCGGCAGGTCGTCCTCCTCCGTGTGCAGTCCGATCCGCCCGATGCGCAGGGCCGTGCCGTCCGTCCAGTCGATGCGTCCGAAGACCAGCCCCTTCTCGGCGCCTTCCAACCGGTCGATCTCCTTGGTCAGACGGTCGGCGGCGATCTCTCTCTCGTACGCCTCGCCGGCGCCGTCCGCCGGGGCCTTCAGCACACTCGCCCGGTTCGCTCGCGCATCGGAAAGCCGCTCGGTGAGCAGCTCATACAATGAGGACACGTAACATTGCTCCGATTCAACCGCACGCACGGCGGAATCATTTTTGTTTGACAACAAGGGACTCCTTCGATTCGAGCCGCACCATACGGCCAAAGTTCCCTAAAGGTAAGTCTTGACTTACTTGTTGCGTCTATGTCCTTACGGCTGACGCACTTCGTGTCATGCATTCCGTCGTTTCCCTTGAATGCCGGTGATATTTCCCGTGCACGGGAAGGCAGTGAATCCACGGGAAAGGTTCGTGGTCGCGTCACAGGCCGGGACGGGGCTGGCCTGCACTCCAAATGCGGACACCGGCGGCCGCCGTGATCCGGTTGTGCGACGCGGCGAGTTGGGTGGTGTTCTCGCCGCCGTGTGCGGCCCGGATGCCGGATCTCAACGACTCAACATGCTGACTTGACAGGGAAGTCGAGGATCGCCCACAGTTCGGAGAGGTTGTTCTCCACCGGGGTGCCGGTGAGTGCCACCCGTGCTCGCGCACCGATCGTCCGCAACTGCTTCGCGGTCGCCGAGTACGGGTTCTTGACGTGCTGCGCCTCGTCGGCGACCACCATGGACCACCCGGCCTCGGCGAGCCTCGCCGCGTCGAGCCGCATCGTGCCGTACGTGGTGAGGACGAACTCGCCGTCCACCAGGCCCTCCAGGTTGCGGGAAGCGCCGTGGAAGCGGCGCACCGGCGTGCCGGGGGCGAACTTCTCGATCTCCCGTTGCCAGTTGCCCATCAGCGAGGCCGGGCAGATCACCAGGGTCGGTCCGGCCGCCTCGTCGACGCTCTGCCGGTGCAGATGCAGGGCGATGAGCGTGATGGTCTTGCCCAGACCCATGTCGTCGGCCAGACAGCCGCCGAGGCCGAGCGAGGTCATGGTGTGCAGCCAGTTCAGACCGCGCAGCTGATAGTCCCGCAGCGTCGCGGCGAGCGCGGTCGGCTGACCGATCGTCTGCTGCTCGCCCGACTCGGGTTCGGCGAGCCTGGACCGCAGCCGGGCGAGCCAGCCGGTCGCCTGTACGTCGACCCTGCGGCCGCCGACCTCGGTGGAACCGGTCAGTACGGCGCCGAGCGCGTCTACCGGGGTGACCTTGTGGTCCTGCGCCTCGCGGGCGCGGCGCGCCTCCTCGGGGTCGATGAGCACCCACTGGTCGCGCAGCCGGACGATCGGCCTGCCGGCCTCGGCCAGGCGGTCCAGTTCGGCGCGGCTCAGCTTCTGGTCGCCGAGTGCGAACCACCAGTTGAACGCCAGCAGCGCGTCGGCGGACAGGAACGACGGGCTGTCCGACGCGGACCGCCAGTTGCGGGATTCGCCGTCGCGGTCGCCGCCGTTCTCGTCATCCGGCGGGCCGATCACCGCGCGTGCGGTGAGGGTACGGGCGAGCTCCTTGGGCCAGTGCACCTGGACCCCGGTCGCGGCGAGCGCCCGTGCGGCAGGGCCGAGCAGTTCGGTGATCTCCTCATCGGCCGGATCGACGGAATCCGGTACGGCGGCCGACAGCAGCGGGGTCAGCGGCGGCCAGGCGCGGGCGGCGCGGCGCAGCGAGAGGAGGGCGTCCATCCGGGCCCGAGGACCGAACGCCGCCGCGGCCGGTGCGTTGCCCGCCCAGACGTCGGCGGCATCCGCGACCAGGGTCGGATCGCTGACGCTGTGGATCTGCAGGACCGCACGGAAGGACGGCCCGACGCCCGGCTCGGTGTTCTCGTGCACCCCGGGAGGACCGGTGAGCTCGATACGCAGCGACAGCCGCACTCCCGCGTCGTGCCCGGCCGCGACATCAGCGGCCCAGCCACGACGGTCCGGCAGCCGCTGCGGCGTGTCGACGGCGAACGCCGGGCTGCCGGTGGCGAACACCGCTGCGGGCGTGCGCGGCAGGCCGTCCGCGACCGCGTCCAGGAATGCGCGCAGCAGCCGCTCCGGCTCCGGCAGCAGCACGGGCTCGGCGTCCTCGTCGAGCGGCACCGCATGGGCGGTCGGGGGCATGGAGGCCGCGAGGTCACGGATCCGGTCGAGATCGGCGGCCGTCAGCGGACCGGTCCGCCAGGCGTCGTGGTCCGTGGCGCTCAGCCCCGGCAGCAGCAGTCCGCGGGCAGCGAGTTGGAGGGCGAGGAGTGCGGCAGCGCCCCAGAACGCCGCCGCGGGATGGGAGTGCGCGGCGGCCCTCGCGCGAGTCAGAACGGGCAGGGCGTCGCGCACGGGCAGCAGCAGGGCCGGAATACGGTACGGGCGGGCATCGGCCCCGACGACGGTCAGTTCCCCGACCGTCCCCGGGGCGTCGGGCGGGCTGCTGCCGTCCGGATGGCAGAAGGCGACCCGGCCGGTGCGGGCGGGGTCCGAGGGCAGGAAGACGACGGAGCAGCGGGAGAGCGCGGAGATCTCGGCGGGAGACGGCGCGGGAAGCCTGTGCACGGCGATGTCGGATTCCTCAAATTTGACTAGTGGGTGCCAAGGTCGCCGATGGTACTCCACGGCAGCGGTGACCGGGAGCGCGATTGCCGTGATCCACATCACTTCCATGGGTGTCTGTGGGCTGTCGGGTGTAGCCAGCACCCCCCTGTGGGGAGGGGGCTGCCCCCCCCGGAATCCCGGGTGGTGGCGCCATGGTTGGCGGGCGGCCCCTGACCGTACGTTTCAACAGGTCAGAGCAGATTTCAAGCCTCCCAGAGACCGGAGACGTCATGCCCGAGGCCGTAGTCACCGTCGCGGACCGCACCCGCGACGGTGCCCGCAGTGCGAACAGTGCCGGAGGAGCGCGAGACGCCCCAGGAACCGGAACTGCCGCACCGGCGGGACTCGGGCGAGGCACCGGAGCTTCCGGGAGCGACTTCGCGCCTCTCCTGCGGGCCGTCAAGGCACACGGACTCCTGAAGCAGCGCACCGGTTGGTACGCGGCACGCATCGCGGCCAACCTCCTCGCCCTGGGTGCCGTGACGACCGGCCTGGCCCTCCTTGGCAACACCTGGTGGACCCTGCTGCTCGCCCTGCCGCTGGCGGTCTTCTGGGCCCGCACCGCATTCGTCGGCCATGACGCCGGACACGCCCAGATCACCGGCGACCGAAAGGCGAGCCGGATCATCGGCCTGATCCACGCCAATCTGCTCCTCGGCATGAACGAGGCCTGGTGGAACGACAAGCACGTACGCCACCACGCCAACCCCAACCACATCGACAAGGACCCGGACGTCGGCGTCGGCGCCCTCGTATGGACCCAGAGGCAGGCGGCCCAGCGCGAAGGCTTCGCCCGCTGGCTGACCCGTAACCAGGCCCGGCTGTTCTTCCCGATGCTGCTCCTCGAAGGCATCGCCCTCAAGATCTCCGGCTTCCAGTACTTGCGGCGGCAGCCGGCCCGTGAGCGGGCCCTCTCGGCAGCCCTCCTCGTCACCCACCTCGGGTTGTACGCGACGCTGCTCCTCACCGTCATGTCCCCCGGCAAGGCCGTCGTCTTCGCACTCGTGCACCATGCACTCTTCGGGCTCCACCTGGGCATGGCCTTCGCGCCGAACCACAAGGGCATGGAGATGCCCGATCCCGACGGCAAGGGCTGGGGGCACCTTCAGCGGCAGGTCCTCACCTCGCGCAACGTGCGCGGCGCCGTCCTCACCGACTGGTTCCTCGGCGGGCTCAACTACCAGATCGAGCACCACCTCTTTCCGAGCATGCCCCGCCCCCATCTGCGCCGGGCACAGCCCCTGGTGCGCGCCCACTGCGAGGCGCTCGGCATGCCGTACGCGGAGACCGGACTCATCGAGTCCTACCGGCAGGCGCTGCAGCACATGCACGAGGTCGGCGCACCGCTGCGGTGACCCGGCGGGAGGCCCGCCGCTGCGGGCCGGAACCGAAGGGGACCCACAGGCGTTCTCACAGCAGGAGCGGCGTGAGCCGCGTAGGAGGCGTGGACGATGTCGAACAGCGCAAAGATTGCCATCGGGGGAGTCGTCGCGGCAGTCATCCTGATGCCGTTCATCGGATTCTGGCTGTCGCTGCTGGTGCTGATCGGAGTGCCGACAGTGGCCTACCTGATGCTGGATCCCTCCCAGCGGCGCAGGCTCCGCAGGATCACCCGTAAGGAAATAGGCCGCTGAAAGGGGTTCTTCGTAGATGAGCGGGACCGTCACCGTGGTGAGCAGTAGCGGGGCTTACTCATTCACCAAGCCGAACCGCCAGGCCGTTACCCTGCTGACCGGACTCGGAGTGGAGGGAGATGTTCATGCGGGAGTCACGGTGAAGCACCGTTCCCGCGTCGCGCAGGACCCCACCCAGCCGAATCTGCGCCAGGTTCATCTCATCCATGAGGAACTCTTCGACGAGCTGCGTGCAGAGGGCTTCGAGGTCGCCCCCGGTGACCTCGGGGAGAACGTCACCACGCGTGGCGTCGATCTCCTCGCGCTGCCTGTAGGTACGCTGCTGCACCTCGGCGACGAGGCCGTCGTCGAGGTCACCGGCCTGCGCAACCCGTGCCTGCAGATCGACACCTTTCAGGAAGGGCTGCTCAAGCAGGTCATCGGCCGTGACGAGGCGGGCAACATCGTGCGCAAGGCCGGGATCATGAGCATCGTCAGGACCGGCGGGGTGGTCCGGCCCGGCGACCCGGTCACAGTCGAACTGCCCGCCGAACCGCACCGGCCGCTGGAGCGTGTCTAGAGGCCGACGGAGGGGACGGGGCAGCCGGGCCGCGCAGGGGGCCGACGCAGCCCCGGCTCAACCACAGGACGGCTCGCGACCCGGCGGCGCAGGCCGAGACGGAGCAGACGCTGCGAGCGCCCGCGGCCTCGGCCTGGCCGTGGAGTGGGCGCCGAGACTCAGGCCGGCCGCACGGCGAGCGCGTCGAGTGTCTTCAGCAGACCGGGCAGCTCCGCCCCGCGACCGACCGGCAGGACCTCGCCGGGTTCCTCGTCCAGCAGGATGAACGCGATGTCGTCGGTCCGGGCGACCAGGGACCAGCCGGGGCCGTCGGCCCGCAGCGTGCGGGCGCCACCGGGGGCGAACGAGGAGCGGATACGTCCGATCGGCGGCGGGCTGTCCACGTAGGCATGGGCTTCTGCCAGCGCGCGTCGGACACCAGGATGGACGCCGGCGGAGACGGTGTCGTCGGCCGCGCGCTCTTCATCGGTATCGGCAGTGTCGGCGGAGGCATCCGCGTCGGTGCTTCCGGCGGTATCCGGGTCTCCCGCGCCCTCCTCGTCCGTGGAGCCCGTGGGGTCCGAAGCGTGCGCGACGTCTGCGGCGTTCTCGCCTTCTGTGTCATCGGCACTGCCCGCGACGTCCGTACCCGCGAACGCCGTGGCGTCGTCGATCTGCTCGCGCCACGCCGCCCACTGCAACGCGATCTCGTCGGCGCCCAGCCGCCGCTGCGCAGGCCCCCACGATTCCGTGTCGGGAGGGCTCAGCGGCGGCAGATCGGTTCCCTCGGCCTCCGGGTCCGGCAACGGGTCGTGCGGCGCCGGCACCCCCGGCGCGGCGACCGCCAGCGCCAGCGGCCAGCCAGGCAGCGCGCAGACCACCGAACGGTCGTCGGGGGAGAGGTCGTACTCCATACCGCAGTCCCAAGAGGCGATTGCGACGGCAACCAGGGACACGTCTTCGACGACGACGGTCCACCGGGCCCCGCCGTCGTCCTGCCCGAGGACCAGCCCGTAACCCTCGGCGTACGGTTCGAGGCCGAGTGCCGCGCAGGCCGCCGGGTAGTCGTCCCCGAGCACGCTCGGGAACTGCGCGGGTGTCAGCAGCACCGCGGTCAGCACATACAGTGCGTCTTCGTCGGCGACTGTGTCATCCGTCCCGGCCACAGCACCCTCCTCGTCCCTCATCGATTTCCGTCGGCGCACCTTAACCAGTGGGTAACGCGGCCGTCGAGGCCCTGACAAGGCAGGAATCACCGCGCCGTCGGCAAGCAGACGATGCCGTTCAGTCGGCGGGCAGACCGAGCAGCGTACGGGCCACGGTCCGCGGCGACTGACCGGTCTCCCGCGCCAGCGCGGTGACCGCTCGGCAGGCCAGTTCGTTCACCCCGAAGGAGAGCGCCTCGGGTGACACCCAGCCGCTCGCTTCGTCCATCCGGTCCTGGTCTTCGTCCACGCAAGCCGAGACATAGGTGGCGGCCGCGTCGAACAGATTGTGCTGTTTGCGCTGCCGTTCCTCGCGCAGCGGCGCGGGCCGCTCACCCTTCCGGCCGGGTGACACAGCCTTCCGCAGACTGCTGAGCATGTCGATCATGGGGGACCGCCTTCCGGGGAGCCGTGCACGCGTGGTGCGGTCGTACATACTTACGGTCTTCCCCGTCCGCGTAAAGTTTGACCTTCGACCGAGGAACGGGGGCAGCGCGGTGAAGCGATACGACCGGCTGAAGGAGATCAGGCGGCTCGATCCGGAGCGGGACTTCCTGGAGATCTACCGGCTCACGGCGACGTACGAGTTCCCCTGGGACATCACCCGTTCGCTCGAACTCGCCCTGTACCGCACGTATGCGGTCCCCAGCGTCGGCCGACTCCTCGCCGAAACAGCTGAGCTGACGGATCGTTCGCAGAAACGGTACGACGACACCGCGCTGCTCCTCGACACCGTGGTGGAGCACGGCTTCGACAGCGACCCGGGGCGCACGGCGATCCGCCGGATCAACCAGATGCACCGCAGCTACGACATCAGCAACGACGACATGCGCTATGTGCTGTGTACGTTCGTCGTGGTCCCGAAGCGCTGGATCGACAGCTACGGCTGGCGCCGCCTCTCCGGTCACGAACTGCGGGCGTTCGCTGTCTACTACCGCACTCTGGGCGCGCACATGGGCATCAAGGACGTGCCGCAGACCTTCGAGGAATTCGAGCGCACGCTCGACACGTACGAGGACGAGCACTTCGGCTGGGACGAAGGGGCGCGCAGCGTCTCCGACGCCACGCTGGCACTGATGGGCTGCTGGTATCCGGGCCCGCTCGCACCCGTCGTACGCAAAGCCAGCCTCGCACTCCTCGACGATGCGCTGCTGCGGGCGTTTCGTTACGAACGACCGGGCCCCGTCGCACGCCTTCTCACCCGCGGCGCGCTGCGGCTGCGGGCGAGGGCCGTGCGACTGCTGCCGCCCCGGTCCACCGCGCACTGTGCACGCCAGAACCCGGAGATCAAGGGCTATCCGGACGGTTACGAGGTCGGCGAGCTCGGTACGTTCCCGACCCCCGGCGTCGGCGGCTGCCCGATCCCGCACAAGCGGAGGCCGGGCGCCCCGGTCGAGTGAGCGCGTGCGTAGGTGAGCCGGGCCCAGGTCAGCCCGTCCGCACGGCGAGTGCGAGGAACCGCGCGTCCTCATCGGTGTACGAGACCGGTTGCCAGCCGGAACGTGCGAGCAACCGCCGGAGGTTGGGCTCGGCCCGCAGATCGTCGTCCGTGATCTGCCGGCCGTGGCGTGCGGCCAGCGCGGCCCGGCCGATGGGGTGGAACAGCGCCAGCTGCCCTCCGGGACGTACGACGCGGGCCAGCTCCGCCAGGTCCGGCCCGGGGTTCGACAGGTGCGAGATCAGCCCGGCTCCGAACACCGCGTCGAGCGCCCCCGCCCGCAGCGGCAGGCGGGCGACGTCGGTGAGGAGCAGCTGACCACTGCGGTCACGTCCGGCCTGTACCGCCGCGTCCAGCATCGCCGGTGTGAGATCGGCGCCCAGGACCGTACCGTGCGGCCCGACGGCGGTCCGCAGGGCGGGCAGCGCACGTCCCGTACCGCAACCCGCGTCGAGGACGGCGTCGCCGGGGCGCAGCCCGAGGGCTTCGACGGCGGCGGTGTAGGCCGGACCGTCGTCCGGGAAACGGGTGTCCCAGTCCGCGGCGCGGGCGGTGAAGAAGTCCTGGACGTGTGTGTGGTCATCGGCCATACGGACATGATCGCGCACCGGCAACCAGAGTGAAACGGACGGAAGTGGTGTGCATGTTCGAGCACGGCCTGATCGTTCGGGATCATCTCTCTGTCATATTCCGGCAGCTTTCGAAATGAACCCCGAACGTGCGCAGCCGTGGCGACTAGCGTCCCCGGTCCATGGGACACCTGGACCACGCCACCTTCGGCTGGCTGACACCTGCACTGTCGTACGCGATGGCAGCGATCGGCGCGGCGCTCGGCCTGAGCTGCACCGTGCGCGCACTGGACACGAGCGGCCGTTCGCGCCGCAACTGGCTGCTCACGGCCGCCTCCGCCCTCGGCACCGGCATCTGGACGATGCACTTTGTCGCGATGCTCGGCTTCGGCGTGACCGGCACCGAGATCCGCTACAACGTGCCGCTGACCTTGCTCAGTCTGCTCGGCGCCATGGTGGTGGTCGGCTGTGGCGTCTTCGCCGTCGGTTACAGCCGCGACCGGACCCGGGCGCTGGCCGTCGGAGGGTTCGGCACCGGCCTCGGCGTGGCCAGCATGCACTACCTCGGCATGGCGGCGCTGCGGCTGCACGGCACGATCCACTACGACCCCCTGCGGGTCGTCCTTTCTGTGGTTATTGCCGTCGTCGCCGCGACGGCGGCACTGTGGGCAGTCCTCAACATCAAGTCATCGCGCGCGGTCGCACTGGCCTCGCTCGTCATGGGCGCGGCGGTCAGCAGCATGCACTACACCGGAATGATGGCCGTCGGCATCAGCGTCACCCCATCCGGCAGCGAACTCCCCGGGGCCACGACGATGCAGTTCATCTTTCCCCTCGCCGTCGGCCTCGGCTCATACCTCTTCCTGACCTCGGCGTTCGTCGCCCTGTCGCCGACGGCCCGGGAGCACGCCGCCTACGTCTCCGCCGGGCGCACCACAGAACCGGCGGCCGACGCGGCCTCGACGCGCCTCGCGCAGCGCGGACGTGCTTCCCGCCCCCGGCGCGGCTCCCGCGGCCCCGACGTCTCGCCGTCGCTGACGCCCTGACGGCCACAGCACAGTCCCCTTTCGCCCCTGCCCAGCTCCACACCCGGAACGAGGAGGCCATGCGCCCACCCCGCGCGACCCCGGACCCCGGCACGACGACCGCCGCCCGGCCCGGTTCCGCGCCCGCGGCGCGCGGACGCCGCGCGCACGCGGGACCGCCGGCCGACGAGAGCGCCGAACGCGACGCACGTCTGCTGCTGACACAGCAGACGTCCGGGCCACGTGGACGCCGGACCCTGCGCCCCAGGACCGTACGCGCGAAGGTCATCTCGCTGCTGGTGGTGCCCGTCGTCTCGCTGCTGGCTCTCTGGGGCTTCGCCACGGTCAACACGGCCCAGGACGTGGCACGGCTGCGGCAGCTGCGACTCGCGGACGAAGAAGTGCGGGCACCGATATCCACCGCTGTCACCGCCCTCCAGGCCGAACGCAGAGCCGCCCTGATCCAGACCGCCGATCCCAGCAGCGCCCACGCCACCGCACTGGAACAGCAGACCGAACGCACCGATACCGCGCTCGCCGCGCTGCGACTGGACAAGGACCACACCATCGCCGATACCGGCCGCCTCCCGGCCGGCGTCGCCGACCGGCTCGACCGGTTCTTCGACCGTACGCACGAACTGCGCGCGGACGGGGGCACGGGCAGCCAGGAGCGCGACGAGAGTGCCGTGTACGACCGGTACACCCAGGCAGTCACCGCGGGCTTCGGCGTCTCCGGTGCCCTCACCGGAATCCAGGACGACGCGCTCGGGTCCGACGCCCGCGTGCTCCTCGAACTGGCCCGCGCCGACGAGATGCTGGCCCGCGAGGACGCACTGCTCGCCGCGGCAGCCCTCACCAAGCGCCTCGACGGCCACCAACTGGTCCAGTTCACCGGGGCGGTGGAGACCCGCAGAAACCTCACCGAGACCGCGGGCGCCGATCTCCGGCCACCGAACGCACCGCCTGGCAGAAGGTCACCGCCCGGTCCGCCTACCACCGGATCGAGGATGCCGAGGACACGGTGCTCACCGCGCGACCCGGCCGGGAAGCCGCCCAGGCGGTGCCCGCCGCCGACTGGGATCCGGCCGCGGCGAGCGTACGGAACCAATTGCGTACCATCGGCACCGGAGCCGCAGAACGCGCTGCGGACCGCGCCGACCCGCTCACCCGCGGGCTGTTCAGCCCGTCCGGAGCGGCCGTCTTCTTCGGCTGCGTCGCTGTCGCGGCCTCGCTGGTGATCTCTGCGCGCATCGGTCGTGAGCTCGTCGTCGAACTCATCAGCCTGCGCAACAGCGCCCTGGAGATCGCCCACCGCAAACTGCCCCGTGCGATGCAGCGGCTCAGGGCGGGCGAGGAGCTCGACATCCAGGCCGAGGCACCTGCCGGCCCGGCCTCGCACGACGAGATCGGCCAGGTCGGCGAGGCCCTCGGCACCGTGCACCGGGCCGCTCTCAGCGCCGCCGTCGAACGCGCCGAACTCGCCGACGGCATCTCCGGGGTCTTCGTCAACCTCGCCCGCCGCAGCCAGGTGCTGGTCCACCGCCAGCTCAACCTCCTCGACAGCATGGAGCGCCGCGCGGACGATCCCGGCGAACTCAGCGACCTGTTCCGCCTCGATCACCTCACCACCCGGATGCGGCGGCACGCGGAGAGTCTGATCATCCTGTCCGGTGCGGCCCCCGGGCGCGCCTGGCGGATGCCCGTACCGCTGACGAATGTCGTACGCGCGGCCGTCTCCGAGATCGAGGACTACGCCCGGGTGGAGGTGCGGCAACTGCCGGATGCCGCGGTCAAGGGCATGGCGGTCGCCGACCTCACCCACCTCCTCGCGGAACTCATCGAGAACGCGGCGCAGTTCTCGCCACCGCACACCAAGGTCCGGATCACCGGCGAACCCGTCGGCAACGGCTACGCCCTGGAGATCGAGGACCGCGGACTCGGCATGGGCAACGAACTCCTCGGCGAGGCCAACCGGCGCATCGAGCAGGCGGAGGCACTCGATCTTTTCGACAGCGACCGGCTCGGCCTCTTCGTGGTCAGCAGGCTCTCGGTCCGGCACCACATCAAGGTCAAGCTGCGCACGTCACCGTACGGCGGAACGACGGCGGTGGTCCTGTTGCCGACCACACTGCTGCAGGGCGCGCTCCCGGCGGGCGGGGAAGAGCCCGTAGCGCAGAAGACATCGGTCGAGCGTCAGCAGGAACGCGACGCCGCGGCGCTCGGAACCCGTCCGGGCTCCCGTGCGGCGCGTTCGCAGGTGGCGACCGCGTTCCCCGCCCCGGTTCCGGTGCCTGCGCTGGAGTCGCGGACGGGTCCCCCCGCCGGAGTCACCGCGCTGCGCCCACGCTCCCGTAGAGCGGTCGAGGACCGGAGCGATGAGCCGGCCGGGACCGAGCCCGAAACCCGCGGGATCCGGGAGATCGCGGAAACCCGCCGGAGCCTGGAAGCCCCCGCGAGCAGGGAAGCCCGGGAAACCCACGAGACCAAGGGGGAGGGCGACAGCTCACTTCCCCGCCGGGTCCGGCAGGCCCACCTCGTTCCGCAACTGCGCGAGGAGCCCCGGCCCGAGCCGACCGGAACCGGCGACGGGAACGGCATGGACGGACCGGCCGAGCGCACTCCGGAACAGGCCAGGGACCGCATGACCGCCTACCGCAACGGCTGGGTACGCGGCGGCGGCGCCGCCCCAGGCACGACGGCGCCCCACCGAACCACCACCGCACTCCGTCCCCGCAGCGAAGGAGACCACGCATGATCGCGAACGAGCGGACCGAGGCGCGCAGGCACTCGGGCGAACTCGACTGGCTGCTGGACGATCTGGTGGCCCGGGTCGGCGAAGTCCGGCACGCCGTGGTGCTCTCCAGTGACGGTCTTGCCGTGGGTGCCTCCAGTGCCCTCAGCCGCGAGGACGCCGAGCACCTGGCCGCGGTCGCCTCCGGCTTCCACAGCCTCGCGAAGGGCGCCGGACGGCACTTCCAGGCCGGGGAGGTACGCCAGACGATGGTCGAGATGGACGAGGGCTTCCTCTTCGTCGCAGCCGCCGGGGAGGGTTCCTGCCTCGCCGTACTGAGCACAGCCTTCGCCGATATCGGACTGGTCGCCTACGAGATGGCCCGGCTCGTCAAACGGGTCGGCGAGCACCTGCGTACCCCGCCGCGCTTCTCCGTGTCCCCGTCCCCAGTCGGCTGAGGGGGCGGAGACAGCAGTGGACATGACCAGCGAGGGCCCCGGATTCATCGAGAGCTTCCCGGACCCGCCCGAACTGCCGGGCAGCCAGTGGTACGACGCCGAAGCGGGGCCCTTGGTCCGCCCGTACGCCATGACGGGCGGGCGGACCGAACCGGGCCCGGGCGGGGTGCACTTCGACCTGATCGCACTCGTCTCCGCCGCCGACCAGGCACCGGACTCCGAGGATTCCCAGCTGGGCCCCGAACACCGCGCGCTGCTCACACTGTGCCGCTCCGAGCCCCAGTCCGTCGCGGAACTCTCCGCCGACGCCGACCTCCCGGTCGGCGTCGTCCGTGTGCTCCTCGGAGATCTGCTCGAAGCCGGTCATGTGCGGGTCAGCCGCCCCGTACCGCCAGCGCAACTGCCGGACGAGAGGATCCTCCGCGAGGTGATCAACGGATTACGGGCACTCTGAAACCGCCCCTCAGGAGCGCCACTTCGAGCGATCAGACATGGACGCCGTAGTCGGACGCGATACCGGCCAGCCCCGACGCATACCCCTGTCCCACCGCGCGGAACTTCCACTCCGTACCGTGCCGGTACAACTCGCCGAAGACCATGGCCGTCTCCGTGGAGGCGTCCTCGCTCAGGTCGTAACGCGCCAGCTCCACGCCGTTCGCCCGGTTCACCACGCGGATGAACGCGTTGCGGACCTGGCCGAAGCTCTGCCCACGGCTCTGCGCCTCATGGATGGAGACCGGAAAGACGATTTTCGCCACGTCCAGCGGTACGCCGGCCAGGTCCACGTTGATGGACTCGTCGTCGCCCTCGCCCTCGCCGGTCAGGTTGTCACCGGTGTGCTGCACCGAACCGTCCGGGCTGGTGAGATTGTTGTAGAAGACGAAGTGCAGGTCCGAGAGGACCTTCCCGGCGTCGGAGCACAGCAGCGCACTGGCATCCAGGTCGTGATCGGCGCCCGTCGTCGTCCGTACGTCCCAGCCCAGGCCGACCGTCACTGCGGTCAGCCCCGGTGCCTCCTTCGACAGGGAGACGTTGCCGCCCTTGGCCAGGGTCACACCCATGAACTTCCTCCGTTGGTCCAGTGATCCGTTGATCAGCGCTTATTCCGCCGTTACCGCGTCAACGGCGGTTCTTCACCCAAGGTTCCCTGATTGCGCAAGCCATGAAATGGCGAGTGCGGCGCGTACCGTGCCGCACCCCCGGCTCACTGCGGGTCGGTCTCCTTCATCGCCTTCGCCTCACTCTTCAGGATCCGCAGGGATTTGCCCAGGGCGCGGGCGGTGTCCGGCAGTTTCTTCGATCCGAACAGCACGATCAGAACAACCGCGACAATCAACAGGTGCCAGGGCTCGAGGCCGTTGCGCAGCATCTGGGTTCCGTCCTTCTTCTCGGACCTCCGGAATTGGTGGATCCGGTCGGCTGTGGGTAGGTCTGGTGATCCATTCGCGCAGCGATACTTGTTACGTTGCGCAACTGTACAACCGTGGGGCGGGGTCGGACGTCTTCCTCCATGGAAGCCGGAACCGAACGGACGAGGTGACCAATGACGGGCAGTCGCAAGGTGGCGGCGGGCGGGGGGCGGGGCAGCCGGCTCGGGCGCACCGCCATGACGGGACTGTCCTTTCTCGTCCTGCTGGTCGCGGGGGTCGGCTGGGGCTACCTCAAACTGACCGGCCAGATCGACACCTTCGGCGCTGACGGGATCTCGGGTGACCGGCCACCCGCCTCGTCGAACGGGCAGAACGTCCTTGTCATCGGATCGGACACCCGCTCCGGCGCCAACAGGAAACTGGGCGGCGGCAAGGGCACCGTGGGGCGCTCCGACACCGTGTTCCTGCTCCATGTGTACGCCGACCACCGGCACGCCGTCGCCGTGTCCATCCCCCGTGACTCCATGGTCGACATCCCGGCGTGCAGGACACCCAGCGGCGAGTGGACCGCACCGCAGCACCACGTCATGTTCAACGGGGCGTTCTCGGTGGGTGAGACTGCCGAGGGAAACCCGGCCTGCACCCAGAACACTGTGGAACACCTCACCGGCCTGCGCGTCGACCACACCGTCGTCGTGGACTTCTCCGGCTTCTCCGCACTGACCTCCGCCGTCGGCGGAGTCCCGGTCTGTCTGCCGCAGGACATCTACCAGCAGGACCTCAGCCCGAACCGGCCCACGCGCGGCGCACTGGTCTTCGCCAAGGGGCCGCAGACCGTCTCCGGGCAGCGCGCACTCGACTACGTGCGGATCCGGCACGGCATCGGCGACGGCTCCGACATCGGACGGATCAAAAGGCAGCAGGCTTTCATCGGCTCTCTCATCAAGAAGGTCAAGTCCCAGGGACTGAACCCGACCACCCTGCTGCCGCTCGCCGACGCGGCGACCGACTCGATGACCGTGGACCCCGGACTCGGATCGGCCGACCGGCTGCTGAAGTTCGCCATGTCGATGAAGAACATCGATCTGCGCAACACCCGCTTCGTCACCGTCCCGTGGCGTTACGAGGGCGCCCGCGTCGCGATCGTCGAACCGGAGGCCAAAGCTCTCTGGGCGGCACTCAAGGCCGACCGGACGATCGACGGTCAGGACGCCAGCGGTCAGGGCAAGAGCGGCCGCAGCGCCAAGAGGCCGGACGACGCGTCACCGTCGCCCGCCGCCCCTGTCCCCGTCTCCGGTACGGGCATCAGCCTCGCGGTCTACAACGGCACCATGGTCAACGGCCTTGCGGCCCGCGCCGCCGAACTCCTGCGCGCCCACGGCTTCACCGTCACCGGTACGGCCACCGCGAGCAACCAGGACCGCATCTCGACCGTCATCCAGTACGGGCCGGGTCTGGAGGCCGAAGCGGAGACCACCGCGCGCCTCTTCGCCGGGGCACGGACCATGGCGTCCGGCACCGCGGGCATCCAGGTGATCCTCGGGACCTCGTACGCAGAGAATCCGTCGCCCGCTGCCGAGGCCACGCCGACACCCAGCGCAGCTCCTTCCACCGTCGGCGACGGGGCGCGTTCGGCCGACGAAGACCCGTGCAAGGACCTGTCGTACGGCTGACGGAGCGCGATCAGGCTCCCGTCCGGAGCTGCAGGGCGGGGTGACGCGGCGGTGCGAAGCCGAACGACTCGTACAGACCCGCGCCGTCCGCAGTCGCGCTGAGATCGACCACCGTGACGGGCGTCTCCTCCCGGAACCAGGCCAGCAGCGCATCGAGGCAGGCCCCCGCATGCCCGCGGCGCCGACGCCGCGGATCGGTGGCCACATTGGAGATGCGCCCGTGCAGACCGCTGGGATTGGCCGGGCTGGGTGCGTGCCCATTGCACGCGCCGACCGCACTCGCCACGACACCGAGCTCCGGATCATCGACCAGGAACGCGGCGAACTCGCCGGGAAGCCGCAGCCGCTCGGCGAACCACTGCGCCGAGGCCGCCCGCCACGGAGCATCGGCGTCACCGGTCTCCATCCCCATGTCCGAGAGCATCAGGGCGCGCATCCGCACCAGGGCGGGAACATCGTCGGGAGTGGCGCGGCGTACGCGGACGTGCGGCAGGGGCATCAGTATCTCCAGGCACGCTGGTAGCGGTTACGGGCCGTCCTCAGCCCAAAAGCGTACAGCGCGAGCACCGTGGTGAGCAACAGGTAATAGAGCGGCGGCAGCGGGCTGATCCCCAGCAGCGGCCCGAGCGGAGTGGGCGGCAGCAGGACGCCGACCAGCGCAAGACCGGCCGTGGCGACTGGCAGCGGGTCGCACCCGTTGCCTTCGGCGGTACGCCGGCCGGTACGGAGGAGCAGCATCACCAGAGCCTGCGTGAGCAGATTCTCGGTGAACCACCCGAAGTGGAACGCCGCCTGGCCACCGGACGTCGCAGATCCGTGCAGGGCAAGGGCGAGGACCGCGAATGTGGCCAGGTCGGCGGTCGCGTTCAGCAGACCGAATCCGGTGATGAAGCGCAGGAAGTCGCGCGGGCGCAGCACCGTGGGCCGCCGCAGCACATCGGCCGCGGGACGGTCGAAGGCGAACGCGAGCTGCGCCACGCGTGACCCGGCCGGAGAGCGCCGCGAGTTCGGCCTCGGACAGCACGTCGATCCGCTCCGCGGACACCACCTCGCCCGGGTCGAGGCCCAGATCGCGGCAGGCACGGGAGGCAGTCCCCGGATGGTCGCCGGTGAGGACCTTCACAGCGACACCGCGGTGCTTCAGTACATCCAGCGCTTCGGCGGCGGTCGGCGCGAGAGCGTCCCGCAGGGTCACGAAGCCGAGGAAGGTCAGCCCCCGCTGGTCGGCCGGTGTGTACGTGCCGAGTCCGGCGGTTCGCTCGGTCAGGGCCACGGCGAGCAGCCGCAGACTGTTCGCCGCCTCGCGTGCGGCCAGGGCGCCCAGCCGGTCACGCTCGCTGTCGTCCAGCGCGCACCGTTCGAGCACCGCCTCCACCGCTCCCTTGGTGACGAGGGTGTGGGCGGCGAGCCTTCCGGGACGCGCAGCAGACAGCTGACCACCACGAGCACCAGGGTCACCGATGCGGTGCCCCACGCGCTGACCGCGGCGGAGACCAGACCCAGACAGAGCAGAACCGAGGTGAACGGGTCCCGCAGGCTGCGGACGAAGCGCTGCGGCCAGGAGACCGGACGCCAGGCCGGAAGGGTGTTGTCGCCGAGCCGCCCGAGCCGTTCCTCCGCCTGCGTCTCCAGAAGTCCGCGCGGTCCGCGCAGCACCTGCAACGACGTCAGCGCGGCCCCGTCCGGCCCTAGCGCTGTCGCGTCGGTGGAGGCGATCCGGCCGACCGCCGTGCCCGCTGTCGGTACGGCGACGGATGGGAGAGAGCCGTCGAGATCGCCGTGGCCGGTCCCTGCGGCGGCGCTGCTCTCAGGCACCGAGCTCACGGAGGCGTACCGGCCGCGCAGGAGCGTGCCCGGCCCGTGCAGCGAGTTGGCCGACCATCAGCCGTACCACCGTCACCACATCAGGATCGTCGACCAGATACACCTGGCGGCGGCCCTCGCGCCGCGAGCGTACGAGACCAGCGAGTTTCAGCTTTGTCAGATGCTGGCTGACCGAGGGCAGCGTCCCGCCCACCCGCTCCGCCAGCCCGGTCACATCGCTCTCGCCCTGGGCCAGCGCCCATACGATGTGCAGGCGCGCAGGCGTCGCCAGCAGACCGAAGGCGGCGGCTGCCTCCGCCAGCACCTCCGCGGGCGGATCCACGAAGTTGCCGCCGGCGCCTGTCGACACTCTTGCTCTCCTGTCCACCCCGCACCGTATTCACCGCCCCGAAGCGACAGTGTAGGCGGCAGCCGTGGTCGGCCCCAGGATCGAGGCCCCGACCCCCTGGATCGGTTCCGGCTCGAACCAGGTTCGAATTCGGCTCGGATAGTGATCTCGTGCAGACATCGAACGATCTCTGTTCGGCCACTAAGGTCAAAAACCGATCACGTTGCTCGGGACGGACGGCTGCTTGCCATGCTGTCCACCGTACCGCTGCCCACAGATACCGAACCGAGCCCGTCAAGACGGCTCTGAACTGCGTTTTTACGTCTTGAGGCTCACGGGTGAGAGAAGTGATCGATGCCTTCCGAGCACGCTGGCAGAACGGGCGGGGAGACCGTCGAGGGAACGGCCCAAGAGGCCGTGGACACCGACGCGCTCGCATTGAAGATATTGGTCGCCGGCGGGTTCGGGGTCGGCAAGACGACTCTGGTCGGTGCGGTGAGCGAGATCCGGCCCCTGCGGACGGAGGAACTCCTCAGCGAGGCCGGACAGTCGGTCGATGACACCGGCGGAGTCGATCACAAGACCACCACCACCGTTGCCATGGACTTCGGACGTATCACCATCCGGTCCGGTCTCTCGCTCTATCTGTTCGGCACACCGGGACAGGACCGCTTCTGGTTCCTCTGGGACGAGCTCTCCCAGGGGGCACTCGGAGCGGTTGTCCTCGCGGACACCCGGCGGCTGGAGGACTGCTTCCCAGCCGTCGACTACTTCGAACACCGCCGGATCCCCTTCGTCGTCGCCGTCAACTGTTTCGCGGGCGCCCGCGCCTACGACGAGCGTGAGGTGTCCCGTGCGCTCGACCTGGACCTGGGCACACCCGTCGTGCTTTGCGATGCACGCGACCGCGACTCCGGCAAGGAAGTTCTCATCCGCATGGTGGAGTACGCGGGCCGCATGCACACAGCCCGGCTCCTCGACTCGGTCGGCTGACCCGTGTCCGGACGACGAGCACGAAACGGAGAGGCGGTTGCCCCAACGTGCGCTGTGCGCAAGGCTTACGCGTAAAAGTGGGGCACGGGGAACGTATGAGCGGGGAGGAGCGGGGAAATGGCGCTGGACAGGGAACTCGACTGGCTCCTCGACGATCTCACCGGCCGGGTCGAGCACATACGGCACGCGCTGGTGTTGTCGAACGACGGCCTGGTGACGGGGGCGAGCACGGGCCTGGCACGTGAGGACGCGGAGCATCTCGCCGCGGTCTCGTCGGGGCTGCACAGCCTCGCGCGAGGCTCGGGACGGCACTTCCGGGCAGGAAGAGCCAGGCAGACGATGGTGGAGTTCGACGAGGCGCTTCTCTTCGTGACAGCCGCCGGAGACGGCAGCTGCCTCTCCGTGCTGACCGCGGCCGAGGCCGACGTCGGTCAGGTCGCCTACGAGATGACGCTGCTCGTGAACAGAGTCGGAGAACACCTGGGGGTCACCGCGCGTCAGAGCGCCGGCGGAGAAGTCGACCGGCTCTGACGGTTCGGGTCCCCTCTCGACCGCACCTTTCGCCCGGCTGTGGAAGTTGTCCACAGGCCGGACGAAAGGTTCTCTCCTCGGTTACGGTGATCACAGAGAGTCACCGCAGCTATACGGGGGAGGACGGCCATGGCCATGACGGATGCGACGCGTGCCGCGGCACCGCGCGCAGGATCTCGGCGTTCGCAGAACGCCCCGACGGACATCGACCTGACGGACAACGACCTGACGAAGGTCGATGCGTCGAAATCTGACCCGACAGAGGTCGACCGGACAGAAGTCGGTGCGACGGTGGCCGCAGGGAGGGCGGCGCAGGAGCTGAACCTGAAGCGCGGGGAGTTCGAGCTCGCCGTGCACCTGGGCATCGTGCGGATCACGGCGGAGGAGGCTGGTGGCAGGCCCAGGGTGAGCCGGGAGGAGATCGACCGGCTGCGGTCGGGGGACGGGTTCCCGGACGCACTGCGAGAACGGGTGCGGACGGTGGGGACAGCGGAGGGCGCGCGGCTCCTCGGCATCAGTCCGGTCCGCTTTACCAGGCTGGCCAGGGCCGGATGCATCACGCCTGTCGCGTTCTACCTCAACCGGTACCGGGCGATTGTCTGGCTCTATCTCGCCCAGGAGCTCCTCGGGTTCGCGGCCGGGGCGCCGCAGCTGCTGACCGGGAACAGCCCAGCCTGGATGCGGACATGTCTGGGCGCAGGAACCGACTGGCGGACGCGCAACTGGCGCTCGCACCGGATCGAGCGCCTGCTGAGCCGCACGGACGATCCCTGGGCGCGGGCTGCGGTGCTTGCCTGCGCGCTGGATCCGGTACAGCTGGCAGAAGTGGTCGACGATCCGTACGAGCGTGCGTACCTCAGGAAGGTCCGGCCCGGCCCGGTCTTCGGGCCACCCGGATCCGTCGCCGCTCGCGACACCATGACGCACCTGATGCGCGCCGACGACCCGGACGAGATCCTCTGGCGCCGGGTCAATCTCGTCCTGGAGCTGGACAGCGCGCGCGAGGCCCGTCCGGCACCTCATCCGGGGGACGACCGGCGACCCGATCCGGACTGCTCGGTCCCCGGCCCTGTCTCTGTCCCCGTCCCTCCTCCTGAGCGCGATTCCGGTCCTGTCCAAGTAGCCGGACTGCTCGCCCGGCTTGGCCTGCGAAGGCGCGAGGCCCTGTGCAGGGGAGGCGAGGAACGAAGCTCGGGCGAAGACCGTTGAACGAGTGAGCAGACGCGGATGACGGAGACGGACGAGGAACATACGGGGAGGGTCATGGCGGAGAACAAGCAGCGGATGCTGGCCGGCGACTGGTACATCGCGGACGACCCGGAACTGAGGGCGGACACCGAGCGGCGTATCGAACTCTGCGAGGCGTTCAACGCCGCGGCGCGGGCAACTCCCGCCGCACGGCGGAAGATCCTTGAGGAGCTGCTCGGCTCGGTGGGTGAGGGGGTCGCCATCCGGGCGCCGTTTCACTGCGACTACGGTTCGTTCATCACCATCGGACCGCGCACGTTCATCAACTTCGGAGCGGTCTTCCTCGATGCCGCGCCCATCACGATCGGCGCCGATGTGCAGATCGGCCCCAACGTGCAACTGCTGACCCCCAGCCATGAACTGGACACCGAGCGCCGCAGAGCAGGCTGGGAAAAGGCGGACCCCGTGACGATCGGGGACAACGTCTGGCTCGGCGGAGGCGTGATCGTGTGTCCCGGCGTGACCATCGGGGCGGACACTGTTGTCGGTGCGGGATCCGTCGTCACCAAGGACCTGCCGCCCGGCGTGCTCGCGGTGGGAAATCCGGCCCGAGTCATCCGTTATCTCGCACGGGGCGAGGGAGCGGCAGAAGGAGAAGGAGGCGTGGCTGCGGGGCTCGGCGGATAACGGCTCGCGCCGGGACGCCGGTACCGGCATCCCGGCCCCCATGCTGATCAGGGAAGCCGCTCGTGGGTGACCCCGACACCGTTCCTGAGCAGTGAGCAGGAGTGAGTCCTGCGCGCTGGCACGCCCCGAACGGTCTTGGGCGCACTGGTCGTCCGCTTTCGCAACCGGGCGGCGACACGGATCCTGTCCGTGGTCCGAGCCGGAAGGGCGGAGTCCCTCACGACCTGGCCATATGGACGCGGCCAGAGGCGACGGGGAGGCCCTGAACCATCTCGCTGGTGGAGCAGGGGCCCCGCACGCCGGCACCGCACCCGGCGTCCCAGATCGCGCTGATCACATTAGCCCGACCAGCCCAGACCACCACGAGCCCACGAGCCGGCCATCACACGATCGAGTTAAACCGTCCTTGTGTGCCGCTCACCGGCAAGCAGTTGCCAACCCCTCCGGGACCGCCCGAGCGGCACGAGCATCGAATTCCATGAGGCTCAGCCATAGAAGAATGCGCTTTTGTGACCCCCGTGCAGGCCGCAGGATGGCTGAGAGCCGGCTTCCGGGGAGGAACGCATGACGTCAGCCATCGAAACGGGTCTGCTGCCCTGCACGTCCGAGGTCCGTCCAGAAGGGCTGGCCGTCGGAGGGATCCTGCTCGCCGACCTGGCACAGCGCTTCGGAACACCCCTCTTCGTGTACGACGAGGAGCATCTGCGCCGACGCTGCCGGGAGGCGGTCGCCGCCTTCGGCCGGGACAATGTCGCCTACGCCTCCAAGGCGTTCCTGTGCACGGCCATGGCTCGACTGGCCCATGAAGAGGGGCTGTTGCTCGATGTCGCCTCCGGCGGCGAGCTACGGGTCGCGCTGCACGCGGGTGTGCCGGCCGGGCGGATCGTGCTGCACGGGAACAACAAGGACGAGGCGGAGCTGCGCACGGCCATGTCCGCCGGGGTGCGACACGTGGTGGTCGACAGCTTCGACGAGATGGACCGGATCGAGCGCCTGTGGGCCGAGGAACACCTGCCGCCGGCCCGAGTGCAGTTGCGCGTGGCGCCCGGTGTCGCCGCCGGCGCTCACGAGGCCATCCGGACCGGTGGCAACGACTCGAAGTTCGGCTTCGGCCTCGCCGGCGGAGCCGCCGCGGCCGCCGTGCGGCGAGCCTTCGGCTCCGCGGCGATGATCCTGGAGGGCGTCCACGCACATGTGGGTTCCCAGGTCCTGGACACGGCGGAACTCGCGGCGGGCGCCGCGGCCGTCGCACGGTTCGCCGCGGAGTCACGGGTGCGCCGGCTCACCGTCGGCGGCGGCCTGGGCGTCGCCTACGAGGCGGGGCAGACCCCACCGTCGTTCGCTGACTGGGCGGCCCGGGTGCGCACCTCGGTGCGTGACGCGGGCTGGGGCGACGAGGTGACCGTGGAGCCCGGCCGGTCCATCGCCGCACGCGCGGGGCTGACCCTCTACCGGGTGGGCACGATCAAGCGCATCGCGGGTGTGCGGACCTACGTCAGTGTCGACGGCGGTATGAGCGACAATTTGCGCCCCGCCCTGTACGGCAGCCGGTACGAGGCGTTCCTGCCGCGTTGCCCGCACGCGCCTCGACCGTTGCGGGCACGGCTGGTCGGCAAGCACTGCGAGAGCGGCGACGTGATCGTCGACACCGCCGCCCTGCCCGCCGATGTGGGTGTGGGAGATCTTCTGGCCACGCCGGTCACCGGCGCCTACGGATACGCCATGGCCTCCAACTACAACAAGTTGCCGCGCCCCGCTGTCGTCTTCGTGGCGGACGGGCGTGCCCGCACGGTGGTGCGCCGCGAGACCGAGGAGGACCTGCTGCGGCTGGACGTGGACGAGGACGCCGGGCTCCTGGCGCCTGCGGCGACGGTGAGGTCCGGTGCCGTGGCGGCGCAGTGCGTCGGCACGGCCTAATCTGACCCGATGCTGAACAGTGCCCGCCTGCTCGTCCTGCTGGAAATAGCCCGCACCGGCACCATCGTGGCCGCGGCCCGGGTGCTGCATCTGAGCCCGTCCGCGATCTCGCACCAACTCGCCCGGCTGGAGCAGGAGCTCGGGGTGGCGTTGGTGGAACGTCAGCCGCAGAGCCTGCGGCTGACGGCAGCCGGTGTGCGACTGGCCGAGCACGCGCAGGCCGTCGCCGACCTGATGGCCGTCGCGCAGGACGACCTGCGGTCGCACTCCGAAGGCGAGGCAGGTCTCCTGCGGCTGGGCTTCTTCGCCTCCTCTGGCCTTGAGCTGCTGCCCCGGGCGCTGTCGGCGTTCGCGGCGAAGCGGCCCCAGGTCGAACTGGAGCTGATCCTGGGGCAGCCCCACGAGCTGGTGCCCGACCTGGAGGCGGGCCGACTGGATGCCGCGGTCGTCTTCGAGCATCCGATGGACCCCTGGTGCCGACAGGCGAACGTGGGCGTGGAGATGTTCTTCGACGAGCCGCAACTGGTGGTCCTCCCCCTGCGGCATCGCCTCGGGCGGTGCAGCGCGGTCCGGCTCGCCGCCCTGGAGGGGGAGAGCTGGATCGGCACGCACGGCGGCCACACGGGCGAACCGGTTCTTGAGCGCGCGTGTGCGGCCGAGGGGTTCCGGCCCCGGGTCCGCTGTCGTAGCGATCATTACCAGGTCACGATCAACCTGGCGCGCGCGGGCATGGGTATCGCGCTCGTCCCGGCTCTCGGGCTCGGCGACACCGCGGGCGTGCACGTCTGCCGACTGGACCACCCCCAACTGCACCGGCGCATCGGGGTCGCCACCCGGCCCACCAACCGCAACCCGCTGCTGCGGATCTTCCTCGCGGAGCTGCGCTCGGCCGCAGAGGAGACCCGGTCACTGCTGGAGATGCAGTGGTCCTGACCGGCGGACCGTGCTGCCGCCTGCTCCCGACGGGCGGGGCCGCACCCCCTGTGCCGGCGGGCGGGATGTGCCCATCGTGACCATACAGGCCCGCACCTCACTCGGCAGGCCCGCGTCGGGCACAGGCAGCGAGAGTCCGGCCGACGTCCCGTATGGCATGCACCGCGGCCCGCTCGGTGCTGGGGCCCAGCACCGTGTCCCAGTGCGCCACCACCGCATAGGCCAGTCGGCGCCGCCCGACGATGACACCGGCGTCGGCGCGCACCCCGGTGTCGGTGCCGGTCTTGTTGGCGACCAGAAGCCCGTCGGGCAGCGGGTCCGGGAAGCCCGGGGCGTAAGGGTCGTGATCCACCAAGGCGGGGACCAGGCCGTGGTCGGTGTTGGAGCGCATCCAGTGCAGCAGTCCGGCGGAGGCCGCCGGGGAGCTCATCGTGCCGCGTACCGCATGGGTCACCAGTCGCGCCAGGTCCTGTGCGGTGCCGGTGGCGAAGACGGGGGGCACGTCCGGGCCCCGGACGTCACGGACCTTGTCGTGCAGCGTGAGGCGGTCGAGCCCGAGATCCGCCGCCAGCCGGGCCGTGGACTCGCGCCCCACCAGGCGCAGCAGCGCGTTGGTGGCAGTGTTGTCGCTCACCGAAGCGGTCAGCCAGGCCAGGTCCTCGACGGTCCAGCCGCGCCTGCTCATCCGGCGCAGCAGACCGGTACCGTCCGCCATGTCCTCGTCGAGGACGTCCACGGTTCGGTCGGCGCGCAGCTCCCCGGCGTCCAGCCGGCGTGCGACCTCGGCGAGCAGCAGCAGTTTCGAGGCGGACGCGACCGGCAGAACGGTGCGCTCGTCGACCCCCACCGTCTCGCCGCCGTCGATGTCGACGGCGGCGACAGCCAGGGTGAGCGGCAGCGCGGCCGAGCGCCGCGCCGCCGCGGCCACTTGGGCCAGACTCATCGGATCCTCACCACTTCTCCCGCCCGCACCGCGGTCGGGCAGCCGCCTCTTACTGCGACCCGTCCCGCCACCACGACGGTATCGATGCCTTCCGGTGCCAGCAGGGGACGGTCGAAGGTGGCGGTGTCGCGCACCGACGCCGGGTCGAGCACGACCAGGTCGCCGAGGGCGCCGTCGCGGACCACACCGCGGTCGGTGAGTCCGAACCGTCGCGCCGGCAGTCCGGTCATCTTGTGCACCGCGCTCTCCAGCGGGAGCAGCTGCTCGTCGCGGCCGTAATGGCCGAGTACGCGGGCGAAACTCCCCGCCCAACGAGGATGCGGCCGACCGGGTTTGGGGACGCCGTCCGAGCCGATCATCGACAACGGGCTGACGAGCACCCGCCGTACGTCGTCCTCACGCATGGAGTGGCTGATGATGGTCACTTCGCCCTGCTCGGCAAGCAACAGGTCGCACGCGTGGTCGACCGGGTGGACGCCGCGCTCGGTGGCGAGGTCGGCGATGCTGCGACCCTCGGCCTCGGGGTGCGCCTGCGCGGCGGCCACCGTGATGAGATCCCAGCCGCCGTTTCCCACGGTGTTCTCCCACCCCTTGACGCCCTGAGCGATGTCCGCCCTGACCCGGTCGCGCGTTTCCGGCCGGCGCAGCCGTTCCAGCAGAGCGCCGACACCGCCCTCGCTCGTCCACGGGGGCAGCATGGCGTGCAGGACGGTGCTTCCCGCAGTGTACGGATAGACGTCGCACAGCACGTCCACGCCTTCGGCTCGGGCCTGTTCCAGCCGGGGCAGGGTGCGCAGCGTGGCGCCCCAGGCGTGCCGGCCCGCGGTCTTGTGGTGGGAGATCTGCAACGGGGCACCGGAGCGGACCGCGATGTCCAGGGCCTCTTCCAGGGCCGACTCCACCTGTGACATCTCGTCGCGCAGATGAGTGACGTAGGGCTTGCCATGGCGGGCGGCGACCCTGGCCAGCGCGACGATCTCCTCGGTGTCGGCGTAGGTGCCGGGCGGGTAGATCAGCCCGGTGGACAGGCCGGCCGCTCCCTGGGTCAGCGCCCGGTCCAGCAGCGCGCACATGGTGTCCAGTTCGTCGGGCCCGGGCGGGCGGGCGTCGAAGCCCATCACTCCCGCGCGCAGCGTGCCATGGCCGACGAGCGAGGCGATATGGGTGCGACGCAGGGCGGGGTCCTGTCCGGCGGCGAATGTGTCGAAGTCCACCGCGGGCCGGACCGGGCCGAGTCCGAACGTCACCCTGAGATGTTCGGCGAGTACCGGCAGCCGTTCCGGGAGCGAGGGGAACAGACTGGTCCCACAGTTGCCGCAGATCTCCGTGGTGACGCCCTGGAGCAGCGGCGCAAGGCGGAGATCGTCCGTCGGCTCCGTGGCGCCGGCGTTGCCGTGGGGTGCCGCGAGGGCATCGGAGTGTGTGTGCACATCGATGAAACCGGGTGTGACGACCTGGCCCGTCACATCGAGGGTCTCGGCCGCCGCTGCCGGGGTACCGGCGGGGAGCACGGCGATCCGCCCGTCCACCACCGCGATGTCCGCCTCTCTGGCGGGTGTGCCGGTTCCGTCGACGAGCGTGCCGCCACGCAGCAACAGATCGAGGGGGCGGCCCATCACAGCACCGTCGACAGGAAGGCCCGCGTGCGGTCGTGCCGCGGGTCGGTGAACAGAAGCTCCGGACTCCCCGCCTCGACGACGGCGCCCTGATCCATGAACAGGACACGGTCGGCGACCTCGCGGGCGAAGCCCATCTCATGCGTGACCACGACCATCGTCATACCGCTGCGGGCCAGGTCGCGCATGACGCCCAGGACCTCGCCGACGAGTTCGGGATCGAGGGCGGAGGTGGGCTCGTCGAAGAGCATGAGCGTGGGCTCCATGGCCAGTGCGCGGGCGATCGCCACGCGCTGCTGCTGCCCGCCGGACAGCTGCCCCGGGTAGTGGTCCGCCCGGTCCGCGAGACCGACGTCGGCCAGCAGTTGCCGGGCCTGCTTCTCGGCCTGCGCTCGGGACCGGCCCCTGACGGCGACCGGTCCCTCCATCACGTTCTGCACCGCCGTGCGGTGCGGGAACAGATGGAACCGCTGAAACACCATGCCGATCCGCTCGCGCTGGCGTCGGATGTCGCGGGCGCGCCGTTCCCGCAGCACGCGACCGGACGGGCCGTGCTGCTCGTAGCCGATCAGTTCACCGTTCATCCACACCCGCCCCGCGTCGATCTGCTCAAGGTGGTTGAAGCAGCGCAGCAGCGTAGACTTCCCGGACCCGGAGGGGCCGATGACACAGAGCACCTCACCGCTGCCGACTTCGAGATCGATGCCCTTGAGCACCTCGGTGTCACCGAATCGTTTACGGACCCCGCGGGCCCTGAGGATCACGTCATTCATGCCGCTGCCCCCTTCTTGGCGCGCCGGGGTACGAGATTGGTCAGGACCCTGCTCCGCAGCCCGGGAGCGGCGCCGGGGCTGTAGCGGCGTTCGACGGCGTGCTGGCCGATGGTGGCGATCGTGGTGAGCACCAGGTACCAGAGTGAAGCCACCAGGAGCAGCGCGACCACCTCGAAGTTGGCGAGGTAGAGGTGCTGGGAGACGGTCATCAGATCGGCGCCGGCGATGACTGAGACCAGCGAAGTCGTCTTGAGCATGGATATGAACTGGTTGCCGAACGGCGGGATGATGACCCGCATCGCCTGCGGAAGGATGATGCGGGACAGGATCTGACGGTTCGACATGCCGATGGACGCGCCTGCCTCGCGCTGGCCGGGGTCCACGCTCTGAATACCGGCCCGAACGATCTCGGCCATGTAAGCGCCCTCGTTGATGGACAGGCCGAGCAGTGCCGCCACGAATCCGGTGATGACCTGGTTGGACTGCCAGCTGATGAGTTTGGGGCCGTCGAAGGGGATACCGATGCTGATCACCGGGAACAGCAGGGCCAGGTTGAACCAGAAGATGAGCTGGACCAGCAGTGGGGTGCCCCGGAAGAACCAGGTGTAGGCACCGGCGGTGAGACGCAGTACGGGACTGTCGGAAAGCTGCATCACCGCGACGACGATCCCGATGGCGATGCCGAGAGCCATCGAGACGAGGGTGAGCTGAATGGTCACCCCGAGGCCTTTGAGGATCACGCCGTCGAACTGGTATTCGGCGACGACGTCCCAGTGCAGGTTGGGATTGACGATGACGGTGTAGGCGAGCCACACCGCGAACAGCGCCGCGGCGAGGACCGCCAGCCAGCGCCCGGGACGAGGGCGTTTGGTCACCTGGAGGGACAGGTCGTCCTCCTGCGGTCTCGCGTCTGTGCGGGCCGGGTCCGGCGCCGCACCGAGAGAGGCGCCGGGCATCTTCTGGTGGCTCATGTCCGTTCTCACTGCCCGTCGTTGACGGTGGCTGCGGGTACAGCGCTGTCGCCGACTCCCCAGGTGTCGAGGATCTTCTTGTAAGCGCCGTCGTCGATCAGTTCCTGCAGGGCCTTGTGGACGGCGTCGCGCAGTCCCGCCTGGCTCTTCGCGGCCGCGATGCCCCACGGGGCGGTGCCGTACTGCTCCGGCAGGACCTCGTACGCGTTGCTCTTCTTGGTGAACATCTTCGCGACGGGATAGTCGACGATGGTCGCGATTGCACGTCCGCTGTCCAGCTGGAGCAGCCCGGTCGGTGCGTCCTCGCTCTGGGAGATCCGCATCTTCTCCTGACACTTGGCGTTCTGTTCCTCGCCGATCTGGAGGTTCGAGCTGCCCTTGGCGAGGACGACGGTCTTCCCGCACAGGTCCGCCAGTGAGTTGATGCCCTGCGGATTGCCCTTCTTCGTCATGATCACGCCGCCGGTGCGGAAGTAGTCGACGAAGTCGACCGCCCGGCGCCGCTGAGCACTGTCGGTCATGGATGACATGACCAGGTCGAACCGTCCGGATTCCAGCCCCGGGATCAGTCCGTCGAAGGCGGCATTGGTGAGTTCGAGCTTCAGTTTGAGCCGCTGGGCGATGGCCTTGGCCAGGTCGGGGTCGACACCGGTGAGCCGGGTGGTCCCGGGCTCGTACATCTCCATCGGCGGATAGCCGACCGCGGTGGCCACGCGCAGCACACCCTTCTGCCGGTACTGAGCAGGGAGCAGTTCGGCTGCGGTCCGGCCGGCGGTGCTCTGCGAGGCGCTGCCGGACGGGGCATCGCCCTGATCGGAGCGTCCACAGGCCGTGGCCGCGAGGGCCAGGACGGCGACGGCTGCCAGGCAGCGCAGAGAACGGGGACGATTCATCGGATTCTCCCTCACGGGGTGGCGGTGCGCCGATGCTGGCAGTCGCGCCCGGGTGAATGGAAGATGATGAAGCTATTCATGCCTGACCATCGAAATCTGTACGGCTCCGAGTCCGGGCGAACCAGTCGCCGAACGGGAACGGGGCATCGCATGCGACAACCGCTCGGCCGACGCGCACTGCTGCTCGGTACCGGTGGACTGTGCGCGGACACCACGGTCTCCTCGGCAACATCGCGGTCAGCGACCGGCCGTCCACATCCGTGTCCCCGGCCGCATCGGAATCCACGTCGCCGTCGCCGCCTTCGTCCTTGCCCGCGACCACGGCCCGGCGCCCCGACCCTGTCGACGTGGAACCGCCGTGAAACTGCGCGCCGTACCGGTAGTGGGGGCGATCGGTGCCCGACCCGCCGATCGGGGCAGGTGCGGCAGCGGCGAAGAGGCGCACTGCCGCGCTGGGGCCCCGCCGTCACTCGTGGACCGGGCAGACTCGCTGCACGCCGCCGCGGACGCGGCCGCGCTTCGGGTGATCGACGCGCAATACGGCGGGATTCCGGCGGACACGGTGGCGGATCGACGGGCACATGGTCGTCGATCCGGCCACCTTGCGCGGGTTGGGCGACTCGTTCCTGCGCGATACGGCAGCGGCCGGCTCGAACGACGTCGGCGTGCCGACCCGGCCCTCCGGGGGCGCGAGGACGTATCAGTTCCTCACCGACGACACCCATCACGGCCATGTGCATAGGGGATTCGCGAGCCGACGCTCGCGACGCGGCTCAGGCGCGCTGGTCGAGACCGGCGCTGAGCGGCGGCTGCGGGGCGTCGAGCAGCGAGGTGTCCATCTCACCGGCACCCCAGCCGTACGCCAGCTTGTGCACTTCCAGCACGAAGAACGAGTCGGTCGAGACGACTCCGTCGATGTGATGCAGTCTGCGGTTCATCAGGTCGGTGAAGTGGTTGGTGTCCCGGCAGATCACCTCTGCCATCACGTCGTAGGTGCCTGCCGTCATGATGACGTACGAGGTCTCGGGCAGCTCCCGCAGCCGTCGGCAGACCTCCTGGGCGCTGCCCGGCCTGACCCGGATGCCGACCATGGCGAACCGGTCGAAGCCGATGGTGAGCGGGTTTGCGATGCCGACGATCTGGAGGGTGCCGTTCTCCTCCATGCGCTGGACGCGGTAGCGCACGGAGGAGGCGGGGATGTCCAGTTCGTCGGCGATCTGGCTGTACGGGCGGCGGCCGTCCGCTTGGAGTGCGGCGATGATCTGGCGGTCGGTGTCGTCCAGGGGGCTGCCACCCAGCGTGCTCATGTTGTTGCTCCGGCTCTCATGTACGGTCCGCCGCGGTGTGCGGGCCTGGATCTTTGGTCGTGCGGGCCTATCCTGCCCGGCTCAGGAGTCGAAGCCGAGGCCGAGTCGGTCCAAGGTGCGCAGCCACAGGTTGCGACGGCCGTGCGTGTCCTCGCGGGCCATGGACCACCGGGTGGCCTCGATGCCGAGATACCGGACCGGCTCCGGGGGGAAGGGCATTGGAGGGCGGCGGATCATGGCGGGCCGGAGCCGTTCCGTGCGCAGGCCGGAGAGCAGGTCCAGCATGACCTGGGCGCCGTAGCGGGTGGCGCCGACGCCGAGTCCGGTGAAGCCGAGGGCGTAGGAGATCCGGCCGTGCGCGGCGGTACCGGCGAACATGCAGAAGCGGGTGGTGGAGTCGATGACCCCGCCCCACGAGTGCGAGAAGCGGACGTCGGCGAGGGCGGGGAAGGCTTCGGCGAACTGGGCGGCGAGGGCGTCGAAGGTCGCGGGGCGCTGGGTGAGGCGCTCGTCGACCCGGCTGCCGTAGGGGTAGATGGCGTCGTAGCCGCCGAACAGGATGCGGTTGTCGTCGGTCTTGCGGAGGTAGTGGAACTGGTTGCCCGCGTCGGTGATTCCGTGCTCGCCGCTCCAGCCGATGGCGGCGAGCTGCTCAGTATTCAGGGGTTCGGTGGTCAACGCGTAGTCGTAGACCGGAATCATGCTGAGCGAGAGGCGCTTGAGCAGGGGCCGGTAGATATTGGTGGCGAGGGCGACCTGCCGGGCGCCGACCGCGGCATAGGGGGTGGCGAGGCGGACCCGCCCGGTGTGACGGGTGGTCAGGGCGGTGACCTCGGTGTGCTCGGCGATGCGGACCCCGAGGTCGAGGCAGGCGGCGCGCAGGCCCCAGACGAGCCGGGCAGGGTCGAGGAGCGCGTAGTCGGGGGACCAGAGGCCGGCGGTCCACATGGGGGAGTCGACGTAGCCCCGCAGTTCGTCGCGGTCCAGCAGCCGGGTCTGTTCGCCGTACTGGTGGGCGAGCGCGTGGGCGCCCGCCAGCCCTTTCGCCTGCCATGGCGTGGCGGAGACGGTGACCTTGCCGCTGCGTACGAATCCGCAGTCGATGCTGTGGGTGTCCAGATCCCTCTGGAAGGCATCGAAGTTGTCCATGCCCAGGCGGTGCAGCAGCCGGGCCTCGGTGGGCCACCGGTCGGCGCCGTTGGCGAGTCCGTGGGTGATGCTGGGGGAGCAGAATCCGCCGTTCCGGCCGCTGGCCGCGTGGCCGCAGGTGTTCTGTTCGAGGACGAGGACATCCCGTTCGGGGTGGGCGCGCTTGGCGAGCAGGGCGGTCCACAGCCCGGTGTAACCGCCGCCGACGACGGCGAGATCGCAGGTGGTGTCGGCGGTCAGCCGGGGCAGCGGTGCGGGGTGCTCGGGCCGGTCCAGCCAGTAGGGGGCGGCCTTCGTGTCACGCAGTCGGCTGCGGTGGTCGGTGGGGCGCGGGGCTGCGGTGGTCATGTGGCGGGTACCTCGTTGCCGGCTTGGTGGGGCAGTGCGGGCCGGAGCCCCGACGCTGGTCGGGGCCCCGGCCGGCGGACGGTCGGGTGAGCGGGACGGTCAGAGACTGATGACGCCGGTACGGGTGTCCGTCATGTCCATGAGCGTCCACTTGCCGCCGATGCGGCCCCAGCCGGTGGAGCGGCTGCCGGCGCCGCCGAAAGGCATGTTGATGTCCCACCAGTTGTTGCTCTCGTTCACGACGACCTGGCCGACGGCCATTTCCTCGATGAAGCGGAAGGCGGAGGTCATGCTGCGGGTGAAGACGGCACCCTGGAGGCCCAGTTTGTCGTCGTTGGCGATGCGCAGAAGGTCGTCCTCGTCCTGCCCGGTGATGATTGGGACGACCGGGCCGAAGGACTCCTCGCGGGACAGCAGGCTGTCCTCGGGCACCCCGTCCACCACGGTGAACTCGTAGTAGAGGTCGGTGGGGTGCCCTGAAGCGCGCTTGCCGCCGAGCAGGATGCGTGCGCCGCGCTCGCGGGCGTCGGCCATGTGGCGGTCCATCTTGGCCGCGACGCCCTCGTTGTTGAGGGGGCCGAGAACCGTTTTGGGGTCGAACGGGTCGCCGAGGGTGATGCGCTGGGCCTCGCGGAGTACGGCCTCGACGAACTCGTCGTGGATGTCCGCGTGCACGATGACGCGTTCGGTGGCGCAGCAGACCTGTCCGGCGCACGGATAGGCACCGTCGACAGCGGCCTTGGCGGCGGCCTCGACATCGGCGTCGGCGAGGACGACGAGCGGCCCGTTGCCCGAGCACTCCATGATGGAACGCTTGAGTCCGGCGGCGGACTGGATCTTCGCGCCGGTCGCGGTGGAGCCGATGAACCCGATCGCGTGGATGCCCTCGTGGCGTACCAGCGCATCGCCGGTGTCGCCCTCTCCAGGCACGATGTTGACGAGGCCGTCGGGCAGTCCGGCGGCAACGAACGCCTCCATCGCCTTGAGGACGGTGAGCGGAGTGTTGACCGGCGGCTTGACGACATGGGCGTTGCCGGTCGCGAGACCGGGGGCGACGAACTCCGCGAGCATCAGCAGCGGGAAGTTCCACGGCGTGATGATGCCCCAAGTGCCCACCGGACGCTGGAAAGTGAACATCCGCTTGGTGTTGTCGGTGGAGGGCAGCGTCTCGCCGTGCAGTCGTACGGCGTCCTCGGCGTGCAGGTGGAAGAGCTTGGCCGCCTCCTCGATGTCGGCGACGGACTCGGCGAGCGGCTTGCCCTGCTCCAGGGACTGGAGGCGGGCGAGTTCGTCCACGCGCTTGCCGAGTTCCGTGCCGATACGGTGGCAGAGCTCGGCACGGGTCCACACATTGGTCGAGGCCCAGGCCGGCTGGGCCTCGTTGGCGGCACGCACCGCGGCGTCGACGTCGGCGGCCGCGGGCAGTGGGAAGGTGCCCACGAGTTCGCCCGTCGCGGGGCTGATGACCTCGTGGGTGGTCCCGGAGGTGCCTTCGGTGTACGTGCCGTTGATGAAGAGCTGGTGCCGGTCGGCGGTCGGGGTGGTCATGCGTTGGCCTCTCTGTCCTGTCCTGACCGAGAAAGGGCGCGTCGGCTCTGGGCCGCGCCGGCCCGGGTCCGGTGCGATGACTGGAGACTTGCCGAGCAATCAAGGACTGTCAAGACTGCGAAATGAGCAAAAGTGAAAGTCGATCATTGCTTGTTCGTGAGTATTGACAGGCGTTTTCGCCTTATCTATAACCAGGCCTCATCGACTCTCCTGTCTGCGCCCACCCTGAGGGGAACGCCATGTCATCCCAGCCACAGATCCCAGCCCCGCCCTCGCCGGACCCTTCGGATTCGTCGGGATCGGCGGGTGCGTCCGCCCCGGCACTGCCGAAGAAGATGAGCTGGTTCGACGGATTCGCAATGTCGCTGACCATGCCGGCGGCGCTCATCGCCTCGCTCGGCGCCTCCATCGGCGGACTCGGCGCCTGGGGTGCGATCGCCCTGTGGGCGGCCTCGATGGTGCTGGCCACCGTGACCAACTGGATCTACACCGAGATGGCCGCGATGTTCCCCGACTCCTCCGGAGGGATCGCGCACTACGCAACCGAGGGCTGGAAGAAGCGGGCGCCCGTGGTGGGTCCGATCGCGAGCATCGGCTACTGGTTCCCCTGGACGACGGCCCTCGCCGTCTACTCCGGACTCATCGGCTCGTTCGTCCGGGCCCAGTGGTTCCCCGGCCAGGACTGGAGCGTGGAGTTCGGGCCGGTGAAGGTGGACTTTCCCATAGCCGTGGGCCTGCTCGTGATGCTGCTGTTGTTCGGCGCGGCGATGATCGGCCTGCATGTCGCCATGTGGGTCGTCTACGTCACCGGCGGTGCGCTGCTCGTTCCGCTCGCCGTATTCATCGTCCTGCCGCTGTTCTCCGGTGACTGGAGCGCGCAGGGCCTGCACTGGAATCTGCACGGCGCTGCGGGGCTGCGCGAGGCGCTGGTGTGGCTGTACGTCATGGCGTGGACGTCGTTCGGTGTGGAGGTGTGCGCGACCTTCGCCCCCGAGTACAAGGACACGGTGCGCGACACCTCCCGGGCCCTGCGCGCCGGTGTGTTGTTCTCCCTCGGCGTGTTCATCCTGCTGCCACTGACCCTGTCGGGGTACGTCGGCGAGAAGGCCATCGGCGAGGAGCCCACCACCTTCTTCATCGGAGCCTTCCACGACCTGGTGGGCGGCGCCTCCGACCTCATGGTGGTCTTCCTCATCGCCTCGCTGCTGCTCATCATGATCACCGGTCTCGCGGACGGTTCCCGGGTGCTGTACGAGACGGGCAAGGCGGGGCTCACCATCAAGCAGGTGGGCGTGCTGAACAAGCGCGGGGTGCCCGCCCGTGCGCTGCTGGTGGCCCTGGTGCTCAATGTCTTCGTGCTGACGGTGCTTCAGACCCCGCTGGCCATCATCGTCACGGGCAACCTGGGATACATCCTCACCCATGTGCTGGCGGTCTCCGGCTTCGCGCTGCTGCGCAAGGACCGTCCCGACGCCGTGCGTCCCATCAGGCTGCCCCGGTTCTTCGTGCCCCTGGCCTGGACGCTGGCCGGGTTCCTCACCGTGGTGCTGGTGGTGGGCGCGACCGGCTTCTCCATCACCGGATACGGCGGCTACACAGAACTGGGAGTGGCTCTCGCCGTTCTGCTCGCGTCGGTACTGCTGTGGCTGTACCGGACCAAGGTGCAGGACCGCCACATCACCGACGACCGCCCGGCCTGACCCGGCCGGCTGACCCGCTCGGTGACACGAGCCGTGGAGCAGCCACCTAGCAGGGCCGTCCCGCGGGTCCGTGGGGTACCGGATTGCTGCAGATACCCAGCACATTGACGCAGAGGCGCTGCACAAGATGCTTGTCTTCGAAGTGACGCGACCCCATCAAGGCTGACTGCCTGCGGCGATTGCGCTGGGTAACGCTTCCGGGTGCGCGAGCGGTGGAGCGCTGGTTGGCTGCGATGTGTCCCACCCTCACCTCCCCAGGAGTGAAGATGAGCATTGCAGGCGAGTCCGCCAGTCGTGCGCGGCAGACGCAGGACAAGGTCCGTGAGCTGAACGAGCGTGCCGAGCAGACGAGCGATCCCAAGGAACGTCGCAGGCTGTACGAGGAGGCCCGGCGCATCCAGGAGCAGTCCATGAAGGACGGCGGACGTGCGGCCGAGGACAGGCCCGGACGCCGTGCCGACAGTGAGAAGGACGAGTTCCCGTCTCGCTGACGCACCGTCGGCATCCAATGGCACGGAGGGTCTCCCACCGCATTGCGGATGCTGTTGGTTAATTCGGGGCCTGTGCGTGACGTCGGCCCTCAAGACCTGGTTGTGGTCTTGAGGGCCGACGTTGTCGTATGGGGTGGGTGGAGATGTCGT
>NZ_JBICXB010000045.1:0-52261 GCF_043200055.1 Streptomyces sp. NPDC048496 | reverse complement strand
GGGGGGGGGGGGGGGGGGGGGGGGGGGGGGGGGGGGGGGGGGGGGGGGGGGGGGTGGGGGGGGGGGGGGGGGGGGGGGGGGGGGTTGTGGGGGGGGGGGGGGGGGGGGGGGGGGGGGGGGGGGGGGGGCGGGGGCCCCCCCCCCCCCCCCACGGGGACGCCGTGAGGGTTACGGCGCCCCGAAGGTCAGCACCAGCTGCGGGGTGTTCTCCGCGGCCGACGCCTCCCTGGACCACAACCACAGCGCGTCCGTCCCGGTGCTCGTGAGCGCCAGGTCGTAGCTGCCCCCCAGAGCGGGAGAGAGCGCCGAGGTGTCGAGCGTCGCCGAGTAGACCGTCGACAGGTCGGTGGCCCCGCTGAGGGTGCCGACCGAGGTCGAGGACAGGGCGGGCTTGGAGACGAAGGTGGTCCCCGCCTCCGTCCAGCTTCCGGTCACCGGCCGTACGGCGAAGTCGTCCGTGCTGCCCGCACTGCTCAGCGTGGTCGTCTTCACCGCGAGCCGCGCGCTCTTGAGCACGGTCCCGGCCGGGGCCGCAGGCAGGTCGAAGCGCAGATACGTCTCGTACGCCGCGCTGCCGCGCACCGCCAGCGAGGTGGAGGTGCCGTAGTTGGTGCTCGCGGCACCGGCGTTGACGTACGTGTCGGCCGTTGCGCGGACGGTCTGCACGCTGTCGGCCGGGGCCGTGGCCAGGGTGTAATGGCTCTGCACCTGGGTCGCGCTCAGCACCGACGGGTAGATCGCGGTCTCGTCGATCTGCCCGGCGAAGTAGTTGCTGGACGGCTGGTTCGGCCAGCCGTTGAGGTTGTCGCCGCCGACGTGCCAGTAGCCGCTGTAGACCTGGCTGTTGGACTCGGCGAGGGTGCCGATCTGGGTGCCGTCCACGTACAGCGCCATCCCGGAGGAGCCCTGGGTGGCGACGACGTGGTGCCAGGCGCCGTTGTTGTAGCTGTTGGGCGTGGTGATGGTGCGGGCCGTGCCCGTCCACACGCCGAAGACCAGCCGGCCGTCGTTGCGCATGTAGACGTGCTTGTCGTAATTACCGCTGGCCCGCGTGGTGTTGTCGCCGAACCCGACGAGCTTGCCGCCACTGGTCGTGGTCGTCTTGAACCAGGTCTCGATCGAGTACTGACTCGGCACCGTGGTGCGCTTGTCGCTGTAGACGATCTGGTCGCTGCCGTTGAAACCGATGGCGGTGGAAGGACCGGTCACGGCGGCCGGAGTCTGGCGCAGCGAGGGCCCGTTGACGTGGATGCCGCTCTGGTCGCCGGGCGAGGTGTCGCCGACGAACGGAGTGGCGGACTCGTCATAGCGCCAGTACAGGTTCGCGCCGTCGTCGAGCACCTTCGCCGGGTACTTCTGGGCGGAGGTCGGCACTGTCACAGAGGTCGTGGCGGACAGCGCGGAGGCGTTGCCCGCCCCGTCGGTCGCGGTCACCCGGTAGCTGTAGGTGGAGCCGGCCGTGACGTTGGTGTCGGTGAACGACAGCTGCGGACGCGACCACTCCACGGAGTCGCCGTCGACCGTGTACACCGGCGTGGAACCACCGTTGCGGTACACCTTGTACGTCAGCTTGGTGTCGTCCGTGTCGAGGCTCGCGCGCCAGCGTATGTGGGCCTCGGTCGGCTTGACCGACTCCGCGCTGACCGAGGGCACCGTCGGCGCACCGACGTCCGGGGTCGCCGCGAAGTGCGTCAGGCCCTGGGCCGCCGAGCCGTTGACGGTGGTGAACTCGCCGCCGACCCACATGTACTTGTTGTCGGACGTCTCGGAGACTGCCATGGCGCGCGGGCCGATGCCCTCGCCCAGACCGTCGTTGGTGTCCGGGAACCAGCCCAGCTTGTTGGTGCCGGTGGTCGGCTCCGCGAGCAGGTGGCGACGGCGCCCGTCGGGGTATTCGCCGACACTGGAGCAGTCGTGCGCGTGCGAGGCGCTGTACACCACGTTCTGGTACGACTTGACGGCCTGGGTGGCGCCCAGACAGGTGTCGCGCCAGCGCTGGTTCAGCGTGGACAGGTCCAGCGCGATGCGGCCGTCGAAGACGCCGCCGCCGGTGCCCTCGTTGCCGGTGTAGAAGCCGGTGGCGTCCGTGTCGAGCGCCTTGACCACCGAGTTGTTCTCGATGAACCCCGGGTAGGTGCGGACGTTGGCGCCCGTAGCGGAGTCGACGACGGCCAGGGCGTGCGAGGTCGCGCCGTTGACGGTGAAGAAGTCACCGCCGAGGATCACGTTGTTGCCGTCGGGGGTGACCGCGACGGCACGTCCGGGCGCGTCGACGTCCGCCTGGAAGGGCTTGACGGCGCCGCTGGTGGCGTCCACCGCCGCGTACCGCGCGTGCGCGCTGCCGCCGACCGAGGTGAAGTCGCCGCCCAGGTACACGGTGTCGTCGGTGACCGCGAGCGCCCGCACGGTGGCGGAGACGCTCGGGTGGAAGTTCGCCTTGGGCGTGCAGGTGGCGATGTCGATCGCGGCGAGGCTGCTGACCGGCGTGCCGTTGACCGCGCCGAAGTAGCCGCCCGCGTATAGCGTCTTCTTGTCCGGCGACACGGCGAGCGCGCGCACCGTCGCGCTGCCGCTGCCGATCGTGAAGGACAGGTTGCAGGACGTCGGGTTGCCGGTCGCCGCGTTCAGCGCGACGAAGTTCACCGCGTTCTGCGTGGTCCCGCCGCCCCCCTGGGGCGGACGCACCTGCGAGAAGGTGCCGCCGGCGAAGATCGTGCCGCCCGCCTCCGCCAGGGCCCACACGATGCCGTTGGTCTGCCAGGTCGGCAGGTCGTCGGCGGTGAAGGCGACGGGCGGGGTCAGCGCGGCAGCCGGCTGCGGCAGGGCCACAAGGCCCAGGCCCGCCGCGGTGGACAGGACGAGGGCGGCGCTGAGCCCTCTGGATCTTTGCATGTACCCCCCGGCTTCCGGGCCCGGTCGCGGGCCCTCTGCCTCATCGAGCCCGCCGGTGTCCCTCGGATCCGAACGGGCCGCTCGAATATGTTTGTTTGCGAACCATACGAGTACATGACACGCAATGGAACGCACTTGGCTCATCTAGTAGGAAATTTCAACGTGTTCACCCCGACCCCGTGCGTCCCGGACGTCCGTGTCGGGTATGCGCAGGCCATCACGGACGCACCCGGCGTCAGCGGTCTATGCGCACCGCGGCACCCGCGAGTTGGTCCTCCACCTGCCGCACATCGGCGTCGACCATGATCCGCGCGAGCTCGTCCACCAGGACGGTGGGTCTCCAGCCCAGCGTCTCGCGTGCCTTGGACGCGTCCCCTATCAGTGCGTCGACCTCGCTCGGCCGTTCGTACTTGGGGTCGTAGCGCACGTGCTCGCTCCAGTCGAGGTCGGCGTGGGCGAACGCGGTCTCCACGAACTGCCGGACGGTGGCCGGGACTCCGGTGGCGACCACGTAGTCCGTCGGCTCGTCGTGTTGGAGCATCCGCCACATCGCCTCGACGTAGTCGGGCGCGTACCCCCAGTCGCGGACCGCGTCCAGGTTGCCGAGGTAGAGACGGTCCTGGAGGCCGGCCTTGATCCGCGCGACGGCTCGGGTGATCTTGCGGGTCACGAAGGTCTCACCGCGGCGCGGGGACTCGTGGTTGAACAGGATGCCGTTGACCGCGAACATCCCATATGCCTCACGGTAGTTGACGGTGGTCCAGTACGCGAAGACCTTCGCGGTGCCGTACGGGCTGCGTGGGTGGAAGGGGGTGCCCTCGTTCTGCGGGGGAGGCGTGGACCCGAACATTTCCGAGGACGACGCCTGGTAGACGCGGGTCTCCACCCCGCTCGCCCGGACGGCTTCCAGCAGCCGCAGTGTGCTCAGGCCGGTCACGTCGCCGGTGTAGAGCGGCGCGTCGAAGGAGACCCGCACATGGGACTGGGCGCCCAGGTTGTACACCTCGTCCGGTTGGATGTCGCGCAGCAGGTTCACCAGAGCCACCCCGTCGGAGAGGTCGGCGTGATGCAGCACGAAGTGCCGCTCGGCCTCCTGGGGCCCCTGGTAGATGTGGTCGATGCGCTCGGTGTTGAAACTGGACGACCGCCGCAGCAGGCCGTGCACCCGATATCCTTTCGACAGCAGCAACTCCGCCAGGTACGAGCCGTCCTGTCCGGTCACGCCGGTGATCAGTGCGGTCTTGGTCATGCGGTGTTCCCCTCCCCGCCGGACCCGTCACCGGGACGGATCCGGCCCGTACGCCCGCCGAGTGCGGGTTGAATGTCGTGAACTACGGGAAATTTCGGCAAAGTTGATGGTCCGGGCGTTCCGATCACGCGGCTCCTGGCATGATCCGGCCCATGACCGCATCGCTGCTGCCCGAACGTGCCCGTGTCTTCGTCGCCGGCCACCGTGGCCTCGTGGGCTCCGCCGTGGCTCGCCGGCTCGCCGCCGACGGGCACGAGGTGCTTACCCGTAGCCGCGCCGAACTGGATCTGCGTGACGCCGCGCGCACCGCGGCCGAACTCGCCGCCCTGCGCCCCGACGCGGTGGTGCTCGCCGCCGCGAAGGTCGGCGGGATCATGGCCAACAGTACTCAGCCGGTGCAGTTCCTGGAGGAGAACCTCCAGATCCAGCTCAGCGTGATAGCCGGGGCCCACGCCGCCGGGGTGGGCCGCCTGCTCTTCCTGGGCTCGTCGTGCATCTACCCCAAGCACGCCGGCCAGCCGATCTCCGAGGACGCACTGCTGACCGGTCCGCTGGAGCCCACCAACGAGGCATACGCCCTCGCGAAGATCGCGGGCATCGTCCAGGTGCAGTCGTACCGGCGTCAGTACGGCGCGTCGTACATCAGCGCCATGCCTACCAATCTCTACGGCCCCGGTGACAACTTCGACCTGGAGACGTCGCACGTCCTGCCCGCCCTGATCCGCCGCTTCCACGAGGCGGTGGCCGAGGGGCGGGAGGAGGTCGTCCTGTGGGGCAGCGGCACCCCGCGCCGGGAGTTCCTGCATGTGGATGATCTCGCCGCCGCCTGCGCCGTGCTGCTGCGCTCCTACGACGGCGACGAGCCGGTCAATGTCGGCTGCGGCAGCGACCTCACCATCCGTGAGCTCGCCGGGACGGTCGCCGGGGTCACCGGGTTTTCCGGCCGTATCGCCTGGGACGCGACGCGGCCCGACGGCACCCCGCGCAAGCTGCTCGACATCTCCCGGATCGCGCGGCTCGGCTGGAAGCCGGCGATCCCGCTGCGCGACGGCATCGCCGCCACCTACGCCCACTGGCGCGGCGGGCTCGACGGCTGACGGGCCTCGCTCGTGTACGGGCCTCGGCGTGCGGCGCGCGCCGAGGCACTGTGCGGCCACGGGCGGCGCTCTCAGTACGCTCCGCGGCCGTCGACGACGGCGCGGAACGTGCGGGCCACGACATCGACATCACTGGTGAACGACCAGTTGTCGACATAGCTGAGATCGAGCTGGACGGTCTCGTCCCAGGACAGTTCGGAGCGTCCGCTGATCTGCCACAGCCCCGTCATGCCCGGCCGTACGGTGAGCCGCCGCCACTCGACGGACGTGTAGTGCGCCACCTCTTCCGCCAGTGGAGGCCGCGGGCCCACCAGGGACATGTCACCCTTGAGGACGTTCACCAGCTGGGGCAGTTCGTCGAGCGACGTACGGCGCAGCCAGCGACCGACCCGGGTGACCCGGGGATCGCGGCGCATCTTGAACATCAGGCCGTCGTTCTCGTTCTCATGGGCCAGGGCGGCCTTCTGGCGGTCGGCGCCCACCCGCATGGTGCGGAACTTCCACATCACGAAGGGGCGTCCGGCCCGGCCGATGCGCTCGTGGAGATAGAGGACCGGTCCGGGCGAGGACAGTTTCACAGCGGCCGAGACCAGCAGCAGCAGCGGTGCCAGCACAAGCAGGCCCAGCAGGGCGGTGCAGCGGTCCAGGACCCCCTTGAGCAGAGGCTGCATGCCCTCCCGCACCGGCGGGGCCACGCGCAGCAGCGACATCCCGCCGGCAGACCCGGTTTCCAGACGCTTGACGGACACCTCCACCAGGCCGGGCGCCACGAACAACTCGATATCGGCGTCGTGCAGGCCCCAGGAGAGGCGGCGCAGCCGTTCCCCGGACAGCGCGGTGCCGGGGACGACGAGCGCCAGGTCGGCGCGGAGCCGGTGCACCGCGCTGATGACGAGGCTGGCGTCCTCCGTGGGGGACTCCGGGGCGGTGGCGGCGAGCCGTTCCCCGGTCCGGACCCCTGACGCGAACGGGCCCCGTCCCGCGGGAACGGCGCCCACCGCCACGTACGGGTGGTCGGTGCGCGCGGCGAGATGTGCGGTGACCCGGTCCACCGCGGTGGGCTCACCCACCACCAGGACCCTGATCACCGCCTGCGCCCTGCGGCGCACCGCCGTGAGATGCCGGTGTACCGCCTTGCGGCACACCAAGGTCAGCGGCAGGGCGGGCAGCAGCGCGGCCAGGCACAGCGGCGCGCGCAGCCGTATCCCGGCCCCGGCGTGTACCACGGCGAGCACCCCCAGCAGGATGAACCAGTCGTGGAGCACCGGCAGCGTGCCCCGGCTCTCGCCGATGGCGCGTGCCGCATAGCGCGAGCGGAACAACTGGACCCCCGCCCAGGCGAGTCCCGCAACGATGCCGCTCGGCATCGCCCACGGCTGGTGGGCGGCGGAGAGCACCAGAGCGACCGGCACCCCGGCACCGACGAGGTCGGTGATCAGGGAAGCCGGAAGATACCAACGGGACTTGCGTCCCATCCACGGTGAGGTGCGCGCCCGCGAGCGCGCCTTGCGCGATCTGTCGGATTCAGCGGCCTGAACATCCCACATGTACCCCCCCAGGCACGTTTCGCGACACGAGCGGCTTCATGTCGCGAACATCCGTCCGTCGAACATGAGGCACGATGGTGAACAGTACGGCAAACTTGTGCTCGCATGGGAGCGTTTACGTGAACGCCGCGAGAAGTGCCGATCCGTACGAAATCCCGCTCGGGGTCCTCTGGTTGGTCCGGCGGGGTCGATGGACTGGCGGAAAGCGATGCGAACGTCGAACGTGCTGGCTACAGTGTGCGCCCGGTGCGGAAGGGGCCGTACCGCGTCGATGTGGGGGGTTGTGTGGTGGGAGACAAGAACACGGCCGAGGCCGAAGCCACCGGTCGGGACGACGTGGTAGGGCGGGAGGAAGGGGCGGGCAGAGCCGGTCCGGCGGGCCCGGACCCGGTCGCCGACGTTTACGATTCCTCAACGGGTCCTTCACAAACGGAGGTTGACACTTCCGGAGTTGCGCCGACTCGATCCCCGCGCCGCAGGAGCCGTGCGCGTCGGGTGCTCCTCGGGGCGTTCGCGCTGCTCGCGGTGGGGCTGCTCATGGTGGGCGGGGTCACCTGGTGGGCCGTCGAGCACTACACGGGGAAGGTCGACCGTCTCTCCGGTGTCTTCCCGACACAGGTCCCCGCGGCGGCACAGCCGGCACCTTCCCGCGGCGGGCAGACCTTCCTCCTTGTCGGCGTCGACAGCCGCTCCGAGCTGCCGACCACGGGCCGTGACGCCAAAGCCCCCGAGTGGAAGTACGGGGCCCAGCGCAGTGACACGATGATGCTGGTCCACCTCCCCGCGGACCATTCCGGCGCTTACGTCGTCTCGCTGCCGCGCGACGCGTGGGTGGACATCCCGGGACACGGCAAGGCCAAGCTCAACGCCGCCTTCTCCTGGGGCGGCCCGCCACTGCTCATCGACACCGTGCAGCGGCTGACGAAGGTGCGCGTCGACCATCTTGCCGTCATCGACTGGGACGGCTTCAAGAAGCTCACCGACTCCGTGGGCGGAGTGGACCTCGTCGTGAACGGCGCCAGCCGCCGGATGAACGGCACCCAGGCCCTGGCCTATGTGCGTGAGCGCTACCACCTCGCCCGCGGCGACTTCGACCGCACGCACCGTCAGCAGTACTTCCTGCGCACGCTGCTGGCGAAGGTCATGCGACCCTCGACCTTCTCCAACCCCTTCAAGGCCGCCGAGGTGCTGGACGACCTCACCGCCGCCGTGAGTGTCGACGACCAGCTAGACGACGCCGACCTGCGTGCCCTTTTGTGGGACAGCAAGAAGGTCCGTCCCGGGAACATGGTGTTCATGAACGCGCCCGCCAGGGGGACCGGAACGATCTCCGGGCAGTCCGTGGTCCTCCTGGATCCCGGCGCCGGCGCCGAGTTGTGGCGAGCCATGCGCGAGGACGCCGTCGATATCTACCTGCAGTCGCACGACGCCGACCGGCTCGGGGCCACGACCCCCTGACGGGACGTCGGCGATCGCCGGAGATGTCTGGCTGATGATGGTTTGCCGGACAACGGGCCACTCGTGCAGTAGAGTTCGCACCAGCGGCCCCTCGGCGTCCGCGGAGGACACCCATGACGGATCATCCCGCTCGTCCGACGCACGGGCACCGAAGGTCGCCGGGCCGACGGCGTGCCGTGGTCGGTGCCCTGTTCGGCCTGCTGCTGATCGGACTGATCACCGGTGTCGGACTGGCCCGCGACCGCGAGGACGTCGCGCCCCGCGCAGCGCGGGCGAGCGCGACGCTTCCCTTCGACCTGCCGGCCGCCGGCGTGTTGCGCGACAGCCCGCATCTGGTCTTCGCGCACTACTTCCCGCCGTATCCGCCCTCCCTCGACAACCAGTCCGCCGCGCACGACTACTACGCCCGTAACTACCTCACGCCGCAAGGCGAGCGGGGCAAGCACGCGGCCTACGGCGGACTGCTGCGCGACCGGCCCCTGCCCGTGCCGCCGTCCAGGGGCGACTGGCAACTCGCCAACCTCGAACGGGAGGTGAGAACCGCACGGGACGCCGGGCTCGACGGGTTCACCGTCGACATCCTCTCCCTCGACGGCAACAACCGTCAGCGCGTCGACCTGCTGCTGCGCGCGGCGCAGCGCGTCGACCCGGGCTTCCGGATTGTGCTGATGCCGGACATGACGTCCCTGCACACCGACCCGCGCACCCTCGCCGATCAGTTGGCCCGGCTCGCCGCGTCCCCGTCCGCATACCGGCTGGCCGACGGTCGCCTCGTGGTCTCCCCGTTCAAGGCCGAGGCCCAGGACCCCGCCTGGTGGAGCCAGGTCATCGCCCGGCTGCGCGACCACGGCATCGGCACCGCGCTCGTCCCGGTCTTCCTGGACTTCCGCGCCAACGCCGAGAGGTTCGCGCCGGTCAGCCATGCCTTCTCGTCCTGGGGCAATCGGAGCTACACCCGCCAGGAAAACGTTCCCGGCGACATCCGGCTCGCCCACTCCCTGGGAAGGAAATGGATGCAGGCCGTGTCCGTGCAGGACGCCCGGCCCAACCAGGGTGTCTACGACGAGGCGGGCAACACCGCCACCCTGCGGTCGACCTGGAACCACGCGATCTCCGACGGTGCGGACTGGGTGCAACTCACCACCTGGAACGACTACTCGGAAGGCAGCCAGTTCGCCCCCTCACTCCACAACGGCCACGCCTACCTGGACATCTCCTCGTACTACCTCACCCGCTTCAAGACCGGGGCCTGGCCGCGGATCGTCCGCGACACCGTGTACGTCACCTCCCGCGTCCAGTTCGCCGAGGCCGGCGGTGCCCCGCTCCAGCCCCGGCTGATGCGCCCGCGGCCGGGCACCGCGCCCCCGCGCGACCAGGTGGAAGTGCTCACCTTCCTGACCGCGCCCGCCACGGTCTCGGCCCGCGTGGGCACCGTGCCCCACACCTACCGTGCCCCCGTCGGCGCGTACGCCCAGGACCTGCCTCTGTCCCCCGGCCGCAGCGAGGCAGTGGTCCGCCGCGCGGGGGCCACCGTCGCCGCCGTCACCACCCGCTATCCGGCGCGGCGGACGGTCACCGTGCAGGACCTTCAGTACTACGCGGTCTCCAGCGGCCGCCGGTGAACCGGACGCGCCCCGCAGCCGTCTGGAGGCCGCCCTCGCGGACATCTGGGCCGACGTCTTCGGCCTCGACGAGGTCGGTGTCCACGACGACTTCCACGATCTCGGCGGTCACTCGCTGCTGGCCGTGCGGATCACCAACCGGGTCAGGGACGAACTCGGCTTCCCGCTCACCGTCCGCGGGCTCTTCGAGCATCCGACGATCGAGGAGCTCAGCCGGCTGATCGACGGGACCGGCGCGGAGCACTGACCTGTCTGGGAGAGATCACTCGGGGCGCGGCATCTCTTCGGTCCGCGGGGCCTGCCGTACCACGGGAAGCGCGGTGACGACAGCGGCCAGCACGACCATGAAGACGGCGTACGCCACCAGCGTGCCCCGCGCCCCCAGCGACTGGAGCAGGCCCCCGGCGGCCAGTGAGGCGAGATCGATGATGACGAGGGCCGGCGGCTGCTGCGGATCATCCGCAGGGGGAACCGTAGCGACCGCGCCTCCCGCCGCAGCATCGAAGGGGAGGGCCGGACAGTCCAGCCCTCCCCCCCGTGTACCGGGAGTTACTCGGTGACCTCGTGGTCGTGGCCCTCGTGCAGGCCACCGCCGCTGCCCGCCGAACCCTGGGTGTTCTGCGGCGCCACCGGCTTACTCAGAAGGCTGGTGTCCCAGGCGTACTGGCCCACCGCGTTGGCGATGACGTCGACATTGACGTCGAACGCCTTCATGTTGATGTTCTTCAGTGTGTCGCAAGCGGCGTGGTAGCAGGCGTCGTACGCGACACCGGCCTTACCGCCGTACACCTTTGCCTGCTGGGCCGTCTTGATGCCCTCGGCGCCGGTGAAGGTGCCGCCCGAGGGGATGCCCACCTCGATGAACGGCCCGTAGTCCGACCGGCCGGTGAAGTCGGTGCCCTCGTGCGGGACGCCCCGGCTGTCCAGGTAGTCGGTGATCTGCCGCTCCAGCTGCGCCGAGCCCTCCGGGCCGGGACCGGCACCGACCTGGTCGGAGTCGTCGCCGTCGTAGACGAACTGGGCGTAGTTCGGCGAGGCGATCATGTCGAAGTTCAGGTACATCTTGACCTTGGCAAGGTCCGCCGCCGAGAGGCTGTTGACGTACGCCTCCGAGCCCAGCAGGCCGAACTCCTCAGCCGACCACCAGGCGAAGCGCACCTTGTTCTTGACGTTCTCGTGGGCAGAGTTCAGGGCCACGTCGAGGATGCCGGCGGAGCCGGAGCCGTTGTCATTGATGCCCGGGCCGGCCGCCACCGAGTCCAGGTGGGCGCCGAACATCACCACGTTGTCGGCGTCGCCGCCCTTGGTCTCGGCGATCACGTTGTAGGTGTGCCGGGTCTCCGCGAAGGTGCGGATCTCCAGGTTGACGGTCACTGCGCCGGCGGCGGCCTTGGCCGCGAGCGCCTCGCCGTCCGCCTGCGTGACGCCGCCGGCCGGGATCTTGGCGACGGACGGGTCTCCCAGGGTGCCGTTGAGCGCGCCCTCGGTGTTGTTGTAGATGATCGCGCCGACCGCGCCCGCACCGGCGGCGGTCTCCTGCTTCTGCGCAAAGGAGCAGCCGCCGCGCTTGATCAGCGCGATCTTGCCGGTGAACGTCCCGGGGGCGTAGTCCTTCGGCTCGCAGCCGGTGGTGGCGTTGACCGGCACCACCGCGACCGGGGCGGTGATGCCGCCGACCGGGCTGCTGGCGGAGTACGTCATGGCGATCAACGGGACGTCCTGCTGCTGCGGCGACACCACCCGCAGGCTCTGCGCCAGCGTCTCGGTGAACGGGTAGTCGAACTCGTTCCGGGTCACCGAGTACCCGGCCTTCCTCAGCAGGCCTTCGACGTACTCGGCCGACTGCCGGTGCCCCTCCGACCCGGCCACCCGGGTGTTCCCGTTCTTGTCAGCGATCCGCTGGAACTGCTTCAGATGCTCGTAGGCATCCTCGGCGTTGCTCTTCTTGACGAGCTTCTTTGCGAGCTTGGCACCCTCCTTGGCAGGGTCGCTGTGGGCGGAGGCGGTGCCCGATCCGATCAGCAGCAGCGGCGCTATGAGCCCTGCGACGGATACGGCGGCTACCGTGGTGCGGCGGTTCCGAGCGTTCAAAACGCTTCCTTCCGGCGGTCCATGAGAAATAGGCGTAATGGCCGAAAATGGGCCGAACGACGTACGGCGGTACTCCGGGGCAGGCAGGGACGGCTGGATCGCTCCGCCCCCTGCCACCGGCAAGGAGAAAGGTATCTGCTCAGTAAACGATTGGTAATGGGTTGACGGGAATCTTTGGCGCCGGCGCCGTCCGTGCGCGGTACCGAGCACATCGATCGGCCGCTGACCCAACCGAAGTTGGCTGGAAGTCACCGGTGCCCGGTGCGGCCGCCCCTCGCATGAGGTCCCTGGCGACTCGGGTGGCTTACCGCAGGAGCAGTCCAGATCCGTGCCGACGATCGGCAGGCCGCGTTCCGGGTCCGACAGCAGATTGGTGACCTGCGGTTGCATCAGCCTCCGTTCAGGCCGCCCTTTCAACTCGGCGAAGCGCGCGCCGTTATGGAGATGCGGGCAGCTCCTGTACTCAGTGCCGCAGAGGTAGGGCGGAAGGGCGGCCCGCGCTTAGCGGTCGAGTGGCTGATGGGTCCGCCCCTCGATCACGCCACTGACGTGCCCGGCCTGAATCGCGGACAGCAGCTTCAGATCCTCGGGAACGGCGTTGTGCCGCAACAGGCGACAGCCGCGTTCGCGGCGCTCGTCGACTCGGGGATGTAGTGCCGAACTGGGCTTCTTCCAGTAACCGGACAGCAGGGTTGTGAGTTCAGGTGGGTACGCGAGATCGTTTGAGGCGATACTGCCGGTGTCGTCTTTTGGAGGACCTCCGTGACCGATCTTGCGCCCGCGTCGCTGCCCGCCCCGCCCTACTACGCCGTGGTGTTCACCGCCGTGCGGACCGCTGGCGACAACGGCTATGCGGAGAGAGACGAGCGGCTGCTGAAACTGGCTGCCGACCAGCCGGGATTCCTCGGTGTCGATTCCGCTCGCGGTGCGGACGGCCTGGGGATCACGGTGTCGTACTGGAGGGACGAGGAGTCGATTGCCGCTTGGCGGGATCGCGCAGAGCACGCCCTGGCCCGTGCGCACGGACGCGAGCACTGGTATGCCTCGTTCGCGCTCCACGTGGCCAAGGTCGAGCGCGCCTACGGGTTTACCCGCCCGGCAGATCTGTAGGTGCCACCGCCGCATGGGCACTGGAGGCGGTGAGGCGCGTGTGCTGCGCGGCCCGCTGGACCGGGAGAGCCTGCGGCTCGGTGGTGTCCAGCTGCCGGATGCCGCGGAAGATTTCAAGTCCAATGAGACGTTCGTGACGCTATGAAGTTTGTGGTGCGGGTTCTCTGCGCTTGGCTGGGTCGTTGATCCACGCCTGCTGGGGTATTTCGGGTGGTCTGGGGCGGCGGCCGAAGCGTTCGGGGTACCGGGCGTATGCCTCGGTGAGAGTGACGGCCCGCTGGTCGCGGACCTCTTCGGCGGTGCCGAAGTGGACGCTGGCCGGCGTGTGCCATCCGATGCCCGAATGCCTGTGCTCGTGGTTGTAGTACGAGGTGAACGCGTCAAACCATTCGCGGGCATGGGCCAGGGAATCGAACCGTTCGGGATAGTCGGCCATGTACTTGGTGGTCTTGAACTGGGCCTCGCTGTAGGGGTTGTCGTTGGAGACCTTGGGGCGTGAGTGACTGCGGGTGATGCCGAGGTCGATCAGGAGCTGGGAGACCTTCTTGCTGGTCATGGAGGTTCCACGGTCGGCGTGCACGGTCTCGGGCACGATGCCGTTGCGCTCGATGGTTTCCCGGATCAGCTCCTCTGCCCGTTCAGCTGATTCGGCGCGCTCGACGGTGTGGCCGACGATGTAGCGGCTGAAGATGTCGATGATGACGTAGGCGTGGTACCAGATGCCCCTGGCCGGTCCGGCCAGCTTGGTGATGTCCCAGGTGAAGACTTGAGAGGGTGCGGTGGCGACCAGTTCGGGCACGGCCTTGGCCGGGTGGGTGGCCTGACGGCGCCGCTCGCCGGACTGGCCCTTTTCGCGCAGGATCCGGTACATCGTGGAGACGGAGCAGTGATAGCGGCCCGCGTCCAGCTCACGGGCCCAGATCTGTGCGGGCGGCAGCTCCGCGTACTCGGCGCTGTTCATCAACTCCAGTACCGCCGCCCGCTCTTCGCTTGTCAGAGCCGACGGTTGCACCTGAACACTGGAGCGGGGTGTGCGGGGCGGTGGGGGCTTCAACCTGCGGTAGTGGGTGGCCCTGGAGCGGCCGGTCAGCCGGCACGCGGCCGTGATGCCCAGCTGGTCCTCGACGCCGGTGAACGCGGTGTCCACCACGGGGTCGGCCGCGTGCTTCAGTCCGCGCTCTCGGAGATCATTCCCAAGAGCGCGGAAGCTTTTCCCATCACCTCGAGTGCGGCCTTGTTCCGGGTCAGATCCTTCTGCAGCCGCTCCACCTGCTGCCGCAGCTTCTCGTTCTCCACCTCCGCGGCGGACTTCTTCGCACGGGCCGGACTCGTCCGGCGGTCGACCAGGCTTTCCAGGGCCCCGGCATCCCGGGCGGCCCGCCACTCCTTGACATGCGAGTGGTAGAGCCGTTCCCGGCGCAGGACTGCGCCCTTCTCGTTCCTGGGCGCGGCGTCGTACTCGGCGACGATCCGCAGTTTGTACTCCGAGGTGAAGGTACGGCGCTTCGGCCTCGGCGCCGGATCGGACCCGACGGGCTCAGTGCTTGGCATAGGGGCGATTCTCCTGTCGTGCCCTCTCAGGCTAACCCCGCAGAACGGGACGTCTCACCCAAGGCTGACAGAGAGGGACTCGCTCTGGTCCATTACTTGCTGGTGGAGCTCAGCGAAGTGGAGGAGATTCGACATCGCGGTGTAGCTCCCCGAGCCTCCGTGAGGCGTCGAACCGGGCTGATTCGAGGCCTCACACGCGTGTCCGGGGGATTGTGGTCAGCCGCCAAGGTGCGGTGATGGTGAGGTGAACGGTGACGGCAGGGCAGCCGAGACACGGGGCGCCGTGGTGTGACGAAGGAGAGATCGCGCGCCTCGCTGCTGGGCTGCGGGCCGCTTGTGTGACGGTCGGCGGTACGGCGATTGCCCGGACGTCGGCCGGTCAACCGTGTCCTCGAAAGCGTGGGACGGTCTCCCGGCTGTGAGGCGATCGGAATTTTCCTATATGATTTTTGGTTGTTGAGGGGATGTCAAGATGTGGGGCAGAAGGGATTCGGGCACCCGGAGGCAGTTGAAGCCCGTCGCCCTGCACAGGTCCCGGCGCGTGGACCGCGTCAGGCGCCCTCGCCGTAGCGGCTGCGGTAGCGCCCGATGCTGAGATCCAGATGCTCGCGCATGGCCTCTGCGGCGCGGTCTGGACTGCGCCGCAGTACCGCCCGCAGGATGCGGCTGTGTTCCATGACCGTCGACGGGCTCCCGCCGGTCACCGCGCTCAGGCGGAAGAGATGGAGATGTGAGTGGAGCCGCTCCACGGCGCCGGCGAGCATGCTGCGTCCGGTGGCGGCGGCGAGCCCCTCGTGGAACTGCTGGTCCAGTGCCACGAACCGGCCGTACACCGCGTAGCTGTCACCCCCCTCGGGTAGGCCCTGCATCTCCTCGACCAGCGTTTCCAGTCGGTCCAGTTGGGATTCCTGCGCGTGCTCGGCCGCCAGCGCGACGGCCTTCGGCTCAAGTAGTAGCCGCATCTCGAAGAGCTCCTCGACGCCCTGGCGCGAGAGGAGTTCGGTGGCGCGATATCCGGAGAGCGAGCGTTTCACCACCAGGCCGTCGGCCTCCAGTCGGGCAAGGGCCTCACGTACAGGGGTGGGGGAGACGCCGAGCGAGCGCGACAGTGCCTCGATGCCGACGCGAGCTCCTGGTTGGATCTCGTGATCCATGACCATGGCTTTGACGGCTTCGTACACACTGTCGGCCAGCGCCTGCCGCCTGGGAAGTCCGGGGGCTGCCAAGGGCGTTCGGTCCGGCCTCCTGGGTGCCGGGCGTACCTCCGGCGGCATGCTCACCCCTCCCTTCGGTCGTGAATCCTATGTGATTGTACGAAAGCATGTGCTTCTTGCTGGAGGAGTGGATCGGTTCCCCGCGTGACTGAGGGGCGGGTCGCCCAAGGCGGTGTTTCCTATGTGATCCAAAGCGCCTGATGCTGGTCACCCTACACAGCAGCTCCGCCATCGGCCCGGCGTTTCATAGCTGCCCGCTGGCGCCGGCCGCCCCCGGATGCTGCCGCAGGTCAATCGAACAGGCACGTCAGACGTAGTCCTGATCAGCTGGCGGCGGTGTGGGACGAAACTTCTGCACGGAGCGGCTGCGCAGGTCAACTCACCGAACCCTGCCAGCAGCCCGTCGACGAGACCGGGCCCGGCGAGTGGTGGGCCTCCATGGAACAGGTCTTCCTCATGGAATAAGAGCCGCACCACCAGTCCGTCCCCGCACACGAACCACTCCCGCGAAGCGCCCCGAGGTCGCTGCGGTGAGCGGCCAGCAGGGCAAGGTCAGCAGCCAGTTGCGCGGGCACATCGACCACAAGGTCGCGCCGGTCTCGTCGACCACCGCCGCCCAGTGATGGCCTTGCCCGCGTCGATCCCGGCCCACACCTGGGCCCGTTGCTCGCTCGCTCTCCCCTCCTCAGCTCCAACCGCATGCCGTCGACCGAGGAAAACCCCGCTTTCATCTCCGTGATCAGCGACCGAAGCGCACATCCCGATCACCAGCAAGGGCGCCCCGGAGAGCCGGACGGCCACTCCTCGGGAGCCGCTGAAGGCAAGACCCCATAAGCCACATCCGGCCCTCCCGGGCCACCCGACAACTTACGGAGAACCCCCATGAAACTGATGCGCCTCGGCGCCCCGGGCGAAGAGCGCCCCGCTGTCCTCGCCCATGACGGACGCACCCACGACCTGTCCGGGATCACCGGCGACATCGACGGGCACTTCCTCGCGGGCGGTGGTGTCGAACGTGTCCGAACGGCGCTGGGTTCGGCGGCCCTGCCCGTCCTCGACCCCACCGGCATGCGCGTCGGGGCGCCGGTGGCCCGTCCCGGCAAAGTGGTGTGCATCGGCCTCAACTACCGCGACCACGCCGAAGAGACCGGGGCCGCGGTCCCGGCCAGGCCCGTGGTGTTCATGAAGGACCCCGGCACCGTTGTCGGTCCCTACGACACCGTGCTCATACCGCGCGGATCCGCCAAGACCGACTGGGAGGTCGAACTGGCGGTGGTGATCGGCAGAAGGGCCCGCTATCTGGCCGGTCCCTCGGACGCCGTCGGAGTGATCGCAGGCTTCGCGGTCAGCAACGACGTCTCGGAGCGCGCCTTCCAGCTCGAGCTCTCCCACCAGTGGGACCTCGGCAAGTCGTGCGAGACGTTCAACCCGCTCGGTCCCTGGCTCGTCACCGCGGACGAGGTGCCCGACCCGCAGGCCCTCGGCCTACGTCTGGCCGTCAACGGGGTGCCCCGGCAGAACGGCACCACCGGGAACATGGTCTTCGACGTCGCGTACATCGTCTGGTATCTGAGTCAGTACATGGTGCTGGAGCCCGGCGATGTCATCAACACCGGCACCCCCGCCGGCGTCGCCCTCGGTCTTCCGAACACGCCCTACCTCCGCGCAGGTGACACGGTCGAGCTCGCCATCGACGAACTCGGCAGCCAGCGGCAGACATTCGAGAATGCGTGAATGGCCCGATATGAAAAGACCTGTGGCGCGTATCACGGACGTCGATGTGGCCGACGTCTGTTGCCCCACCTCGCGCGAGCTCGATGGCTCTGACGCGATGAACCGCGCCCTCGACCACACCGCCGCGTACGTCATCCCGCGGACCGAGGATCCGGATGGCGTGGTGGGCCTCGCCCGTACCTTCATCACCGGACATGGCAACGGCGCCGCAGCGTGTGAGGCGGAGCTGCCGGCACACGACTGTCCCACCAGCCCCGACGACGCCGGTTCCTTGTGGACGGCCGGCCGTTCCTACCGTTTCCACCGCGAGGAGACCCACCGATGAGCGAACTGTCCGGCCTCAAAGCTCTGGTCACTGGAGGTGCCTCCGGCATCGGACTGGCCACGGCTCTCCTCCTGGCCGAACGCGGCGCGGAGGTCGCTGTGCTCGACCTCGATCCGACGGCGGTGGACAAGCCGCTGCGCGGGTACGTCGCGGACGTGTCCGACGACGCCTCGGTGCGGGCCGCCGTCACCGCTGCCGCCGAGGACCTCGGCGGGCTGGACCTCCTCGTCAACAACGCCGGCATCGGAGCTGTCGGCACGGTCGAGGACAACGACGACGCCCAGTGGCACAGGGTGTTCGATGTGAACGTCGTGGGCATGGTCCGTACGACCCGCGCCGCCCTGCCGCATCTGCGGTCGTCCCCGCACGCCGCCGTCGTCAACACCTGCTCCATCGCGGCCACCGCAGGGCTGCCTCAGCGTGCCCTGTACAGCGCGAGCAAGGGAGCGGTCCTGTCGCTGACGCTGGCCATGGCGGCAGACCACGTCCATGAGGGCATCCGGGTCAATTGCGTGAACCCCGGCACGGCGGACACCCCCTGGGTGGGGCGCCTCCTGGATCAGGCGGCGGACCCGGCCGCCGAACGGGCGGCGCTGGACACCCGGCAGCCCATGGGCCGTCTGGTCACGGCCGGCGAAGTCGCCGCTGCCATCGTCTACCTGGCCAGTCCTGTCGCGGCCTCCGTCACCGGCACCGCCATCGCCGTGGACGGCGGGATGCAGGGACTGCGACTGCGAGCGGAGGCGCGGTGAGGGACAACAAGGAGAGCGGCGGCGATACGGTGCTGCGGTGCCGCACCCTCGGGCGGAGCTCAGTTCAGGTCACCGCCCTGGGGCTCGGCGCCGCCGCCATCGGAGGCCTCTACGAACCCATCGGCGAGGAAGAATCGGCCGCTACGGTCGAAGCGGCCTGGGACGCGGGCATCCGCTACTTCGACACCGCCCCCCACTACGGCCTGGGCCTGTCGGAACGCAGGCTAGGCGCGGCACTGCGGACCAGACCCCGGGGTAGCTACACCCTTTCCACCAAGGTGGGGCGGCTGCTCATCCGCCAGGACGTCGGCGGCAGCGATATCGCCAACGGCTTCGCCGTCCCAGCCACCCACCGCAGGGAATGGGATTTCAGCGCCGACGGCGTCCGCCGCTCTCTGGAGGAGAGCCTGATCCGCCTCGGTGTCGACCATGTCGACCTCGTCCTGCTGCACGACCCCGACAACCATGAAGAGCAGGCGTTCCAGGAGGCGTATCCGGCGCTGGAGGAGTTGCGAGCACAGGGGGTTGTCCGCGCCATCGGCGCGGGCATGAACCAGACCCGGATGCTGACTCGTTTCGTCCGGGACACGGATGTCGACGCCGTGCTGTGTGCCGGCCGCTACACCCTCCTCGAACAGTCGGCTCTCGATGAGCTGCTGCCCGCCGCGGCTGCCCGTGGTAAGAGCGTCATCATCGGCGGAGTGTTCAACTCGGGGCTGCTGGCCGACCCTCGGCCGGGAGCAACATACGACTACGCGGTGGCGTCGGCGGACCTTGTGAGCCGCGCCCTGCGCATGCGCGGCGTCACCGAGTCGCACGACGTGCCGCTGCGCACCGCCGCCCTCCGTTTCCCCTTCGGGCATCCCGCGGCCCTCTCCGTCCTCGTCGGAGCACGATCACCGGCGCAGGTCCGCGATGCGGTCGAGCAGTTCCAACGTCCTGTTCCCGACGGTGTGTGGCAGAGACTGCGGGCCGACGGTCTGCTGTCCGGCCATGTGCCGGTGCCCTCGGCGGGGCAGCCATGCGCTTGATCATCACCACACCACACGACCACACCGCGGACGGCGCGCGTGCGCCGCTCCCCTCCGTCCGGAGGCTGTGAGCCGACCATGCAGATCATCGACGCCCACCACCATCTGTGGGACCTCGACGTACGCGACCAGGAATGGACCACCGTTCCCGAACTCGCGCCCCTGAGAGCCTGTCGGGTGACCTCTGATCGGGCGGCCACGCCCTGGCACGCACGCTTCCCGCGTTGCCGAAATGCCCTAGTAGCTCCGCTACGAGGACCTTCCAGCGCCTTGGAATCGCACGCACCAGACCGCGTCCGCTTTCCGATCGAAGGTCACCCGACAGGCTCTGAGGCGCTCCTTCCACCCCGCCGACTTCGAAACCGAGACACGTGCGGCAGGTGTCGCGGCCTCGGTGCTGGTGCAGACGGTCACCATCCCCGAGGAGACTCCGGAGTTCCTGGCCCTTGCCGCCGACAGCGCCGTTATCGGCGCAGTCGTCGGTTGGACGGATCTGACGTCTCCCGGCATCGCCGACGAGCTGGCCCGGCTCCGCTCGCTGCCCGGTGGCGAGTTCCTCCGGGGTATCCGGCACCAGGTCCAGGGCGAACCCGACCCGAACTGGCTCACCCGGCCCGACGTGCTGCGCGGGCTGAGGGCCCTCGCGTCCGCTGGGCTCGTCTACGATCTCGTCGTACTGCCCGATCAGCTTCCGGCGGCGACCAGGGCAGCGGCGGCCGTGCCGGAACTCACCTTCGTTCTCGACCACCTGGGCAAGCCTCCCATCGCGTCCGGAGAACGGGAGCCGTGGTCCGCGCAGGTACGGGAGCTCGCTGCCCGGCCGAACACCGTGTGCAAGCTCTCCGGCATGGTGGCCGAGGCTGACTGGCGGTCGTGGACCGTCGACGACCTCCGCCCCTACGCCGACACCGTGGTGGAGACGTTCGGACCCTGGCGCCTCATGTTCGGTTCTGACTGGCCCGTGTGCACACTCGCCGCGACCTACGGCGACGTGGTCGATTCCACCCGCGCGCTCACAGCCACGCTCTCCGAGCCCGAACGATCGGCTGTCTGGTCCGGCACCGCCCGGCGCGTGTACCGGATGGCGGCCGAGCGCCCGGGCCTGTGACGGGAAACCGCGGTGGGACGAGAGTTCAGGTCTCCTCGAAATGACCGAGCTGGCGCTCCAGGCTGCGTGTCAGGTGCTCCGCCATCGCCTTGGCGGCGCGGTCGGCACTGCGGCGCAGTATGGAGCGCACCACGCGGTCGTGTTCCGCCAGGGTCGCCTCGCCCGCGCCTGGCACACTGCTGAGCCGGAAGACGTGCAGATGCGAGTGGAGCCGCTCCACCGCGTCGGCGAGCAGGGGTCGGTGCGCGGCCTGCGTGATCGCTTCATGGAAACTCTGGTCCAGGGCGGCGAAGTCGCGGTAGGACGCATAGGGGCCGACAGGGCCCGGATGCGACTGCATGGCCTCCAGGATCTTCTCGATGTCGTCGAGCTGTGACTCGTCGGCGTTGAGCGCGGCAAGAGCGGCCGCGCGAGGCTCCAGGAGCAGCCGCATCTCGAACAGCTCCTCAACTCCCTGCCGGGTCAGCAACTCGGTGGCCCGATACCCGGAGAGGGAACGCTTCACGACCAGGCCGTCCGACTCCAGCCTGGCCAGTGCCTCCCGTACCGGCGTCGGCGAGACATCGAGGGTGCGTGAGAGTGTCTCGATGCCCACGCGGGCGCCTGGGGCGATCTCATGGTCCATGATCATCGCCGTGATGTTCTCGTAGACGCTGTCGGACAGGACCTGGCGTGCAGGAGGAGACTGCTCCGCCCCCCTCGCGGCCGCCCCGGAATCGGACGGGTCGTGTGCCGACATCCGGTCTCCTTTGCTCGGGGTGTGGCGCGCATTCGTAGTCTAGTCAGGTGGGAGGCGGCGTGGAGGGCCCGGGAGCGGGGCCTCAGGCGGTGGACGCACCCTCCGCTCCACCGGGCTGCGAGACGCCCGGGAGCGCGGGCTGAAGCCCGCCGCCGACCAGCTTCTCCAGGGCCCCGGCGTCCCGAGCGGCCGGCCACTCGGTGACGTGCGAGTGGTACTCACCGCGGCGCCACCGCGCGGCAGATCGCTCGTGCCATAGGTGCTCATGAGCAGGTCCAATGCGAGCGAACTTGGGAAAAAGGGCGCCGAGACGCGTTGTCATCGTGTATGGGGCCAGTTCACGGGGGGTTGCCGGCGGATCGCCGGACGGGGCCCGGCGCGACTGTGGGCCCCGTGGCAGAGTGCGGATTAGGTTGGCACGGAATAGTCTTCGGCAGCCGGACTCGTGATGGGGGCGAGCATGACCATGCAAAAAGGAGCCAATGTCCCAGTGGCGGCCCAGGCCGTGCGGGTCGAATTGGGGTGGCGTACCGCCCCGGGGGCGCCGGACGTGGATGCATCGGCGCTCCTTCTCGTGTCGGGAAAGGTGCGCAGCGACGCGGACTTCGTCTTTTACAACCAGCCGGTGCATGGCTCCGGCGCGGTACGTCATGAGGGCAAGCGGAACGCCGCCGGTGGTGTCACGGACAGTCTTGCGGTGGATCTGGCGCGGGTGGAGCCCGTCATCGAGCGCATCGTCCTGGCCGCCTCCGCGGACGGTGGCAGCTTCGGGCAGGTGTCAGCCCTGTACGTACGGATCACGGACGTGTCGAACGGCTCGGAGATCGCGCGCTTCGACAGTGCGGACGCGACGGTGGAGACCGCGTTCATTCTCGGTGAACTCTACCGTCGGCAGGGCGCCTGGAAATTCCGCGCCGTGGGGCAGGGATACAGCAGCGGCCTCGAAGGTCTCGCCACGGACTTCGGCATTTCCGTCGACGAGCCCCAGCAACCCCAACAGCCTCAGCAATCGCACCAGCCTCTTCAATCTCAACAACCCCAAGGGGCAGCACGGGTTGACCTGCCGCCCCCGCCCCGGTTCCCCCCGCACGTCCAGCCCCCTGCCGCGCCGCCCGCACCGCCGTCCCCCCAGCCCGTCCGGCTCTCCAAGGTGACGCTCACCAAGGACGCGCCGTCCGTCTCCCTCGCCAAACAGGGCGGCACGTCGGGAGTCATGCGCGTCAATCTCAACTGGGAAGTGCGCAAACAGTTCAAGAGCTGGGGCAGCAAACTCGGCAGGGCCGTCGCCAACCACGCGGATCTCGATCTTGATCTCTGCGCCCTCTACGAACTGACCGACGGCAGGAAGGGAGTTGTGCAGGCACTCGGAAACGCGTTCGGCGCTCTCGGGCAGCCCCCGTATATCCATCTCGACGGGGACGACCGCACCGGCGCCGTCTCCACCGGCGAGAACCTGACCATCGACCTCGACCACAAGGACCGGCTCCGCCGAGTCCTGATCTTCGTCACCATCTATGAAGGCGCCCGGAGTTTCGCCGATCTGCACGCGACGGTCACCCTGCAGCCGCAGCACGGCGCCGCGATCGACTTCTCGCTCGACGAATGCACCGTTCCCTCCACCGTCTGCGCACTCGCACTCATCACCAACAACGGGGGAGACCTCACCGTGCAGCGCGAAGCCCGCTATCTCGTACCCGAACGCGGGGTGAGTCCGCAGCGCACCATCGACTACGCCTATGGGTGGGGGATGAACTGGACACCCGGCCGTAAATGACCCCCGGTCCGTCCGGGTCCCGCCACCGCGGACAGACCGGTGTTCCCTCCGCTCATCGGTCCGGTGCGGCCTCGGGACGGGCGTAGGTTCGCCCCTTCCAGGCCGCGCCGCGGCCGCGGTGGTGCTGCACCGCCGAATCCACCGTCATCAGCAGATACAGCACGGCGGTCAACGGCAGCAACGGCGCGAGCCACATCGACTGCCGGTAGTAGCCGAGCATCGGCATGTACGTCCCCGCCATCACCGCCCACGCCGTGCCACCCGCCCACGCCGCCGGCCGATCGCCGCCCAGCAGCCCTGCCGCCAGTGTGACCGGCGGGGCGAGATAGACGAGCGCGAGACCCAGCACCGTACCGATGAGCAGAACCGGGCTGTGCCGCAACTGCGCGTACGCGCTGCGCGAGACCATCCGCCACAGATCCGCCAGCCGGGGATACGGCCGCACACTGTCCACCCGCTCCGCGAGCCCCAGCCAGATCCGCCCGCCGCTGCGCTTCACCGCACGCGCCAGCGACACGTCGTCGATGACCGCCTGCCGGATGGACTCCGGAACCCGCGCCCGCTCGGCGGCCCCGGTCCGCAGCAGAACACAGCCGCCCGCCGCGGCCGCGGTCCGTGCCTTCGCCCGGTTCACCCACCGGAACGGATAGAGCTGCGCGAAGAAGTACACGAACGCCGGCACGACAAGGCGCTCCCAGACGCTCGCCACCCGCAGCCGGGCCATCTGCGAGACCAGATCGAACCCGCCGGAACAGGCGGCGGCGACCAGCTCCCGCAGACTGTCCGGCTCATGCGCGATGTCCGCGTCCGTGAGCAGCAGAAATTCCGGCGCCGGCTCCCGGGCCCGCGCGAGCGCGATCCCGTGCCGTACGGCCCAGAGCTTGCCCGTCCAGCCGGACTCCGGCTCCCCGGGAGAGACCACCGTCACCGGCAGCCCGCCGTACCGCACGGACAGCGAACGGGCGAGATCACCGGTGCCGTCCTTGCTGCAGTCGTCGACCAGGAAGATCTCCGCTGCCCCCGGATAGTCCTGCGCCTGCAGCGACGGCAGGCTCACCGGCAGCATGTCGGCTTCGTCACGCGCGGGTACGACGATCGCGACCGACGGCCAGCGGTCCGGCCCCGCACGCCGAGGCAGCCGCTGGTCGGTCCGCCAGAAGAACCCCTGTCCCAGCAGCAGCCACACCCATGCGGCCAGCGAACCCACGGCGATCCAGGCAACGGCGCTCATTCGCCGCAGTCTGCCCCACTCCGACGAGACCGCAAGGGCGGTCGACTATGGTGACCGGGTGAAGATCGCGCTCATGGACTCAGGAATCGGCCTGCTCCCGGCGGCCGCCGCAGTACGTCGGCTGAGGCCCGACGCCGATCTGGTGCTCTCCTCCGACCCCGAAAGCATGCCGTGGGGGCCGCGGACACCGCAGGACCTGACCGCGCACGCGCTGGCCGTGGCCCGCGCGGCCGCCGCTCACCGGCCCGACGCACTGATCGTCGCCTGCAACACCGCCTCCGTACACGCCCTGCCGATGCTCCGTGCCGCGCTGGAACCCGCGCTGCCCGTCATCGGCACCGTCCCCGCGATCAAGCCGGCCGCGGCCGGCGGCGGACCCGTCGCCATCTGGGCGACCCCCGCCACGACGGGCAGTCCCTACCAGCGCGGACTCATTCGCGAATTCGCCGGCTCCGTCGACGTCACCGAGGTCCCCTGCCCCGGTCTCGCCGACGCCGTGGAGAACGCGGACGAAGCCGCGATCGACCGTGCCGTCGCCGCGGCCGCCGCGCTCACTCCACCGGGCGTACGGGCCGTCGTTCTCGGCTGCACCCATTACGAACTGGTCGCCGAACGGATCCGTGCCGCCGTACAGCAGCCCGGCCTGCCGCCCGTAGCACTGCACGGCTCCGCCGGGGCCGTCGCCGCCCAGGCGCTGCGCCGGATCGGGGTCGCACCCGCCCCGTCGGCCGAACCGGCCACCTCCCTCACCGTGCTCCTGAGCGGCCGTGACGCCGAGCTGCCGGAAGCCGCCCTGACCTACGCCGAGGGGCGGCTGCTGGCAGCCGTCAGCCCCGCCCGCTGAGAGCCTGTCGGGTGACCTTCGATCGGATAGCGGACGCGGTCTGGTGCGTGCGATTCCAAGGCGGCGGGATGTCCTCGTAGCGGAGCTACTAGGGCATTTCGGCAACGCGGGAAGCGTGCGTGCCAGGGTGTGGCCGCCCGATCAGAGGTCACCCGACAGGCTCTGAGCCGTCGCCGACTCGGCGAGGGCCGTTGGGCCCATCCCGGATGCCCGGATTCTGAGTACCCTGCTGGCATGAGGGACCACCCCCGGAAACCGAGCGAGACCGGCGCCGAGGCGGCTCCCGCCGTCTGGACCGGCCGGGCCACGAACAAGGCGCAGTGGGTTCTCGCCGCAGCCGGTGCGGCGTGCCTCGCACTGGGTGTCGAGCTCGCCGTGACCTCCGACTGGACCTCCGGCATCGCCCCTCTGCTGATGTCGGTGATCGGCTGCGTGGCGGCCGGACTGCTCATGCTGTTCGGGACGCTCGCCTTTGTGAACGTGGCCGTGCGGGTCGACGGAGACGCCCTGGAAGTGCGCTGCGGCCACATGGGTCTGCCGCGCCGACGGATCCTGCTCACCCAGGTGGTCGGGGCGGAGTTCGTCCCCCGGGTCACCCCCCGCCACTGGGGCGGCTGGGGCTACCGCTGGCGCCCCGAGCAGGGGACGGCCGTGGTGGTCCGCAGGGGAGAGGGTCTGGTGCTCGAGCTCGGCGACGGCAGGACGTTCACCGTGACGGTGGACGATGCGGAAGAGGGCGTACGGTTCATCCGCGAACGGCTCCACCTGCCGGCGGCCGACGCGGCTGCCGGGGGCTGAGCGGTCAGCAGTGCCGCACCCGTCAGAGGGGGGTGCGACCGGCCCGCGGACGGCGTCCGGCCGCAGGCCCCGTCCCGTACGCGGCACGGTCCGCATCCTCGTCACTCTCGGTACGGGATGTGCCCGGCGTGCCGTCCCCGATCGGCTGCCGGGCCGAGGCCAGCCCCGCGAGCAGCCCCACGCCCGCCGTCACCGGCGTGAAGCTCAGCGCGTTCCCGACACTCGCCAGCGCCGCCAACGCGGTGAGCGCGGCGCCCGCCGTCAGGACGACCGCTGTGGCGCGGGGAGAGCGCCACAGCACGTACAGCAGCCAGCCGAACGCCGCCCCCAGCAGCGCCACCCCCACGATCCCCTGCTCGGTGGCCTGCTGCAGCGGCGCCGAGTGGGGTTTCCCGTCCGACTGCACGGTCTGCTGGGCGGTGGGGCTGAGCTCGGCGAACCGGCCGGGTCCGATGCCCAGCAGCGGATGCTCCTCGGCGAGATCCACCGCGTCCTGCCAGAGCAGCACCCGGTTCCGGGTGAGCTGCCCCTCCAGGGAGACCATCAGCCCGTCGGGCAGTGCATCCTCGGCCACCGCCCATGACGTACCGACGACCAGCGCCGTGACCAGCGCCAGCCCGGTCAGACCGAGCAGTCTGCGGCGCATTTTGACCGCGGCCAACGAACTGAGCAGCACCCCGAACGCCGTGACGAATCCGGCCACCGAGTGCATGGCCGACGCGGCGCAGGCGGTGCCGAGCGCGAGCAGTCGCAGAGTGAGACGCACCGGTGGCCGGCGGGCCGCCGCGGCCGCACAGCAGGCGGCGCCCGCGGCCAGCACCAGCAGCGCGGCAGCCGCCCCGGTGTGACCGGGCGCGACATCGGCAGCGGCGGTGGCACCCGGCATACCACCGCGCGAGGCGAGCACCAGGGCGAGGGCGGCGACGGCGGCAACCGCCGCGGTGGCCACCGGCAGCAGCGTGCCGCAGATCCGGCCGCAGACGAACCCCGCGGCGACGGCCAGCAGCGCCAGCAGCACACCCTCCGGCCTGGTCTCCCGTCCGGCCGCGCTGATCAAGGACCAGATCGCGCAGGCGGCGAGGATCACGGCTCCTGCGACATCGGACGCGTTGCCGCCTTCCCGAGCCCCGTGCCGGCCCGCCCGTGCAGTCATCGTGTTCGACCCCCCGAACTGTGACCGTCCCGTCCACGACGGCCGGATCCGGCCGGTCGGCGGGGGACTGGCGCACACGGTAACGGGAGTGGTGCGGGTTTGTGGAGGAAATGCGCAGGAACGATCCGGCAGGAACCATTCCGAATGCATTCCGGCACCGCGCCGGGGCTGCACGGCGCTCGCCTCACCCCCGTAGACTCCGCCGGGTGAGCACCACCATCAGCCCAGTCGACGACTCGCAGTCCTCCGCCACTCAGCCGCAGGGGAGACGGTTCCTGCCGCGGCTCGTACGGCCGGCCGCGGCCGCGCTGTCGGGGGCGCTGCTGTATCTGAGTTTCCCGCCCCGACCGCTGTGGTGGCTGGTTCTGCCCGGTTTCGCACTGCTCGGCTGGGTGCTGCACGACCGTCGGCTGCGCGCCGGATTCGGCCTCGGCCTGCTCGCCGGGCTCGGCTTCATGCTGCCGCTGCTGCACTGGACGGGCGAGGAGGTCGGCCCGGTGCCGTGGCTGGCGCTCGCCGCTGCCGAAGCGCTGTTCGTGGCCGTGGGCTGTATCGGGATCGCCGCCGTGTCCCGGCTCGCCTGGTGGCCGGTCTGGGCCGCCGCGGTCTGGGCCTTGGACGAGGCGGTCCGGGCCCGGGTGCCGTTCGGCGGGTTCCCCTGGGGCAAGATCGCCTTCGGGCAGGCCGACAGTGTGTTCCTGCCGCTCGCGGCCGTGGGCGGCACTCCGCTGCTCTCGTTCGCGGTGGTGCTGTGCGGCTTCGGCCTCTTCGAAGCGGTGCGTTCCTTCCGTACGTACCGCACCACCGGCCGGATCCCCCGCGCCGCGGTCGCCGCCGCGGCCGCGACCGTGTTCGTACCCCTGGCCGGTGCGCTGGCGGCGCGCCCGCTCGTCGACGACTCGGCGGAGGACGGAACCGCGACCGTCGCCGCGATCCAGGGCAATGTGCCGCGCCTCGGACTCGACTTCAACGCCCAGCGCCGCGCCGTTCTTGACAACCACGCACGCCGCACCGAGCAGCTCGCCCGCGAGGTGAAGGCGGGCAAGGTACCGCAGCCCGACTTCGTCCTGTGGCCCGAGAACTCCTCCGACCTCGACCCCTACCGCAATGCCGACGCGCGGATCGTCATCGACGAAGCGGTGAAGGCGATCAACGCCCCCACCGTGGTCGGCGCGGTCATCGAGCCCGACACCGGCAAGCTGCGCAACACCCTCATCCAGTGGGATCCGTCGGGCGGCCCCGTCGCCACGTACGACAAGCGCCATGTCCAGCCGTTCGGCGAGTACATGCCGATGCGTTCCTTCGTACGCATCTTCAGCTCTGACGTCGACCGGGTGCAGCGTGACTTCGGACCGGGCAAGAAGGTCGGCGTGTTCGACCTCGCGGGCACCAAGGTGGGGCTCGTCACCTGTTACGAGGCCGCGTTCGACGACGCCGTCCGGGACACGGTCGAACACGGCAGCCAGCTGATCGCGGTCCCCAGCAACAACGCCACCTTCGGGCGCAGCGAGATGACGTACCAGCAGCTGGCCATGAGCCGGGTGCGGGCCGTGGAACACAGTCGGTCCGTCGTCGTCCCCGTCACCAGCGGCGTCAGCGCGGTCATCCGCCCGGACGGGACGATCGCCCAGAAGACGAAGATGTTCACCCCGGACGCGCTGGTGGACAAAGTGCCGCTGCGCTCCTCGCTGACCCCCGCCACCCGGCTGGGCACGCTCCCCGAGGAGCTGCTCGTGCTGATCGCCGCAGCGGGACTGGGCTGGGTGACCGTCAGATCGGTACGGGCGCGCCGAGGACGCTGAACGGTGGCGCGGGCCACGTAGGGTCGGCGCATGGCCATTCCTGACTTCATCCGTGAAATTCGTGCCACGGCGGGCACCCAGCTGCTCCTGCTGCCGGGCGTCAGCGCCGTGGTCTTCGACGACGAGGGCAGGGTTCTGCTCGGCAGACGCTCGGACACCGGCAAGTGGGCGCTCATCGGCGGCATTTGCGAGCCGGGGGAGCAGCCCGCGACGACGGCGGTGCGCGAGGTGTACGAGGAGACCGCCGTGCACTGTATGGCGGAGCGGGTGGTGCTCACCCAGGCGCTGAACCCCGTGCAGTACGCCAATGGCGACCGGTGCCAGTTCATGGACATCACCTTCCGCTGCAGGGCGACCGGCGGTGAGGCGCGCGTCAATGACGACGAGTCCCTGGAGGTGGACTGGTTCCCGCTCGACGCCCTGCCGCCGCTGAATGAGTTCGGTCTCTTCCGGATCAAGCAGGCCCTGACCGACGAACCGACCTGGTTCGAACCGACGGTCCAGCCGTGACGCGGTAGTACACGCACCGTGGCCGGACGGGCCGGTTCCCTGGCCCGTCCGGCCACCGGAACTCAGGCGGTACGGGCATCGGCGGGCAGCGCCGCGGGCGCGTCCGGCTCCGCCGTCGCCTCGATGTCCGTGAGGTCCCGGTGGCGGGTCTCCTTGGCGCACACGACCGCCAGCACGGTGATGAGCGCCGCGGCGATGACGTACAGCGAGATCGGTGTCGAGGTGTGGTGGTCCGCGAGCAGCGCGGTGGCGATGAGCGGCGCCGGAGCACCGGCCGCGACCGATGAGAACTGCGCACCGATCGACGCACCCGAGTACCGCATGCGGGTCGCGAACATCTCCGAGAAGAAGGCCGCCTGCGGTGCGTACATCGCCCCGTGGAGGATGAGCCCGACCGTGACGGCGAGCAGCAGGCTGCCGAAGCTGCGGCTGTCGATCAGTGCGAAGAACGGGAACATCCACAGCCCCACACCGACCGCCCCGATCAGATAGACGGGCTTGCGGCCGATCCGGTCCGACAGCGCACCCCACATCGGGATGACCGTGAAGTGGACGGCGGAGGCGATGAGTACGGCGTTCAGCGCCGTCTGCTTGCTCAGGTCGGCGGCCGTTGTCGCGTAGACGAGGATGAACGCGGTGATCACGTAGTAGCTGATGTTCTCCGCCATCCTGGCGCCCATGGCGACGAGCACATCCCGCCAGTGGTGCCGCAGCACGGCGACGAGCGGCATCTTCTCGGCGGCCGCCGCGGCCGCCTTGCGCTCCTCGGCCTGCGCCAACGCAGCCTTGAACACCGGCGATTCATCGACAGAGAGACGAATCCACAAGCCGACGGCCACCAGCACACCGGAGAGCAGGAACGGGATACGCCAGCCCCACGCCCCGAAGGCCGAGTCCGACATCAGCGCCGTGAGCGCGGAGAGCACCCCGGTGGCGAGCAACTGCCCGGCCGGCGCCCCGGTCTGTGGCCAGGAGGCCCAGAACCCGCGCCGCTTCGCATCCCCGTGCTCCGACACCAGCAGTACGGCCCCGCCCCACTCACCACCGAGGGCGAAGCCCTGCACCAGACGCAGCACGGTGAGCAGTACGGGAGCGGCGGCGCCGACGGTGGCATGCGTGGGCAGCAGCCCGATGGCGAAGGTCGCACCTCCCATCAGCAGCAGGCTCAGCACCAGGAGCTTCTTGCGGCCGAGCCGGTCGCCGTAGTGCCCGAAGACCAGGGCACCGAGCGGCCGGGCGGCGAAGCCGACCGCATAGGTGAGGAAGGAGAGGAGCGTTCCGACGAGCGGGTCGGAGTCGGGGAAGAACAGCTTGTTGAAGACCAGCGCGGCTGCTGACCCGTAGAGAAAGAAGTCGTACCACTCGATGGTGGTCCCGATCAGGCTCGCGGCGACGATGCGCTTGAGCGAGCGGGTGGTCGGTGGGGCGGATGCCGAGGCAGCCATGGATACCACTTCCGGACGGTTGGCGGGGACAGTTCGTGTCGCCACACCGTAGGAACGGGCAGGTCAGAGGCGTATGTGGTGGGAGACCATAGTTCCGGAGGCTGCTGTGCGCGCGGCCACCATGAGGCAGAGATCCGCGCTCCACGGAGGGCAGCCGAGCGGGGCACGGGCGCCCGTCCGAGTTGCGTCATTCGGTAACACCACCGGCGGCCAACTCGCCGACCTCGAACTCCACCGCCGCCGAGCCCGCGCCGAGGACCGCATCCGCGCCACCCGCACCACCGGCCCGCGCAACCTCCATTCCACGACACCGCACAGAACCAGGTCTGGCTGGAGATCGTCTCCCTCGCCCTGGACCTGCTCGCCTGGCTGCCCCTGCTCGCCCTCGACGGCGAAGCCCGCCGCTGGGAGCCCAACCCCCGAACCGGCGAGCGGGTGCTCTTCAACCAGCCGCAAACTAACCGCGGGGTAGCTGCCGGACGCGCCGGCCGCCCGTTTTCCTCCCGTCGACCGCCTCGTTGGGCCGAATGGGTGAGGCCGCGAGAGAGAAGAGGCGGGGCATGCGGCAGGAGGGGAGCGGGCGTCCTGCTGACGCTGGTCAGTTGGAACGCCCGCTCACCGTCGCTCCTCGCCGTCGCGATCGGCCTCATCGCACTGGGATATGCCGTGAAGCCCACGAGTTGAGCCCACCGACCGGAAGTCCTCCCAAGGCCGGACGCCAAGCCGGACGTGGGCCGTGTGCCCGAAGGGAACACGCAGGGCCCTGAGGTGAGTTGTGGGCCCTGGGCTGGGGCTGGAGCGTCAGTCAGCTCGGAGTTGCCGGAGGCTCCCGCCGCTGCGGCTCGTACAGGGCCCCCGACACGTACTCCATCGCACGGGTAAACACGGGATCGGTCAGCCGTCGGCCCATCTCCTCCTCGTCGACGTCCTCGATGTGGGTCTGGATCCACCACAGGTTCCCGAAGGGATCTCTGACCCGCCCGACCTTGTCGCCGAAGAAGAGGTGTGTGACCTCCGTGACCGACGTTCCGCCTGCCTCCACCGCCCGCCGGTGGACGGCCTCCGCGTCCTCCACGTACAGCCTGACGAACGCGGGCGTCGGCTCCCAGTCGGGCGGACGGTCGAAAGCCATCAGCCGCCCGTTCCCGATCCGCAGCCCGGCATGGCCGACGGTGCCGTCCTCCAGGACGAACCGTCCGAGGTCCTCGGCGTCGAAGGCCCTGACCAGATAGTCGATGAGTCCCGCGGTGTCGCTGCCGATGATCCAGGGCGTGATGGTGGTGTAGCCGTCCGGGACGGCCTCGACCGCATTCCTATCGCTCATGGGGGAGGCTAGGCGGCATACAGGTCAGTTCTTGACCTGTATTTGGAGGACGGCATCAGGTGATCAGGCCCCGAACTCCCGCGCATCAGCCGACGATAGGACTGTGCGACGGCCTACTGGTGAGCTCGCGTATTCAACTGTCGCGTGTTGACCTGTCCGGTTCTGGAATTGCTACTGATCGTGGCGCCTGCCGGCGGGCGGCGGATGTCAGAGGCATCCGGTTGGATGAGCCCATGACTGTCTATGACGTAGCCCGCCGGCTTCCCGCCATCGCCGACCTGCGAGACCTGTGCCGCTCGCTTGCGATGCTCGATGCGATCCTGAGCCCGGACTGGGAAAGCCGGTACTACTCGTTCAACGCCGCTTGGGCTGAAGGCGAGGAGATGGCTTCGATGCGCAACGGGTCGGGAGACGAGTACTCCATCGTGTTCTCGGCGGCCGGGACCTATGTCCGCGGCTTTGGGCACGAGTCACCGATGAGCCCGTATGGCCACGATGGCGAGCCCTGGCCGGGAGTGATCGACGATGTTCCCGAGGCCTTCAAGCCCTTCGTCGAGGAGCCTGCGTTCACCGACGAGGACGGCGTGCCCGTCGTAACGGCCTGCTTGTGGCGTGAGGCGACGGACGATCAGTGGCACCACGGCACGATCGACTTCCCCTCGGACCATGCCGACCCTGACGGGGCGACGAGGCTGTTCGAGCTCCTCGTCGACCGATCTCCCGAAGCATTCCAGCGCTTCGCCGAGGACTATTACGAAGTCTCTGTGGACCTGGGAGCCGTGAGCGACGTGTAAGCCCAGCGACCGCTGGGCCAGGAACTCGTCTCGTCGTTGAACATAGAGATCAGCCTGGCGGACCTGGCCCAAGACATCTCGGAAATCGGCTATCCACAGCCCCGTGGCAAGTCGACCTGACTGCCCGGCAGCTCATTCGCAACAGTTGTTAGGCCTTCGCTCAATCTCGGCTGGTATTGGTGAGTTCCTCTTCTCAACTGTCACTGTCCTGTCGGGGAGACCAGCCTGCTGGTGACCGCCAGTGGTCTCCGGCGGCGTATCGGCTCCACGTGCCTCCGGCCTCGGAGGCGAGCTTGGCCGTGGTGACCCGGTGGTAGCCGAGAGCTTCAGCGACGACCGGTGCGGGCATCTCCAGAACGTTTTGTCGGATCGCGGCTGTACGGCCGGCGATGGTGGGAATGCCGATGTCGTTGATGAGTGCGGCCAGAACGTCAGGGTGCATCGGTTGTCCGGCCCGGCGGCCGGGGAACAGCCACCGGGACGCGTGGTTGGTCGCGGTGTTCATGTTGTTCCGACTACCGATCCAGCGATGCAGCAGTTCCGCGACCGGTTCGGGCACTGGGGACGGCGGTTCGCCGAGGCGGAGAGATGTCTGCTCGCCGCTGTGGCCGATGTCGTCGAGGGTGAGGCGCACGACTCGGCTGAGTGGTTGGGCATGGAGCAGGACGATCACGCCCGCGACCCGAGTGCGAAGCGGCAGGTCCGGGTCGGTGAGAAGACGCCCGATCAGCTCCAGTCGCTCGGGTTGGGGCATCGGAGCGGCCCGGCGGATCTGGACCGGAGGAAGCCGGAAGGGCCGGGTGGGCTTGCTGGCCGAGCACCAGAGCAGAAAGGCCCGCGTGGTGTTGCGGGTGTACTCGGTCTGCTCGGCGTGGCCCGCAACGGCTGGGAGTTGCGCCGGGCCGGGCGGTGGTCGGCCCGGCTTCGGCGGCCGTACCGCCCAGCTGGCCCAGGGCCTGGAACGGCTGACGGACGCGCTCGAGGAAGCCCGCCGCTGAGCCCTTCCTCACCTGGAATCCCTCGCGCGAGTGATGCCCCACCCCTCGCGCGGGGGAGCGGGTGATCACTGTTCCGGGGGACGCCCGCGCGGAGGGCCGACTGCCATAATGGCCGGCGTGAACCGTGCGACTGCCTGGCGTGACAGCTGGACCGGGGTGTTACGGCGGGCCGCGGAACTTCCGCGCAACGCCGTGGTTCTCTCGTCGCTGTGCGTCCTCGCGGTCGCCGAATCGCTCACCGAAGTGGTCGCTCATCAGGGTTCCATCCCGCGGATGTTCGCGGACACAGCCCAGAACGCGGCCCAGGGCAGTGACGTCGGCATCCAACTGGCCATGATCATCGGTCTGTTGTGCCTGTGCACCACACTGCCGCTGGCCCTGCTGCGGCCCCTTCTCGCCGGGCTCACGGTGACCGTCGCGACCTTCGGATCGCTCACGATCTTCCACACGCTGACGCTGGCGGGATTCGCCGCTCAGCTCATCGCCCACTACCGGCTCGGCCGCTGCGGACACGCCCTGGCGGCGACGCTCAGCACCGTTCCCTTCCTCGCCCTGGCCCTCGCCGGGTCCACGGACGCCGACTACCGGGTGCGCACGGTGCTCCTCGCCGTACTCGCCCCGATGGCTGCCTTCGCGGGTCTCTCCAGGCGCGCGGGCGAAGGCGACCGGGAACAGCACGCCATTCGCGAAGTCATGGTCGACACCCAGTGGGAGAACGCGGCACGCGCGGAGCGCGCCCGTATCGTCCGCGAACTGCACGACGTCGTGGGCCACCACATCTCCATGATCGCGGTGCAGGCCGAGACGGCCCGTGTGGCCACTCCCGGTATGCCCGCCGAAGGCGGCAAACGGCTGCTCGGCATCGGCGACACCGCCCGCGCTGCCCTCACCGAGATGCGCCGGCTGCTCGGCGTGCTGCGCGACGACACCGAGTCCGCCACCGGACGGGAGCGCAGGCCGCAGCCCGACCTGACCCAGCTCAACGAACTGCTCGACGAGGCCCGCAAAGCCTCCACCGGCTCGATACGTCTCATCCTCAGCGGTGCCCCGTACTCCCTGGGGCCGGGGACCGAGCTCGCCGCCTACCGCGTCATCCAGGAGTCCCTTACCAACGCTCGCAAGCACGCCGGAGGTGCCCCGGTCGACGTGGAACTCCACTACGCCTCCGACGCCCTGCACCTCAGCGTCCGCGACAACGGTCCGGGGCCGCCCCTCGTGACGCCGGACGCGGGACTCGGCCTCCTCGGCATGCGGGAACGCGTCTCCGCGGTCGGCGGACTGATCCGCACAGGTCCGGCGGACCGCGGTGGATTCCTCGTCGAAGCCAGATTCCCCGCCAAGACAGAACGGTCCACGTGAGCTCCCCGCCCGCACCGATCCGCGTCGTTGTCGCGGACGACCACCTGGTGGTCCGCACCGGGTTCTCCGCTCTCCTCGACTCCCAGCCGGAGTTCACCGTCGTCCAGACCGCCACCACCGGCGTCGAGGCGGTCCGCGTCAGCCGCGAGGTGGCCCCGGACGTCGTCCTCATGGACATCCGCATGCCCGAGATGGACGGCATAGAGGCCACGCGACAGCTCGTCGGCGACGCACCCGACGGGGCGCGGGCCCCACGCGTCCTCATCCTGACGACGTTCGACCTCGACGAGTACGTCTACGACGCGCTGCGCGCCGGAGCCAGCGGCTTCCTGCTCAAGGACGCCACCGCGGAACGGCTCTTCGACGCCGTACGCGTCGTCGCGGCCGGAGACGCCCTGCTCGACCCCGGCATCACGCGTCGGCTGATCAGCGAGTTCACCCAGCTGCCCGCCAAGGCCCCGCTCCAGCCGCCGCCCGGTCTGAAAACGCTCACGGCACGCGAGACCGAGGTGCTGCTGCTCGTCGCCGAAGGCATGTCCAACGGCGAGATCGCAGCGCGCCTCGTCGTCACCGAGGAGACGGTGAAGTCACACGTCAGCCGTACGCTGACCAAACTGGGCCTGAGAGACCGCACCCAGGCCGTGATCGCGGCGTACGAAACGGGACTTGTCGTCCCGGGAATCCGCAGAACCGACTGAGGGCCCGCCAGCCGCGTCCCCAATCTCACAGGGCAATACATGTAGGGGGGAGACACCCCCACCCCCTGGGCATCATTCTCCGGTAGGAGACCGCCCCTCCCTCACACGAGGGAGGGGCGGTCCGCTTCGTCCCTCACGCGAGCACGGTAGAACTTCGCTCCTTGCCGTGACGACCCGACCCCCTCCTTCTCCCTAGCCTTCTCTCCATGGAGAAGACGAATGGCGGGTCGGACGCCATGATCGAGGTCAGGGACGTTCGCAAACGCTTCGGCAGCACCCAGGCGCTGGACGGCATGTCGTTCGTCGTCAGACCGGGGCAGATCACCGGCTTCGTCGGCCCGAACGGCGCCGGGAAGTCCACCACGATGCGTGTCATCCTCGGTCTGGACAAGCCGGACCAGGGCAGCGCGCTGGTCGGCGGGCGGCCCTACCAGTCGCTGAGCACCCCGCTCAGGCACGTCGGCGCACTGCTCGACGCCGCCGCCGTGCAGCCGAGCCGGACCGCTCGCCACCACCTGCTGTGGCTGGCCCACTCGCAGGGGCTCGGCACCGCCGCGGTCGACGAGGTGATCCGAAGGGTCGGCCTCCAGGACGTGGCCCAGCGCAAGGCAGGCGGCTTCTCCCTGGGCATGCGGCAGCGGCTGGGCATCGCGGCCGCGCTGCTCGGCGACCCGCCGATCCTCATGCTGGACGAGCCGTTCAACGGCCTGGACCCCGAAGGCTTCATGTGGATGCGGGGCTTCCTGGCGTCGCTCGCCGAGCAGGGGCGCGCCGTGCTGGTGTCCAGCCACCTGATGAGCGAACTTCAGGACTCCGCCGACCATGTGATCGTCGTCGGGCGCGGCAAGGTCGTCGCCGACATGAGCGTGCGCGAACTGCTCGCGTCCGTGTCCGAGGGCCGTGTGTCGCTGCGTACGTCGGCTCGTACGCAGGCGATGGAGGTGCTCGCGCGGGCCGGTGCCACGGTGAGTTCCGCGGGCGTCGACACGATCAGCGTCACCGACCTGCCCGCCGAGAGCGTCGTGTCGGTGCTCGGTGCGCACGCGGTGCCGTTCTCCGAGGTCTCCTCGCACCGCGCCTCGCTGGAAGAGGCGTACATGGAACTGACCCGCGACGCCGTGCAGTACCGCGGGGTCGTCAGCGAGGAGGCCGGACGATGACCACCATGCTCTCGCCGCCCCCGGCCACCCACCGCCCGGAACGGGGCGGCTTCGGGCGCGTACTGCACGCCGAGTGGACGAAGTTCAGGACGGTGCGCGACTGGGTGCTGAGCACGGTCGGTGCGATGGTCGTCATCTGCCTGGTCGGACTGCTCGCCACGGCACAGAGCAACGACGGCGGCGCGCAGGCGAAGCTGCCGGTCGGCCCCGGCGGCGAGGCGGTCAACGACAGCTTCTACTTCATGCACCAGCCGTTGAAGGGCGACGGCACCATCACGGTGTCGGTGTCCTCGCTGACCGGTCAGGTCGCGACGACGCCCACGGAGAACAAGCCCGGCCTCGCACCCTGGGCGAAGGCCGGAATCATCCTCAAGGACTCTCTCGAGCCGGGGTCGGCGTATGCGTCGATGATGGTCACCGGCGACCACGGCGTGCGGATGCAGTACGACTACACGCACGACACGGCCGGGCTACCCGGCAAGGTGACGCAGGATGCGCCGCGCTGGCTCCGGCTTCAGCGTACGGGCGACACCGTCACCGGCTACCAGTCCGCGGACGGCAGCAAGTGGACCGAGGTGGGCACCGCGAAGCTCACGGGTCTCTCGGAGTCTCCGCAGGTCGGGCTGTTCGTGACCTCGCCGTCGGCGACGGAGGAGACCGGTACCGGAACGGGATTCAACCCCGCTGTCGCCACCGGCACCTTCAGCGCCCCCACGCTGTCCGGCCAGTGGAGCGGCGGCACCTGGCAGGACCGGCAGGTCAGCGGCGGTGCGGGCACGTCCGGCAGCTACAGCCAGTCGACCAAGGGGGAGGTAACCGCGACCGGTACGGGCTACAGCATCACCGGGGCGGGTGACATCGCGCCGGTGGTCGGCGGACCGGCCGCGAGCGGCGTACGCATCGTGTCGAACTTCCTCGTCGGCGCGTTCGCGGGACTGATCATGATGGTCGTCGTGGCCGCGGGCTACATGACCGTCGAGTACCGGCGAGGACTGATCGGCGTGACCTTCGCGGCCAGCCCCAGCAGAGGCCGGGTGCTGGTGACGAAGGCCTTGGTGGTGGGCTGCGCGGCCTTCCTCGTCGGAGCGACCGCGGCCGCCGTCATGGTGCCCTTCGGGGGAGCGCGGTCTGTCGCCAACGGCTTTCCCGTTCTGACGGTGCCGGCGGCGACCGAGCTGCGGGTCATCGTCGGAACGGGCCTGCTGCTCGCGGCGGCCAGTGTGTTCGCCCTCTCGGTCGGAGCCATCCTGCGACGCAGCGCGGTGACCATCACCGTGGTGGTCGTCGGCATGGTGCTGCCCTACCTGCTCGCCACCGCGTCCGTTCTGCCCCCCGCGGCCTCGGCCTGGTTGCTGGAGGTCACCCCGGCCGCCGGGTTCGCCGTCCAGCAGACCGTCGAGCGCTACGACCAGGTCGTCACGGTCTACTCGCCGATGCACGGCTACTTCCCGCTGGCGCCGTGGGCGGGCTTCGCCGTCCTGTGCGCCTACGCCGCGGCCGCGTTCGTCGCCGCCTGGGTCCTGATCCGCCGGAGGGACACATGAGCACCACGGGCTTCAGGAACGCGGGACGCGCGGAGTGGACGAAGCTGCGCACGGATTCCGGCAACACCTGGCTGCTGCTCGGCGTCGTGGCCCTGACCCTGGCGGTCGGCGCGGCGGTGGCGATGACGTCCCGGTGCGACGCCATGGGCTGCGGAGAGGACGCCACGAAGCTGAACCTCACCGGCGTCATGGTCGGCCAGGTCGTCGTCTCGATCGTCGCGGTGCTGATGGTCGGCAACGAGTACAGCACCGGCATGATGCGGACCACGATCGCGGCGGTGCCGCGCCGGCTGACGGTCCTCCTCTCGAAGGCGACCGTCCTGAGCGCCGTGATCCTGGTGGCGGGCGCCGTCGGTGTCCTCGGGTCCCTGCTGATCGGCGGGCTGGTCCAGCCGGGCCGGGGCTTCACCGAGGCGCACGGCTACCCGGGGATGTCGCTGAACAACGGTCCGATGCTGCGCGCGGCCGTCGGCTCCGTGCTCTATCTCGCCCTGGTCGGGCTGCTCAGCCTCGGCATGGCACTGATCGTGCGGAGCTCGGCGACGGCCATCGGGATCGTGCTCGGACTGCTCTTCTTCTTCCCGATCCTCACCCAGGTGATCACCGACCCCGACTGGCAGCGATTCCTCCAGCAGATCGCCCCCATGACGGCCGGTCTTTCGGTGCAGACCACCATCGGCGTGGATCAGCTCCCGATCGGTCCCTGGGAGGGCCTCGGCGTACTGGCCCTCTGGGCGCTCGGCGCGCTGACCGCCGGAGGAATGCTGCTGCGTTCGCGAGACGCATAAGCGATCGAGACTGCCCGCTAGTAGGGCTTTGTTAGGTTCTGTGGTGGGGTTCGGGTGTCGGGGCAGGTTGGCCGCATATGGAGCAGGCGCCGGTCCAGGTGGCCAGGAGGGCCTGGAGTTCGCGGAGGACCGCGTAGAGGGTCAGGCCGGCGCAGGGGCTTTTGGGTCGAGTCTGAGCAGGGTGCAGAAGGCCTGGGCGAGGGAGGCGAGGGTGACGTGGCGGTGCCAGCCGAGGTAGTTGCGGCCCTCGAAGTGGTCCAGGCCGAGGCCGTCTTTGAGCTCGCGGTAGTCGTGCTCAACTCGCCAGCGGATCTTGGCGATTTGGACCAGCTCGCGCAGTGGGGTGTCGGTGGGCAGTGTCGAGAGCCAGTAGTCGGTGGGCTCGGCGGAGTCGGGTGGCCACTCGACGAGCAGCCGGCATTCGGGCAGGGAGCCGTCGGCGGCGCGGCGGATGTGCCGGTTGGCCGGGCGGACCCGTAGGGCCAGGAATTGCGAGCGCATCTCGGCCCGTGGGTTGTGTTTGGTGGCCTTGCTGCCCTGGCGCCAGGTGACGGTGCGGGTGGCGGTTTGTCCGGCGGCCAGGGCCAGGGCGCGCAGGGTGGTGTGCGGCTGGGGGTAGGCGGACACGGGAGGGCGGCCCTGCCCGGAATACGGCGGGCGCTCGGGCGTGGCGTCGCCCGGGTGCGCGGTCGTGGTGGCCTCATGGCCGCGCACCCTCGCCCACGTGGTGCTGCCCAACCTGCGCGGGGCGCTGCTCAACACGGCGTTCCTGACCCTGGCACTCGTGCTCGGCGAGTACACCGTCGCAGCGGTTCTCGGCTACCAGCCGTTCGCCGTGTGGATCGTCGCCATCAGCGGCTCGCAGGCGCAGATGTCGGTGGCCGTGTCGATGGTCGGCCTTCTCGGCACCTGGATTCTGCTGCTGGCGATCAGCGCCACCGGACGCACGCGCCGCCCCAAGGAGACCTCATGACCGACCTTCTCACCGATCCGACAACCATCAGCCCGACACGAGCCGGCTCCACTGTGGAGTTCCGGGGGCTGCGCCGCGCCTTCGGCACCACGACGGCACTGGACGGACTGGACCTGGACGTCCGCCCCGGCGAACTCCTGGCACTGCTCGGCCCGTCCGGCTGCACCGCACCGGCGGCCCTGCGGCCCCCGATGCCGGCGCGCTCGCCACCGGCCTGGACACGGCGTTCGCCGCGCTGGTTGCCCGCGACATCGTGCCGCGCCCGGGCGTACCGCGCCTGCTGGACGAACTGGCCGCGGCCGAGGTCCCCACGGCGATCGTCTCCGCGTCGCCGCGCCACGTCGTCGACCTCGTGCACAAGGCCCTGGGCGAGGAGCGGTTCACCCTGACATTCGCCGTCGAGGACACCGCCCGCACCAAGCCGGCACCTGATCCCTACCTCGCGGCGGCCGCCGCCCTCGGCGTTGATCCGCGCGCCTGCGTGGTCGTCGAGGACACGCCCACAGGCGTCGCCGCGGCCGAGGCCGCCGGGTGCGCTGTGCTGGCCGTTCCCTCCACCGTACCGATCCCCACCGTGGCGGGGCGGACGGTCCTCGACTCCTTGGAGCGGGCAGATCTGAGCCTGCTCGCGTCCCTGCTCACGTCGACGGAAAGGAACTGACACCATGGACGACATCCGCCACGTCGTGATCCTCATGCAGGAGAATCGCAGTTTCGACCACTACTTCGGCACGCTGAACGGCGTACGCGGGTTCGGAGACCGTCAGGCACTGATGTTCCCGAACGGCGACAGCGTCTTCCGCCAGCCCGCCCTGTCCCGCACCGACGGTGGTTTCCTGCTGCCCTACCGGATGGACTCCACGAAGTTCAACGCGCAGAACGCCGACGGCCTGCCCCACGACTGGGAGTCCGGTCACGAGGCCATCAACAACGGAGCGATGAACCGCTGGACCTCAGCCAAGGGTGAGCAGAGCATGGGCTATCTCACCCGTGAGGACATCCCCTACCAGTACGCGCTGGCCGACGCCTTCACGCTGTGCGACGGGTACTTCTGCTCCCTGGCCGGGCCCACCAGCCCCAACCGCCTCTACCTGTGGACCGGCACGGTTGGCCCAGGCCGCGACGGCACGACCGGGCCGTGGATCGACAACACCCCGCTGCCCGAGAGCCCGGTGTGCGACTGGACGACCTACGCGGAGCGCCTTTCGGAAGCCGGCGTCTCCTGGCGTGTCTACCACACACCCGGGCTGGACGAGCGCGACGGCAACTACGAGGACAACGCCCTCGAATACTTCAGCCAGTTCCATGCGTTCGACAAGGACGACCCGCGCTACGTCAACGCGATGACGAAGTGGGACCTGTCGGCCTTCGACGCGCACTGCAAGGACGGTACGTTGCCGACGGTGTCCTGGCTGGTCTCGCCGTACCTGTTCTGCGAGCACCCGACCGCCAGCCCCGCCTACGGCGCGCACTGGGTCAACACCGCTCTTCAGTCGGTGTTCGCCAACCCCGACGTGTGGCGGCACACCGTCTTCCTCGTCATGTACGACGAGGACGACGGCTACTTCGACCACGTCGTACCGCCCGTCCCACCCGCGGGCACCCCCGAGGAGTTCGTGGACGGGCAGCCGATCGGACTGGGCAACCGCGTGCCCCTGTGGGTGATATCACCGTGGTCGCGCGGCGGCTGGGTCCGACCGACGACGGCGCCGCAGACGGGCGTGCCAGGGCACGCGAGCCCGGCATGGTTCAAACGAGTGGCCCTGGGCCTCATGATCCTGGAACTGATGGCGCTGGTTGCCCTTGAGGTCGCTGGTCCGCAGGTCCAGTCGCCGGGCCCCACCGTGTCGGTGGCGCGGCGGGGGCTGCCCAGGAACCGGCGGCCACCTCGTCGGAGTTGAGCACGTCCTCGCCGTACAGATCCTGCAGCCAGTTGGTCTGGTAAATGGTGTCGAGGTACCGCTCGCCGAGGTCCGGGCCGACGGCCACCGCGGTGAGATCGCGCGCGTCATGCCGGGCCAGCCAGGCCGTCGCGCCGCTGACCACCGTGCCGGTGGAGCCGCCGAACAGGAATCCGCGCCTGGCCAGACGATGGCAGGTACGGACGGTGTCCGCCTCCTCGACACGTATCACCTCATCCACATAGGACTCGTCGAGCAGCGGCGGGCGCATGCTCATCCCCAGGCCGGGAATCATCCGGCGGCCCGGCGAACCGCCGAAGGACACCGAGCCGACGCTGTCCACTGCGATGATCCGTACCGGCCGGTGCCACTCCCGGAAGTAGCGCGCGCAGCCCATCAGGGTCCCGGTGGTGCCGGCCCCGACGAACAGCACGTCCAGCTGCGGGAACTGGCGGGCGATCTCCGGTGCTGTCCTGCGGTAGTGCGCCTTCCAGTTGCTCGGATTGGTGTACTGACTGAGCCACACGTACCGATCGTCGGAGGCGCACAGCGCACGGACGTACTCGATTCGCGCGCCGAGAAAGCCGCCATTGGCCTCCTGCCCGGCGATCATGTGCACCTGGCTGCCCAACGCCTCCATCATCATCCTGGTCGTCAAGTTGCCGCGGGCGTCGGTCACACACAGGAACCGGTAGCCCTTGCTTGCCGCGATGATGCTGAGTGCCACGCCGAGGTTTCCGGACGAGGACTCGACCAGGACCGATTCAGGCGTCAGAATTCCATCCTGCTCAGCGGACTCCACCATCTCGGTCGCGGCCTTCAACTTGATCGAGCCGGCGAAGTTGAAGCCCTCACACTTCAGGAAGAGTGGGTGCCCGAAGATCGACCGAAGGTCGACATAGAGCTCCTCTTCGTTGTAGGCGTAGGGAACGGATACGACGGGCACGACGGTCTCCTCTGTCTGGAGCAGAGCACTTTCGGAACGCCCGTCCGGCCGCGGGCGGGCTTCTCGCTCTTGCGGGCGGGAGCCAGTGGCCAACCGGGCCGGACGGGGCTCTGCGTCAGCGGTCGCTGTCTCGTACGCCCTGACCTGCGGCGACTTGACCGGCGATCTCTCCTGGGATGAGTCCTGGGCAAGCCTCCTGGGCTCCGGGCCGGCTCATCCGTACCGGCTCAGTTCGTGGAAGAAGTCGTCGACGACGCGCAGCTCTCCGCGGCGGCCCACTTCGTCGTAGACGTCCTTGCCCACCGCGAGGTCGAGCACCCCGAGGCCGAAGGGCGAGAACACCACCGGCCGGTCCGCCGGCACCGCCACGCGCCCGGCCATCACGTCGTCCAACGTGCCGTGCAGGAACTCCCGGTTGCCCGTGAGCTGCTCGGCCAGATGCGGCGAGGTGTCGGCCTTCAGGCAATGCTCGATGTCATCGACGATGTTGGCCGAGGCGAGCAGGATCTCCGGCGCGAGGTCGCGCAGCGACACGTGCAGCACCAGCGGATTGTGTGCGAACCATGACAGGTCGCTGACATGCGGCTGGCCGGCGACGGTGGCGAAGACCACCAGGTCGCTGTGTCGGATCAACTGCTCGGCGCTGTCGTGCACGGTGATCCGGCCGGTGGTCCCCGACTGCTCCAGGTAGCACCGGAAGCCTGCCGCGCTGTCGGCGGACAGGTCGTGCACACCGATCTCGTCGAACGACCAGCCGGTGCCGACCAGGAAGGTGTGGATGTAACGGGCGATCAGGCCCACCCCGAAGAACCCGACACGCATCGGTCGCGGCCGGTCGCGGCTGAGCCAGTCGGCCGCCGACGCCGCCGACGCGGCCGTCCTGGTGGCGCTGATGATCGAGCTTTCCAGACACGCGAACGGGTAGCCGGTGTCATGGTCGTTGAGGATCAGCACGGCCGAGGCTCTCGGGATGCCGGCCGTCACGTTCTCCGGAAAGCTGGAGATCCACTTCAGGCCGTCCACCCGCACCTCGCCGCCGATCGAGGCGGGCAGCGCGATGATCCGGGAGGACGGGCGGTCGGGGATGCGCAGGAAGTACGACGGCGGGTTCACCGAGTCACCGGCGCCGTGCACCCGGTAGGTGGCCTCGACCAACTCCACGATCTGCTTCTCGCGCCCGTGCAGTGCGCGCTGGACCTGGGCACCGGAGATCACGGCGAACGGTGGCACGGTGACCGGAGCGGACATTGCGGACTCCATAGCGGTGGAACCGATGGTGGTCATCCTGCGGTCACCTCGACGGTCGGGGAGCAGTCGGCCAGACGCACCGGGTCGGCCATGGCGACGAGCACTTCGCGCGGCCCTTCGAAGGGCTCCCTGCTGTGCGCGGTGCGGACGTTGTCGACGAGCATCAGGTCGCCGGCCTGCCACGGTTCGCGTGCGGTGTTGGCCTCGTAGACGCTGTTGAGCAGCTGCACGACATCCTCACCGATCGGGTCGCCGTTGCCGAAGCGGGTATTGAACGGCAGCCCGTCGGCGCCGTAGACGTCCACCAGGTACTCGCGCACCTCGGGGGCCATCGTCCACTCGTTGAGGAACGCGATCTGGTTGAACCAGCAGCGTCGGCCGGTGACCGGGTGACGCACCACGGCGCTGCGGCGCTGTCCGGTGCGCAGTCCGCCGTCGGGCTGCCACTCGAACATGATCGCGTTGGCACGGCAGTAGCTCTCGACGGCGCCACGGTCCGCGGTGCCGAACGCCTCGGCGACGGACGCCCCGATCTCGTCGTTGTAGCTGCGGGTGAGCAGCCAGCCCTCCCGCTCGAACCGCTCGGTCAAGTCGGCGGGCAGCGCGTCGAGTACGGTCGGTGAGTCGGCCACCGCGGTTGCCCCGCCGTCGGTGGGCGCGCTGATACAGGCGAACATCATCAGGCCGGGGAACTCAAGCGTGTAGCTCAGTTCGTGGTGCATGCACATCGGCTGGTTCGGCGGCCACTGCGATGAGGAGTACACGCCGTCGGAGTAGGTCCGTCGGGGTGCGAAGACCTCCTTCTCGGTCATCAGACCGGTCGCCAGCCTCGAGAAGACGGCGCCGGTACCGTCCACGTCGCGCAGCCCGAGGCCGCGGACCAGGACCGAACCGTGCTCGGCGACGACAGCGCGCAGCGCGTCCCGGTGCTCGGCCGCCCAGCTCGGCGCGTCGCCGGTGGCCTCGGCCCGGAGAAGGGGAGTCTTGCCGGGTTCGAGTTCGACGTCGACCGGCGACGCCGTGGATATGGAAGACATCTCGGTTTCCTTTCAGTTGCCGGTCAGGAAGAAGCGAACAGTTCGGCGGCGCGCAGCACGGCCTGTGCCGCCTCGGTAGGACGGGTACGCAGGAAGTAGTGGCCGCCGTCGGCGAGTTCGTGCAGGTCGACCTGCTCGGTCAGGAGCTGCCAGTCGCGGTACCGGCGCGGGTACTCCGCCGTGCTCGGGTCGTCGGCGGCAACGACCACGGTGACCGGCGCGGACAGCTTCAGCGCCGGCGGGCTGTCCAGGGCGTCGGCGAAATAGCGGTGTGCGGCAAGGCAGTCGTGCCGGTAGGCGGCACCGATGTGCTCGGCGTGCCGCGCATCCAGCTCACCGAGCTCGGGGTACCCGCTGTCCGCGCTCAGCATGCCGGTGATCTCGGCGTCGCTGCGCCCGGTCAGGTCGGTGATGCCGGCGCGCCGGTCGGCGGCGTTGCCGAGCAGCTGCGCGCCGAGGAACACCCGCTGGACGTCCACCCCGCGCCCCTGCAGCTCTCTGGCCGTCTCCACGGCCAACGCGGCGCCCGAGGAGTGGCCCCAGAGCAGGACCCTGGTCAGGCCACGCCGGATGATCTCGACGACGACCTGCTCGACCACCTGTGCCATCGGGGCGAACGGCCCGCTCCCGGCGGCCACGTCGTGACCGGGCAGCTCGACGGCGTAGACCGCCGGCCCGCCGACCGGCAGCGCCCCGGCCATCGGCCGGAAGTTCACCGCGTTGCCGCCGGCGTAGGGGAAGCACACCAGGGCAGCGCCCTGCGTACCGTCCGATTCCGACAGTGACTGAAGCAGCCCGGAGTGCCCGGAGCGCAGCTCGGACCTGCCGTCGACCAGCCCGGCCAGATCGGCCAGGATCGGGTGACGGGTGACGTCCTTGAGGGACACCGCACGGTCCAGGGTGATCGCCAGCTTCACTGCCGACAGTGACGTGCCGCCCCGGTCGAAGAAGTGGTCCCGCCGTCCGATCTGGTTCTGCGGGATGCCGAGCACCTTCGCCCATGCGGCCGCGAGCTGCTGTTCGGTCGGCGTATTCGGCGCGCGGTAGTCGTCCTGGACGAGGCCGAGTTCTCCGGCGAGCGCCTGCAAAGTCTTCCTGTCGATCTTGCTGTTGGCCGTCAGCGGCAGACTCTCCCGCCAGTGGAAGGCCGACGGGACCATGTATTCGGGCAGCGACTCACCGAGCCGGTCCAGCAGGACGTCTTCCTCGAGTGGCCGCCGACCGGAGTAGAACGCCACCAGGTGCTTGCTCTGGTCGGCCCGCTCGGTGACCACCACTGCACCGTCGCGCACACCGGGCACCCGCAACAGGGTGTTCTCGATCTCGCCGATCTCGATCCGGAAGCCACGGATCTTCACCTGGTTGTCCCGGCGGCCGAGGAACTCCAGCTTGCCCTCGGGCTGCCAGCGGCCGTAGTCGCCGCCCCGGTAGAGCCGGGCGCCCTCGCGGTGCGGATCGGCCAGGTAGGCCTGCCGGGTGCGCTCGGGGTCGTTGACGTATCCGCGGCCGACACAGACGCCGGAGAAGACGATCAGACCGGGGGCGCCGAGCGGCACCGGGGTCAGGTGCTCGTCGACGACATAGACGTGCACGTTGTTGACCGCGGGACCCAGCAGGACCCGGTCCCCGCCGGGCACGCGGTCCATGACCTCGTGGTTGGTGTCGTCCGAGGTCTCGGTCAGCCCGTAGGCGTTGACCAGCTTGATCCCGGGCTGGGCGGCGAACCAGCGCTGCGTGAGCTCCTTCTTCAGCGCCTCGCCGGTGACCGACACGCACCGCAGGTCCGGTAGTTCGCGGGGGTGCTGCTTCAGACACGACACGACGACGTCCAGGTAGGAGGGTACGACCTGGAGGACGGCGACCCGGCCGTCGATGATCTTGTCGACGAACCGCCGGACGTCCAGGATCACCTCCTGCTCCACCAGCAGGGTCCGCCCCCCGACCAGGAGCCCGGACACCAGTTGCCACAGCGAGATGTCGAAGCACTGGGGTGCGGTCTGGGCGACCACGTGTCCCTCGCCGATCTCCAGGTCGTCGATCTTGGCGTAAAGGTGGTTGAGCATGCCCGCGTGCTCGCACATCGCGCCCTTGGGCTCCCCGGTGGACCCCGAGGTGAAATAGATGTAGGCGAGCTGGTCCGGTGCGACGCGGATCCCCAGATCGTCGTCGGCATGGTCCTCCTCGTAGGCTGCGCCGACGAAGAGCTTCTGGACCCCGGGCAGCGAGCCGAGGGCCTGGTCGAGCGTGGAAGTGCTGCCGGGTTCGGTCAGCACGAGCCCGCATGCGGCACGGGAGAGCATGGTTGCGAGGCGATCGGCCGGGAAATGGGGCTCGATGGGCAGATACACGCCGCCGGCCTTGAAGACCGCGAGCACGGCGGCCATCCAGTCCAGGTTGCGCTCGGTCACCACCGCGACGACACCCTCGGGGCGAAGCCCCCGCGCCAGCAGGGCCCGTCCCAACCGGTTGGCACGCGCGTTGAGTTCCCGATACGTCAGTTGCCGCTCACCGTGCACCGCCGCGACGGCGTCCGGGTGTGCCGCCACCCGTTGCTCGAACAACTCGTGGAACCGGCGGTCCGGGAGCTCCCGGCGCGGACCGGCGAGCCCTTCGAGCTGGAAGCGGAGTTCCTCCGTGGAGAGCAGGCTCTGCCGCCTGTGCTCGGCGTCCGGATCGGCGGCGATCAGCGCGAGCGCGGTGAGGTGATATCCGGCGATCCTGACGGCGTGGTCCGCGTCGAGTGCGTCGGTCCGGTACCGCAGCCGCAGCACGAGCCGACCGTCACGTTGCGAAAATCCCACCCACAGCACGGTGTCACCGGCGAGTTCGCCGCCCGAGCCGTGCGGATCGAAGACGGTCTCGATCGACGGTTCGGCCAGGCCCAGTTCGCGCCTGAGCTCATCGACCGGAAAGTCCTTGTGCACCAGCAGATCTGACGCGACTCGATGGGTGTCCAGCAGCAGCGTCCGCCACGAGTCGGGTTCGGTCGTCAGCCGGCAGGGCAGCGGCCGGCCGCCCTCCGCTGTGACGTAGCCGGTCGCGACCTCGTGCTCGCCGGACAGTGCGGCGAGCACCTTGGCGTGCGCGGCCAGCAGCACCGAGTCGAGCGGCATCGCCAGGTTCTCGGCCAGCCGGCCCAACGCTGCCACGACGTCGTCCGGAATTGTCGCCTCGTGTTCGCCGACGCCCGTCACCGGATTGAGCGTCCACCGCGGTATTGCGGTGAATCCACCGGCGACGAGCACCGCGCGCCAGAACTCCCGGTCGCCCTGCACGTGCATTCCCATCTGGTCGTCCCTCTCCATTCACCGTCGCCACCGTGCTGTTCTACGCCGACAAGGGCGGCGCTAGGCCTTCCGCGCCAGTGCCTCGGGCTGATCAGGGGCATCTCGCGTCTCCGTGGCGGGATTTCCTCCCCAGCGTGCTCGCTGCGGGACTTCCTCGCCTTTCATGAGAAAGGAGTCCGGGGCGAGCACCGCGCCGTCGCCCATCGTCACGCCGTAGTGGACGTGTGCTCCCACACCGATGGTGCAGCCGGCGCCGATGGTGCTGCGATCGGACTTGAAGGTGCCGTCCTCCTGAGAGTGGCACTGGATCTTGCTTCCCGCATTGAGCGTGCAGTCGCTCCCGATGGTGGTGAGCGTCCGCTCCGTCAAATAGCAGCCGTCATCGAAGACCCTGCTGCCGATCCGAACCCCCAGCATCCGCCAGATCACGTTCTTGAAAGGGGTGCCGTTGAAGACGTTGAGGTACGCGTCAGGCACCTTCCAGAGGCGCTCGTGCCACCAGAAGTACGGGTCGTAGATGGAACACAACCGCGGTCGGAGCGCGCGGAATGCCGCGATGCCGCGCTCCACCAGTACGAAGTAGACAGCGGTGAACCCAAGGCTGAACACCAGGAACACAGCGATCAGCACATGCCCGTAGGAGTCGTACAGATCGACATTCGCCAGGGCGAGCATCGTGAGCACGAAGAAGTGCAGCCACCGCACGAGCAGGAAGAAGACCATCGAGCGGATGTTGTAGCGGTTCTTCGCTGCGAGGCTTCGACGCAACTCGTCGCCGGTCCGGAGATGGTCGAACCGGGAGTCGCGCTCGACCGACCGGGGAATCTCGAAGCATGGTGAGCCGAGCAGGCCAACCCCCTCGCGTACCTCGCCGTCGAGCGGAATCATCACCTTCGTTGCGAGGAGACAGTTCTCGCCCGTCCTGGCCCCTGAGGGATAGGCGATGTTGTTCCCGAGGAAGTTGCGTGGACCGATCGAGGCCCGGGACACCCGGAAGGACGTGCTCGAGAATTCCGCGTTGATGATGGAGAGCCCGTCAGCGACCATCGTTCCGCTGCCGACCGAGCACAGAAACGGGGACTCGTGTTGCACTTCCGTGCCGAAGTTCGACCCGGTCTGCTCGACCCGGGACAAGTCGTATCCGAGGCCCCGTAGATAGTGGACGATGTAGGAGCTGTCACCGAACAGCCATGAGAAGAACTTGATGTTGGTCATGTGCCCGATCGCCCGGTGCATCGAGTAATGAAACCCGTACAGCGGATAGACCTTGTCCGGTTTGACGGCCAGGTTCAGCAGTCGCGGAACGGTGAACAGGACGGCAAGGCCCACGACGACGAAGCCGAAGAACAGCACGAGGGAAAGGATCAGCGCGTCGATGTAGAGATCCGGCGAGGTGAACCCCACAGCACCCGGGCCCAGCCGGTTGTGCAGCGCCGGGACCAGGGTCACCAGCATGTACGCGCCCCCGACGGCCAGCGGCAGGTAGAGGAAGAACAGCTGAAGCACGGTGATGAGACCGAAGCCGGCCCGACGCAGCGTGCCGCACTTGGCCGGCCCGATCCTCAGGTAGTCATGCTCGGTGGGCTGTGCCGGTGATCCGTGCCAGCGCTGGCCGTCAGGGACCGCCTGGCCTCTGTACAGCGTGGAGGTGTGGCCGAGTTGCGCTCCGTCGCCCATCGACGTGTCGATGTCGAGCACGGTCTTCTCGCCGATGAACACCTCGCGGCCAAGGGTGACCGGGCCGGTCTGGATACGGCTGGCGTGTGCCCGGTAGCAGAGCAAGAACGAGTCTTTGCGGACCACCGTGCCGGCGCCGATCGTGAGCAGGTCGGTGCAGACCGGAACGTTGCGGGAGAGGATCGTGACCCCCTTGCCGATCCGTGCTCCCAGGGCTCGCAGGTAAAGCACGTACAGGGGATTGCCGACGAAGAAAATCATGGGGTTGGCGTGTATCAGCACCTTGATGGTCCAGAAGCGCAGATACGTCAGACCCCAGACCGGGAACTCGCGCGATTTCCACCGGCCGATCAGGAGCCATTTGGCCACGATCGGGAAGGTGCACAGGCCGATGAATCCGACGCCGCCGAAGACGAACGATCGCAGGTAGATGCCGATCACATCCGAGCCGGCGGAGACCCATGCGTAGCCTCGGTCGGCAAAAAGTCCGGCGAGGAAGGAATATCCCAGGAAAAGCAGGAGTTGCAGCGTTCCACAGAGGGCGTACCGCACCGTGCCGGCAGGGGGTATGACCTCGGTCGACACCGGGACCGACGACTCGACAGGGGTGGGCGCGGCGTCCGCGAGCCCCGTCGCCAGACTTCGGATCGTGGGGTGCCGGTAGATGTCCTTCATCGACGCCGAGGGGAGATCCGTCCGCTTCCTGAGCCGTGCGCAGTAATGGGCCATCACCAACGAGTTGGCGCCGAGGTCATCGAAGAAGTGGCTGTCGACCGACACCCGTTCGACGCACATGACGTCAGCCAGCACCTCAGCGAGGTCTCTCTCGATGCCCGTCCTCGGGCCGGTGTACCTGCGCTTTTCGATCGCAGATTCATCCGGCCCGGGCGTCAGGACGTCGACGGATTTCTCCTCCATGCGAGCTCCTTGAGGAACATTCGAGCGCGATCGGCCATGACGATCGGCGCCCTGATACTCGCGCTTTCGATGGCCGGAGCGATTAATCCGGAATTCTGAGGCCGGGATCCGTTGTCCAGTTCCCAAACCGTTGCCCAGTCTCTGCTGTTCACCGTCGGGCTGCCACTCGAACTCGATCACGTCGGCGCGGCTGTAGCTCTCGCCGGCGCCAGGGGGTCCTCGCTACCGGAGGCCTGGCGGCGGGAGAGCGGCGCACTCGCTGTCCGATTTCATTCCTCACCCACGATCCCGCCCAAGGGGACGGCGATGAGCTGCACACGGGTCTCGCCCTACTGCATTCGAGTGGCGTGGGCCTGATCCGGGAGGGGCTGCGCCGGTGGCGCGCATGCGATCGATCGGCGTCCCGTCCGCACGCTGCCCGAGGGCGCCGGCCCATGAACCTCATGTATTCAGCCGGGAATGCGTTCTGATGCCCCGACAGCGGAAGGGTGCCTCTCACCTGCGATGATCTGGACTGTCTAGATCAAGAACA
>NZ_JBICXB010000044.1:0-52470 GCF_043200055.1 Streptomyces sp. NPDC048496 | reverse complement strand
CAACCCACCCTCCACGGCCGGACGACACGTAACGACCGCAGGAACGATCATCACCTACCGGTCAAGCAGCCGCCGAGAATTGCGCACCAGAGTCAAGGGTGCGGCGGGACGGTCCGGCACTGTTGTGCCCGATGTCGAAAGGCATACAGCAACGGGGAGTCCCGTGATCGAAGAAACCTCCGTGCCGCCCCGTGCAGGGACGACATTCCCTCGGCTGGACCAACGGTCCGCCCGTCGGGACGCTCATGGTGCCTGGCACGTGGTGGCCCGTCGCCGTGCACGTGACCGACCGAGGAGGTGAGACCCATTAACGCTGTATCAGGCTGGGTGCTCTCCTCCCCCGCGGTTGTGCGGTTCATCTGACATAGGTGGCCCTGGGAGCGCCCGTAGGCATCCCGAAAGGCCACAAACCTATGTACTTCACCTCGGAGACGACCTCGAACGGCGTCTCGGAACGTCCGTTCACCCATAACGGCATCTCAGGCCTGCTGGTCACCCACCGGTGCTACTCGCAGGCGCCCCCTGGTGCTGCTGGGCCATGGCGGTGGCCAGCACAAGCGCGCCCAGGGCCTCGTGGCCCTTGCCCGCTGTTACGTGACTCGCTGCGGCTTTGCGGTGGCGGCCATCGACGCGCCCGGACACGGTGACCGCCAAAGAACCGAGCAGGGCGAGCAGTTCGCAGCGGGCATCAGGGAACGAATGTCTGCCGGTGAGCCCATCGGCCCGCTCATCGCCCAACACCACGCCTCGCTGGCGACGCGTGCCGTTCCGGAGTGGCAGTCCACCCTGGACGCCCTTCAGGACGTTGACTACGTCGACGCAAGCGGACCGGTGGGGTTCTGGGGCGTGTCACTGGCAGCGCGATCGGCGTGCCCCTGGCCGCAGCCGAACCGAGGATCAGTGTCGCCGTCTTCGGCTGTGCGAGCCACGAAACCTGGCCAAGGCAGCGGCACAGGTCACCGCCCCGGTAGAGTTTCTGCTGCAGTGGGACGACGAACTGGTGCCGCGCGAGTCCGGCCTCACGCTCTTCGACGCCTTCGCTTCCCACGAGAAGACGCTGCACGCCAACCCGGGCCGCCACACGGGCATCCCCACGTTCGAGCTGGAGAGCTCACAGCGCTTCTTCGCACGTCATCTCGTCCGAGATCTCGACTCCCCGCAGGCACACCACTGACCTGCGTGGATCAAGCCGACGTACCGCTTCGGCACCTTTCTCCGAAACGCCACTGAAAGGATCTTCGCCATGCCTGCCTTCTCCGCCTATGACGGCGCCAAGCTTGCCTACCACGTCTTCGGCGACGGAAATCCAGTGGTCTGCCTGCCCGGCGGACCGACGGACTCCGTATACCTCGGCGATCTCGGCGGCCTTTCCGCGCACCGGCAGCTGATCAGGCTGGACCTCCGGGGAACCGGCCAGTCGGAGATACCGGAGGACGCCGCCTCCTGCCGCTGCGACCGACTCGTCGACGACCTGGAAGCCCTGCGCGAGCACCTCGGCCTGGACCGGATGGACCTGCTCGCACATAGCGCCGGCGCGAATCTGGCAGCGCTGTATGTGGGCCGCCATCCGGAACGTGTCAGCAAGCTGGCGCTGATCACACCGAGCGTCCGGGCCGTCGACTTCACGATCACAGGAGACCTCCGGCGCGAGACTGCGCAGCTCCGCCGGGACGAGCCGTGGTTCCCGGCAGCGTTCGCGGCCTTGGAGGCGATAGTGGCGGGCAGGGCCACCAGCGACGGTTGGAAGGCCATCGCGCCGTTTTCCTATGGCCGTTGGGACGAGGTGGCTCAGGCCCATCAGGCTGCTGGGGATGAGCAGATGAACATGGAGGTCGTGGCTGCCTTTGGCGCCGAGGGCGCTTTCGGCCCGGACGCCACCCGCGCCGCGCTCGCCCGGTTCGCTTCGCCGGTGCTCCTGCTCGCCGGAGAGGTCGATCCGGGTGCCCCTCCTCGCACGATGGCCGAGTTCGCCGGTCTGTTTCCGAACGCCGAGCTCGTCGTTCAGGCCGGAGCCGGACATTATCCGTGGCTCGACGACGCCGGCCGGTTCGTGGCGACCACAGAGGCGTTCCTGGGGTAGGCGACCGCATCGTCGCCGTACCTCAGCGGTTCTGGCCGGCTCGGGCGTCGGTGGCGGCTCGGCGGATCCTCGGGGAGAGGTTCGTCGACCGCTCGGGAGTGAGGCTGCTCGGCGGCAGGGCAAGGGAACGACGCCCTTGACATCGTCCCGCTGCCCCTGTTCGGGGGCGGGAGCTGCGGATGTACGGCTGAACGTGCGCAGCTCTCGGCGGAGCCGCGGAGCCCGTCGTCCTGGGCAACCAGGACCAACAGGGTGAGTTGGTGACTTCCTTCGAGCCGGTTCAACTCGGTCTGGTTGCAGAAGAGTTTGCGGGCGATCCGCTGATTCCGATCCCGGATCCGGGTGATTCGTGCCCCGCGCGGGTCGGGCTGCCGACCAGCCGCCCGGGCGGCCAACCGCCGCCCTCCGAACTCGCCCTTCAGCTGGCTCCAGGTCCGGTGGGGAGGCGCCCTGGAGGGGCGGGCCTGACGGGCGAGGTCTTGTGGATCACGCTGGCCGGCCTCCCCACGCGCGACACCCGGATCCCTGCCGAGCGGCGCCTCTCGTTGCGGCGGCCGGGCCCCCGGGTGTCGATGCGGAGGCCGAGCCGAAGCGCCCGCCGGAGGTGCCACCAAGCCGGGCATCCGAACCCGGCAGGACCGGGCCGGCCGGATTCTGGTCCGGGCAGGCGTCCCCGCCGACTGCGGACAGGCCGTGAAGCCGGTTCAGGCGACGCCGGTTCGCGCCGCGGTGGTGGATCGGGTGGTGGGCGAGGCAGGGCGCGTGGAGGCCCGACGCTTACGGCGGAAAGCGCTCGGCCCCCGTCCTGCCCGGCGCCGCGGGGTGGGCGCGGCGCCGCCGAATCGGCTCGCGTGCTGATCAGCGCGATACCGGCAGTCGCTCGCCTGCCCGGCAACCGCTACGGATGGTCACCGTCGTCAACTCCCTGGTTCCCCCGGAGTCCGATTCTCTGCGTCCGGCACGTGCGGCCTCGTCTAACGCGATCTGGCAGCAAGACCGAGAGATCCTTGAATCAGCAGTGGACTCGAAGGCGGGTGGATCAGCCATGGACACACCGACGAGCATGCCTCGTGACTCCCTCACCTCCGCCGCGGCTCTTGCCGTGGCAGCTCCGGACGGGACGCTGACCATCTGGAATTCCGGTGCGGAACAGTTGCTGGGGTACTCCGCCGGTGAGGCCGTCGGCCGGCTCGCGACGGCGCTGCTTGCATCGCCCATCCCCATCGGCGTTCGTGAGCGTTTGGGTCGGCAGGAGGACTGGACCGGGCAGGTGGTACTCCGCCACCGGGACGGCAGCGCGGTCGAGTGCCAGTTGCGGGCGCGTCCGCTGCCCACGGGTGACGGGCGAGCCAGTTGGCTGCTGGAGGGCGTCCCGGTCGAGGAGGTGGATCGCGCCACGGACCCTCTGCTCCGCTGGTCGTTCGACCAGTCGCCGTTCGCCCTGGCGATCTACGACTCGGAGGGCCGGTTCCTGCGGGTCAACGAGCCCATGAGCAAGCAGCTCGCCGCCTCGGAGCGGGATCTTCGCGGCCTCCGGATCACCGACCACATGCCCGATCCCGCCTTCCGGGCCCCCGAGCAGTCCGTCGATCGCGTGTTGCAGACCGGTGAGCCCGAGCGCATCGAGATGAACGTCAAGGTGCCAGGAGAGCCCCAAGCGCATGCCTGGATCGTCCGCTTCACCCCGCTGAAGGACTCCCTCGGGCTGGTGCACGGTGTGCAGTTGGCCGCCCTCGACTTCTCCGAGCAGTACGCGGCCCGCGAACGTCTGGCGCTGCTCGATGAGGCCAGCAGGCGTATCGGCAGCAGCCTGGACGTGACCCGCACCGCCCAGGAACTGGCCGACGTGGCCGTGCCCGCCCTCGCGGACTACGTCTTGGTCGATCTCTTCGACCCCGTGCTGCACGGCGACGAGCCGCCGCCGGTTCCCATCCACGGTCCTTTGCTGCTGCGGCGCGTGGCCGTCTGCCCCGACGTGAAGGCTGCCGTCGCGGTCGGCGGGTTGTCCCGCTACCCGGAGGTTTCGCCGATTGCTCGCTGCCTGGCCACCGGTCGCGGCACCGTGCACCAGATCGGCGAGCCCGAGATCACCCACTGGCTCGCCCAGGCCCCGGACCGATCCGCCTGGGTGAGTCGGCACCGCGCGCACTCGCTGATGGCGGTGCCGCTGCGAGGCCGCGGCACCAACCTCGGCGTCGTACTCTTCATGCGTCTGGGTCCGTCGGCCGCGCCGTACGAGCAGGACGACCTGCAGATCGCCGAGGAACTTGTGGCACGCGCCGCAGTCTGCCTCGACAACGCCCGCCGCTACACGCGCGAACACACCACGACTCTGGCCCTCCAGCACAGCCTTCTGCCGCAGGGGATGCCCGATCAGACCGCTGTCGACGTAGCCAGCCGCTATCTGCCCGCAGACTCGAAGGTCGGTGTCGGCGGTGACTGGTTCGACGTGATCCCGCTCTCCGGCGCCCGCGTCGCTCTCGTTGTCGGCGATGTGGTCGGTCACGGGATCCATGCCTCCGCCGCCATGGGGCGCCTTCGCACCGCCGTACGCGCCCTCGCCGACGTCGATCTGGCCCCGGACGAGCTGCTTGCGCATCTGGACGACCTGGTCGTCCGGCTCGGATCCGGGCCCGAGTCCGGAGCTGAGGCGCCCTTCGGAGAACTCGGAGCCACCTGCCTGTACGCGGTCTACGACCCCATCTCCCGCAAGTGCTCGCTCGCCAGCGCTGGCCACCTCTGGCCCGTTCTGGTGACCCCCGACGGCAAGGTGGACTTCCTCGAACTGCCCACCGGCCCGCCGCTCGGCCTGGGCGGGCTGCCATTCGAATCCGTCGAACGCGAACTTCCCCAAGGCAGCCTCCTGTCCCTCTATACCGATGGCCTTGTCCTGGCGCGCCATCGCGATGTCGACGCCGGCCTGCACGCTCTGCGTACGGCCCTCGCCGACGCGGCTCCGTCGTTGGAAACCACGTGCGACCGGGTGCTCGATGCTCTGCTCGCCGAGCGGCCCGCCGATGATGTCGCGCTGCTCATCGCCCGTACGCGTGCCCTGGACAGCAGGCACGTCGCCGTCTGGGATCTTCCCGCCGATCCGGCCTTTGTGGCCGAAGCCCGCTCTCAGGCGACCGCCCAACTCCACACCTGGGGGCTGGACGACCTGGCCTACGTCACCGAACTCGTGGTCAGCGAGCTGGTGACCAACGCGATCCGCTACGCTGCCGCGCCCATTCAGCTGCGGCTGATCCAGGAAAGGACACTGATCTGCGAGGTCTCCGACGCCAGCAGCACCGCACCGCACCTGCGCCGTGCCCGCATCTTTGACGAGGGCGGACGAGGCCTCATGCTGGTCGCCCAGCTCACCGAGCGCTGGGGAATGCGGCATACCGGCACAGGCAAGACCATCTGGGCCGAGCAACCCCTTCCCGTGTAGGCGCTCGGGACCAGTGAGGGGGCGCGCCGAACGGCCCGGAGACAACAGGCCTCGCACACCGACCGGCCGCAGAGGGCACGGCCTGCCTGGAGCGGACGCGGTGGAGCCTGGCCCACACTCGTGCTGCGGTCCGGTCAGCCCACGAAGCTCCCGGCAGATGCGGGTGATCTTGGTCGAGACTCCGCCCACCAGGAGATTCGTCATGTTGTAGCGAGAAACTCGCCTACGAAGAGAACCTCGGTCGGAAAAGGCTCACCGATCGAAGTCTGTCCACCCGGGAGATACCTGATCCGGTCGCTGTCTGTCGTCAAGGCGGCACCTCATGACTCCGGGCGCGTCCGTCACGTCCAGGCGTTTGATGGCGACCATGGCCGCATCGTCGCTCAGGTGACCGCCTGCATGACGCTGCCGATCGGCGTTCAGGTGCGCCTCGTCCTCCGCCGCCACGTAGACCCAGGCAAGGTGCAAGGGACCAACGCGGCGCCCATGACGCCCACGTGAAGGACCTCAGAGTGCAGTACGTGACGTAAGAGTGTCGCTTGTCACTGCAGCTGGTTGAATGCCTGGTCGGCATCGGCTACGGCCTCGGGGCGCACGTCGTGGGCGGTGCGACCGTCGGCGATCTTCTGCCAGTTGGTCCGGGCGAGCACCCGTTGGACCGCGAGTACTTGGGCGGCTCGCAGGCGTCCCTGGATGCCTTCGCCGAGGGCGCCCGCCAGTGCCTCCTCGTCCTCGAGCTGGTACCGCGCGAGCCGTCCTGCCAGGCTCGGTGTAGTGAACACCAGCCGATGGAAGGCCACCACCTCGGGATGATCGTTGAGGCCGGTGACGGGGTCGTACCGATCGAGGCCGGCCCGGAAGTGCCGGTGCAGTGCCGTCACCGGCTTGATGCCGGGCCTGCGGTCACGTACGACGCGTGCTGCCTCGCCTTGGTGGTCCGCAAACCGGTGCAGCACCATGTCTTCCTTGGTGGGGAAGTACCGGAAGAGGGTCGGCTTGGAGATCTCGGCCGCCGCGGCGATGTCGTTGACCGAGACGTGGTCGAAGCCGCGCTCCAGGAACAGGGAGACGGCCGCGTCGCCGATGGCGTCGCGCGTCCGCTCTTTCTTGCGGGCCCGTAGTCCCGTCGGCTCACTCATCTGACCACAGTAACATTTATGACCGAGTTGCTTTTTTAACCGAGTAACGTTTTCATGGGCGGCATGAATCAGATGGACATTCCTCCCGTGCTCGTGACCGGGGCGACGGGCCGGGTCGGCCGCGTCGTCATCGACCAACTTCTCGACGCGGGCGTGCCGGTCCGTGCCCTCACCCGTCGCTCTGAGGCGGCGGCGACGCTGCCGGCGAAGGTCGAGGTCTTCGCCGGTGACCTCACTGTGCCCGAGTCGCTCGACCCGGCGTTGAATGGCGCCGGTGCGGTCTTCCTCGTCTGGACCGCCCCGCCTCAGACCGCCGAGGCAGTCGTCGAGCGGCTGGCGGCCCACGTGCGGCGGGTCGTCTTCCTCTCCTCCCCCCATCAGACGCCGCACCCCCTCTTCCAGCAGCCCAATCCCATGGCGGTGCTGCACGCCGACATCGAGCGGCTCATCGCGGCCACCGGACTCGAGTCGACGATCATCCGGCCGGGGATGTTCGCGTCGAACTCGCTGGCCTGGTGGGCGCCCGCGATCCGGGCCGGCGAAGTCGTCCGGTGGCCCTACAGCGCTGCCGAGTCGGCACCGGTCGACGACCGCGACATCGCAGCCGTCGCGGCGCGGACGCTCTATCAGGGCGGATACGTCGGAGGCGACTACGTCCTTACGGGCCCCGAATCGCTGACCCAAGCCGCGCAGGTGGACGTCATCGGTGACGCCCTGGGGCGCCGGATCGCATTCGAGGAGATAACGCCAGACGAGTTCCGAAGTCTGTGGGAGGGTACGGTGCCCGGCTCGGCCGTCGACATGCTGCTCGCCGCGTGGAGTGCGGCGGTCGGACAGCCCGCGTACATCACCACTGCGGTGGCCGACATCCTCGGGACGGCGCCGCGAACGTTTCGCCAGTGGGCCGTTGACCACGCCATCGCGTTCACGGAGGGTTCGTAACCTCGTCGACCGCGACCTGCGCCCCAGGCCGCGGCCCTCAGTCCGCCGTCGCCCCGGCCCTCGCCCCCGGAACGTGCCGAGCGCGTGGGCGCGTGAGGCTCAGGCAGCCCGGGGCATCGTGCGTACCGACAGGACGCGCGCCTGCGGTCCAAGTGCGCGACATCGAGTGGCGCCTGCTGGCCCGACTGAATAGTGCAGGGTTAGAAGACCGCCTCTTCACCAGTCCCGACACCGAGCCCGGAGCCGTGCCGATCACTGCCATGCGGCATCCCGCCGCCCCGGCGACCGCGGCCAGCATCCCCAACCCCGACGAAGGCGCGCCCGCAACCTGGGTGGCCTGACGCCCGTTTCGCCTTGAAGCCCTGTCCCGGCACATGCTGGGGCAGGGCTTTTTTGCGTTCCGGACCAGCCCACCGACCAAGATCATTCTTCCACAATTGTAGAATACTGATCTTGGTCGGTGGCGGGATCGGCCTCCGTCTTACGTTCTCGGAGGGGTGGGATGCGGGCGTGCTGCCCAGAGTGGCGCGGCGCTCTGGATATCGTCCCTGCCATGACTGAAAGGGCAGTAAGTGACGTGCTGTCTGTTTCGTGCTTGCGGCTGGGGCTGGCGGTGGCCTCTTCGGGCGGCTATGGCCGTGGCTGGGTGAACAACCCCTGCTCAGGCTCGATCAGGATCCCGCGTTCGACCAGCCGCTTCAGCTTCAGCCGGACGTTGTTGACGTTGCTGGGCGCGATCTCCAGATCCATCGCCTCGCAGACCGCCCGTGCCCGCAGCGGGGCGTCGGCCGCGGCGAACACGGCCATGATCTGCCGGTAGGCCGGATGGTCCGGCGGCTTCGCGGCCGGCGGCGTCGGCGGGGACGGATCAGGCAGCGCCAACAGGGTCTTGCGGGTGATGCGGACCTCCTCGGCGGCCTGGTCGAACTCCTCCAGCTGTGCGGTGAGTTCCGCGATGCGTCCCCGCGTGGCCTCGGCCTGCGCGGCGATCTCGCGCTCTTGCTCCTCCAGTCGCGCCAGCACCGCTTCGTGCGCGGCCCGCTGGACGCGGCGGCACAGCGCCTGCGCCGTCGCCAACAGGGGCCGGGCGTCCTCCAGCAGCCGGCAGCCGGCGTGTCCGGTCCGGTCCGGTCCGGTTGGATCCTGCACCGCCCGGTTGTGGCGACCAGCAACATCGGCACCTTGGTCGACAAGGCGCGCGCTGCTGACATCGACGTTGTCTGGGTCCAGCACAACAGCGACGAGCTGCCCCGGAACAGCAGGGGCTGGCAGTACGTACCCGAACTCGTGCGGCGCGATTCCGAGCCCCTGGTGCAGAAGGAGTACGCCGACTCCTTCGAAGAGACCGACCTGGAGTCGGTGCTCGCCGCGCGCGGCATCAGCCGGTTCTTCGTCGTCGGCGCGCAGACCGACGAGTGCATCCGCTCGACGCTCCACGGCGCGATCACCCGCGGCTACGACGCCACGCTGGTCGGCGACGCCCACACCACGGAGGACTTGTCGCAGTACGGAGCGCCGACGCCCGACAAGGTCATCGCCCACACGAACCTGTACTGGAAATACCACACGGCTCCCGGCCGGACCGCGGGCACGGTCAACACCGCGGACGTCGACTTCGCTGCGAACTCCAGCACCTGAGACGAGGCACGACCGACGTCGAGCGAGCGCCCCGCAGAGCCCTCTTCCGGCGACCTCGGCCCCGCTCTCGGCGATGTGAACCGGGAGAGAGTTGCACCCGTCAATTCGTCCGGTCGAAGTACAGGATTGCAGCTGCCAAGCCACTGACGCCCCGGAGGACGATCGGGAATTCACACACCGCGGCCCGCCAGGAGACCTGGCGGGCCGCGGCTGCTTCATCGCCCGTAAGTGATCAGGGCTGCGGAGGCTCCCTGAAGAAGGGGCGGTCGGGCGCGAAGTTCTGGGAACAGATCGCCATCTCCTCTCCCTTGAGCCCGAACGGATACGGCGGGAGCAGCTCCTCCTGACGGACTTTCGGTTTCCCTGAACCCACAGGGGTCAGGGCCCCGGACTCCTATCTCTGATCCCAGCCGTAAGCAGCGGTCGGACCCGGTGACCGGACTCACGCGCTCTGTGCTGCCGCCGTCCGTTCGTCGTGCTCGCGCAGCATCCGTATGACGGTCGCGGGTCAGGGATGCCGGCCCACCCGGTTATCCAGTGCTGTCAAGCGAACGTGCGACTCAACGGGCAATCGAGGTGTCGGAAGACGGCGGGGCGGGTGACGCCGAATTCGCCGGCTGACGTGCGTCGGCGGCCGGGAGACGCAGGTCACATTCGGCTATGTCACAGGGGGTCGGGCTACCCCGTCCCAGGAGTGTAGCCACTGACAACCACAGAGGAGCACACCATGGACGCGCGACTGAACTACTTCGCCAGCCCGACCGCCGGCAAGGCCCTCAAGTACTTCATGTCGGCGGGCAAGGCGCTCAAGGACTCGCCGCTGCCGGCCGCGACGCAGGAGCTGGTGGCGCTTCGCGTAAGCCAGATCAACGGTTGCGCCGTCTGCATCGACATGCACACCAAGGAGGCCGCCGCTGCCGGCGAGACCTCGGTGCGGCTGAACCTGGTGGCGGCGTGGCGGGAGGCCACGGTCTTCACCGAGGCCGAGCGTGCCGCGCTGGAGCTGGCGGAGGAGGGGACCCGGGTCGCGGATGCGGCCGGTGGGGTCAGCGACGAGGTGTGGGCGTATGCCGCCAAGCACTACGACGAGGAGCAGCTCACCGCCCTGGTGGTCCTGGTCTCCTTCATGAACATGGTGAACCGGCTGAACATCATCACCCAGCAGCCGGCCGGCAACTACGAGCCCGGGCAGTTCCACTGAACGGCATCAGCAAGTGGCTCGGGGTCCGACTGCGGGCTCCGGGCCCCCGGGCTCGGTGGCCTTGCTCTGGCCTGCCGGTGGTCCGGATGATCACCAGAGGATGCCTGCGCCGGCGAGTACGGCCAGGTGGAAGGGCTTCAAGGAGAGGGGAGTCGGCGTGAGCAAGGTCGAGGAGTTCGAGGAGCTGCGGCCGCTGCTGTTTTCGATTGCCTATCGGATTCTGGGCAGTGTGGGTGAGGCCGAGGATGCGGTGCAGGAGACGTGGTTGCGCTTTGACGGCTCGGCGACCCGGCCCACGTCGACGAAGGCTTTTCTGTCGGCCGCAGTGACGCGGATTTCGATCGATGTGCTGCGTTCTGCGCGGGTGCGGCGGGAAGAATACATGGGCCCGTGGTTTCCCGAGCCGCTGCTCACCGACCCTGATCAGGATCCGGCGCGGTCGGTGGAGCTGGCCGACTCGGTGTCGATGGCGGCGCTGCTGCTGGAGCGGCTCAGCCCGCTGGAGCGGGCGGTGTTTGTGCTGCGGGAAGTGCTCGGCTTCGGGTTCGACGAGGTAGCCGCGGCGGTGGGGCGGTCGAAGGGGTGTCTCGCACAGACTGCCGTCCAGGCCCGAACCTGGGTGCGGTGGACCTGATTATCGCCCTGCACCAGGTCTTCGACTCCCCGGCCGGCCGCATCGTCTTCGACGTCGGCCACCAGGCTTACGTGCACAAGCTACTGACGGGACGGCAGGACTTCGTCCGGCTCAGGCGCGAGGGCGCGCTGTCCGGCTGTCCCAGCCGCGCGGAATCCGCCCACGCCATTGTGGAGAACCAGCACACCTCCGCATCACTCGCCTGGGCGGAAGGGCCGGCCAAGGTCGTCTCCGAATTCGCCGCCGGGTACCGGCCCGCCTCCTGCTCCGCCCAACCGCCGTACCGCGCTGCGCGAAAACCGCAACCCTCCGGCCGGGGCGAGCCGCTGGGGTCCGCAAGCTACTCGCCGCCGGTCGTTTCGCGCCGCCGCGGTGTCCCCGTGGCGGCCGGTACCAGGCGTACGACCAGGGGCGCGCCCTTGCGGCCCCGCGCGCGGCCGCCCGACCGCCGTCCGGCCGCCACCTGTCCGTTCGTCGCCCCGGCCCCATGGACGGCCAGTTGCGGTGTGACCGCGAGTGGTCGGCGGCCGCCCGGTGCTGAGCAGTGGCGCCGTCTCCTCGTAGCGGCGTACGTCCCCGGAACAACAGTGCTCCGGGAACGTACGCGCCTGTGGCGTGGCGGCACTCGTCAGTGGTGGTGCGGCGCGGGGTAGGCCTTGGGCAGACGCATGCCGTGTTCGGCCATGATCTCCCGCACGTGGTTGGGGTAGTTGGTGATGATGCCGTCGACGCCCATGTCCATCAGCGCCTCGACCGTGGCGTTGTCGTCACAGGTCCACGGGATGACCTTCAGGCCGCGGGCGTGGGCCTCGGAGATCATCTTCTCATCGGGGTAGAAGCGGAAGTTCGGGTCCGCGACGGTACCGTTCTGCGGGAAGCCGTAATTGGGAGAGAGCGCGGTAACACCTGGGATGGTGGAGGCAGCCTTGACGAAGTCGCCATCGTAGTCGTCAGCGTCGATGCCGCCCAGCCACGGGGAGGCTCCGGGCTTGCCGACCTGAAGGAAGTCGTAGTTGGTCAGTGCCACCAGCGGGTAGGACGGCGCGAGCTTGTGCATCTCCTTCAGCGCGCCCCAGTCGAAGGACTGGATGGTGACCTGCCGCTCGATCCCCGAGCGGTGGATCTCCTCGTGGACGCGGCGGACGAACAGCTCGCGCGGCGCGGTCTGCTCCGGCGCGCCCGCCTCGACCTTGGTCTCGATGTTGAGCTTGACCTGCTTGGCGTCGTAACTCTTGACCAAATTGAGGACGTCCTTGAGCTCCACCATCCGGAAGCCCTTGACCTGCTCCTGCTCGGGGAAGCCGGGCAGTTGCTGGTAGCCGCAGTCCATTGTCTTGATCTGAGCTAGCGTCAGGTCCTTGATGTACTTCCCGACGTACGGGTACATCGGGTCGCCCGGCGTCACCGGCCCGGCATCCTTGCACTTCTGCGCGCTGATCTGCCGGTCGTGGTTGACGACGACCTTCTGGTCCTTGGTGATCTGGGTGTCCAGCTCCAAGGTGGTCACTCCGAGGCGCAGGGCCTTGCCGAAGCCCTCCAGGGACTCCTCGGTGGTCAGGCCGATGCCACCGCGGTGGGCCTGGAGGTCGAAGTGGGTCTGCTGGGGCGGGACGTGGCCGTTGTGAGCCGTGGCCGCCTGGGCCGTCGCGGGGACCACGAGCGCGGGTACGACGGCCAGCGCGGCAACTGCATGCCGGAGGGACATGTGAACCTCATGTGCATCGGGCGAACTGGACCCTGTGACGCTAAGCCGCGGTTCCAGCCCGTACGAAGCCTGGACGTTAGGGCATCGTGAACGCCCGGGAACTGTTGTTCACCGGGCACCGGAGCGCATCGCCCGGCCGCACGGGAGGTGGCCCACGCCCATCGAGTCCGCTGCCCGAGCGGCGGCGGCTGACCCACGCCAGACCGTCGGCGACCCGGCGGAAGTCCTCGTTCATGTCGCCGTCGACGCAGAGGGTGGTGCCCGTGATACACGGCGCAGTCCTCCTACGACCTGACGTCCACGGCGGGGTCGGCTCGTGTCCGCTGTCCATGGGCGGGGTCCTCGTGGGCCCCTTGCGCACCAGGAGCCCCTCTCGACTGTCGGGCAGTCAGTGGCGCGGCATCGCCACCCGCTACGAATACGCCCCGACCACCACCGAACGGCCATCGTCATCGCCGGCGCCCTCGCCCGAACTGACAACATGATCGGAAAGAAGCTCTCCAGCCGGAGGGGACGTGGTTGATGAGTTGATGATCTGCGCGAGGAGGTCGTGCCAGTGCTCCATGACGGTGAGGACCGCGTCGGATTTCCGTCGGGCGATGGCAGTTGTCCCTCCGGTGCGGGTGACGGGTCCTCCACGATGGCCCAGCCGGTGATCTCAGAGCCACGACGTCGATGGCGGGCCGATCCGCGAAAGCGGCCCTCCCCGACCAGGGGCGGCAGCGGCTCAACCCGGCGATATCCGAGAGGGAAGGGGCGCAAAATACCCCAAATGGCCCCATACGCACAGATGGGCGATTTCGACTACCCTCAAAAGGTGTGCAGAGAGCCGCCTGAGCACGAACTCCGGACAGCGAGGCCAGGACATGACCAAACCGCCGAAGCCATCGCAGCCCTCACACGGTGAGGGGTCGAGCAGGCACAAGGGGGCGGCAGAGCGCGATCTGCGCGCCCGCGAGCAAGGGCACGACGACCTCGATCTGAAGCCGCAGACCTCGACTGCCCGTCAGCAGTACACGCAGGGCCGTAGCAGCCTGCAGGAGCACTCCGTGAACCGTCCGGAGAGGCGGTCGGCGAGGCGCGCCAGCTGGGGTGTCGATACCTCGATGGTTGAGAAAGCCGCCACCAGCCGCTCGTGAACTGCAGGCCCGGCCCGCCCGGGCGCTGCCCGATCCGGCCGTTGAGGACCTGTCGAAGCCCTGTCCGTCGGCTGACCGTCCGGCAGCATCACCGCACACAGAGAAGGTGTTCCACCATGGAGCGAGGAAGCAATCAGGTCAGCCCGCACAAGGACGATGCGAGGAAGCATGAACTGCAGGGCTATCTGAGGTCCGGCCACCCCACCCATGCCGAGGAGACCTACGATCCCGAGCCGGCAGCCGACGACGACGTGCGAGTGGACGCGGGTGGCCCCGTCCCCCCACCCGGCAAGGAAAGGGACCGGATGCGCGCCGAGAAGGCGGCCGAAGCTCTGAGGTCCGATCTGGCGCGCCACCTGAATCGCACGGCCTTCCCGGGCGACCGTTCGTCACTCGTGCAGACCTTGTCAAAGGAGCACGCTCCGGACACTCTGGTCGATGCGGTGCGTGAACTGCCCGGGGGCGAGCGCTACAAAAACGCGGGGCAGATCGTCCGGGCGCTGGGCCACCGGCCCCATGCCTGACAACGGGGAATCGTCGCATCGTTGGCCCCGTCCACGCATCGATGTGCCGCCTCCACCCCCAGCGGTGGGAACCGGCCTTCGCCGACGAGCGGGCAGACCGACCACGGACCCTGGGCACTTCCTGCGCCTCAACGCCTGGGTGCGCCGGAACTCCCCCGTCGGCGGCTTCGGCACTGCCCACCCAGCAGCTCGACGTCCCGTGCCCACCGCTCGGAGGAAACGGGCCGGGGGCCGGCGACGGCAGATCCACCCCGTCGGCAAGGGCCACCGCCTTGGGCACTGCAGGTCAGGTCCGCGTCGAAGGGCTCAGCGGTCGTCATACCGGTTCGCCTTCGGAGTATCGCTCCTCGACGGAATTGGCGGAGACTACCGGCCGGGGTATGTCCATGCGCTTTGAGTGGTGCATAACCGGCCTGGACCCGCCCGGGCGGCGGACAGCCTGCGGCCGGCGGCCGGGAGCGGCCTCAAGCAGCCAGTCGGGGGGATGAACTGTGCGGGCGCCTGAGAGCAAGGAGATCCCGTGCGGTCATCGTGTCCGCAATCCTCATGTGCAGAGCCCGCCTCGGAGCAGCGGTGCTGGCGCTCCAGCACGCGGGCGAGAGCGAGGTGGGCAGAGGCGTGGGCGGGCTAGTCACGCAGGACGTGACGCAGCTCCGCCTCAACCAGGGAGAGCTGCGCCGTGGTGTAGCACGAATGGGCGAGGAGCAGAGAGCATCGACGATCCCCCGTTCCAGCTGACAGGCAACGCCAGGAACGGGTTTGCGCCAGCGGCAGAACCGATACTTCTACTTCCCCAGATCAGTGTCGAGGTCAGTGCCCCGTCCGCTTCTTGAACTGGTCGGCTGTCTTGTGTGCGATCTCCTGCGCCTTCCCGCGCAGCTGCTCGCCCAGACCATGCCTCTGCGTGGATTTATCGCCGATTGCCTTGCCAAGGGTCTCTTTCATCTTGCCCTTGACCTGTTTCGCCTTCGACGCGCCCTTGGTCATCAGAATCCCTGTCCTTCCGAGAGTTCGGCAGGGGTGAGGTAAGCGGGGCTGTCATCCCACCCTGCCTCCGCCACCGAAGTGCTGCAAACCGGCTCGTCCGGGGCGGGCCTGTCGTCCGGCACGCACGGTTCCCATGAGCCGACCCGATGCTCACCCCGGCCTTTGTCCTGGCTCGTCGAGGTCACGCGCGCAGGTGATCTCGGAAGCGGCCACGCCTGACGCACACCGTCACGGCGCTGCGGTCACCGCGGCAGACAACCGAGCCGTCGCTTACCTGACATGTACGGCGATGGCCCGTGCGCACTCCATCGACTCGGCATGCGCGGTGTCCACCTCCAGGTCGTAGACCATGCCCCGGTGGACCACATCGGCCTGGGACACGGCCGTCCCGGTGACCCGATCTCCTCGTGCGATCTCACGGCCTGCGGCAATCACACTGTCGCACCGGACGCCGACCCACAGCACCCGCAGTTCACCCAGAGCCTTCCGCCATCGCTTCTGTGATTCCGCGCCGCCGAGGAAGACCTCATCGATGATGACCCGGGCGCCCGCGCGGGCCATCGCGGCGACTCCCTCGATCCAGGCTGCTTCCAGAGTCCGGAACTCCGGCCCGACGATCACCTCGCCGTCCGGAGCGAACTCGATCCCTGCATCCGATGCCCGCATGGACACGGGCATCGCCTCAACCAGCGTGTCGACTCCGAAGGCCAGCCACGGACCCGGCAGGACCGCCTGAAGACACCGCACGATCCCGGACTTCCCCGAGCTGGAGCCACCATTGAGAAAGATCACCTGAGTCATCACCGCGCCACAGTAGCGACACCGCAACAACGCTCGAAACGGATTTCGGCGAACGCCGCACCGCCGGCCACAACCCGGTGAACCTTCCCGGTCACGGCACCAGGGAGATGAAATCGTGAAGACGTCCCGGGATCACGGTGACCTCCGTCTCGGGGGCTTCCTGCTGAGATCTTGTGGCCGGTACAAGGCGGCATCACTCCGACGCAAGGTCGTTGAGTGGTTCCGGTTGCTGGGGCGGCTGACGGACCATGTAAGGGGACGGACTTCGGTCGGCGGCCATGCGTCGTGTTCCGTCTGCGGGTGATCGCAATGAAGGGTTCGATCCGGATCGGGATTGTGCGGGGGCTGGAGCTGCGTGCGCATTGGAGCGTGCCGCTGATCATGCTGCTCTTCGCGTACGGTCTGGGCAGCCGCACACTGCCTGCGTACGCGCCGGGCCTGGCGTCGGTGGTGTACGCGGTGGCTGGAGTTATCGGTGCGCTGCTGTTGCTGGTGAGTCTGGTGGTGCATGAGGTGGCGCACGCGCTCACGGCCCGCAGGTCCGCCATCCCCGTGCGGGACATTACGTTGTGGGCGCTGGGTGGAATGACCCGGATGGAGCGGCCTGCGACGGCGCGGGCGGCGCTCGCGGTCGCCGTGAGCGGGCCGCTGGCCAGCCTGGTGCTCGGCGGGGCCGCGCTGGGGGCGGCGGTCGGGGCCGGGGCAGCAGGCTGGCGGATACCAGCTGTTGTGCTGGCGTGGCTGGGCGGCACGAACCTGCTGCTGGGCGTCTTCAACCTGCTTCCCGCCGCACCCTTGGACGGGGGCCGGGTCCTGCAGGCCGCGCTGTGGTGGTGTACGGGTGACGAGGACCGGGCCCGGCGGGTGGCCGGGCGCAGCGGACAGGTCCTCGGTGTGGGTCTCGCCGTGGTCGGGTGGCTGGCTTTCGTGAGGGGGGTGCCGGGTGGGTTGTGGCTGCTGGTCATCGGCTGGTTCGTGGCGCTCACCGCCGCGGCCGAACGACGGTGGGCCGAGCTCCGCACAGTCCTGCGCGGCGTACGCGTGAGGGAGGCGATGACCAGTCCGGCCGCCTCCGGTCCGGACTGGCTGACGGTGAACCGTTTCCTGTCCGACGTGGCCGCACAGGCGGGTCATTCGGTCCTGCCATTGGTGGACTTCGAAGGCCGTCCCAGCGGCGTCGTACGGCTGCGCCGACTCGGTGCCGTGCCGCCCCAGCAGCGGGAGACGCTGCGCATACGGGAAGTGGCGACCCCGCTGTCGCAGTGCACGCTCGCCACACCGGACGAGCTCCTCACCGGGGTCCTGGACCGCCTCGGCTCGGGCGGCGGACTGCCCATCCTGGTCACGGACAGCGGCCGACTCGACGGGATCGTCACCGCCCACGACATCGACCGAGTCGCCCACCGGCACACAGCGGGCCCGGATGGCGCTACTCCGACTCCCGACGGATGACTTCCGCACGGCCTGCCGTACCGGGACCCACGAAGAAACGGGTGCGTTCGCGCACCACATCGGATTCCAGGGTGACCGGGCGGCGCCGACTGCACGTCACCGCTTCCCCCCGCGCCGTGCGCTCGACGATTGGGCGCGGCGGGACGGCGCCGGCGGATTCGGCATCGGCATCGGCATCGGCATCGGCGACTGTCGCGTCGCGGAGGGCACGCCACGAGCGCAGCTCATGGATGGTGTTCACGGTGGGGGCGTACGGATTGCCCGTGATGGCCTTCGACACGTTCGACGTGCAGCTGTATCCCGGGCTGCCGGACGGGTGGTTCGACGCCGTGCCCCGAGCGGTGGGCAGGCACGCGACCGCCCCGGGACACCGACGTCCCGGAGCGGACGGCCCCTGCCGATGTGCCTCCGTCAGGCCTTGACAGCGGGCTCGGCGGTGATGGCGTTCCCCGCCTCACCGTCCTGTGCAGCGGCGGAGTGGGCAACGCCCGGGATGACCGCGGCCACCGCGGCTGCCAGGAGCGCGACGCCGCCGCCGATCAGCAGGCCGACGCGGAAGCCGTCCTCGGAGGCGAACGTGAAGCCGCCCGTGGTGACCGTCATCTGCGAGAGGACGACACCGATCACCGCGGCGCCGATCGAGGTGCCGAGCGAGCGCATCAGCGTGTTGAAGCCGTTCGCGGCGGCCGTCTCGGACATCGGGACCGCACTCATGATCAGGGCGGGCATCGCGCCGTAGGCGAGACCGACGCCACCGCTGATCACGACGGTGACGATCAGCAGACCCCAGGTCGAGCCCATCAGCGCCATCGACAGGCCATAGCCGGCCGCGATGACGAGGGAACCGGAGACGAGGGTGAACTTCGGGCCGCGCGCGTTGGTCAGCTTCCCGCCGAACGGCGAGACGACCATCATGACGAGGCCGGCGGGTGCCATCCACAGGCCCATCGCCAGCATCGACTGGCCGAGGCCGTAGCCGGTCGCCTCGGGAAACTGCAGCAGCTGCGGCACGATCAGCATCTGCGCGTACATGCCGACGCCGATCAGGATCGAGGCGGCATTGGTGAGCAGCACCCGGGGGCGGGCGGTGGTGCGCAGGTCGATCAGCGGGTCGCGGGTGCGCAGCTCCCAGAAGCCCCAGACCAGCAAGACCACGACCGCAGCGGCGAGAAGGCCGAGCGTGCTGCCCGAGCCCCAGCCCCAGTCCGCACCCTTGGAGATCGCGAGCAGCAGACAGACCAGGCCCACGCCGAGACCGAGCGCGCCGGCCAGGTCGAAGCGCTGCCCCTTCGCCGCGGCCGGTACGTTGGGAATGAAGGACCAAATCATCACGGCGATCAGTGCGGCGAGGACGGCCGACCCCCAGAACAGTGCCCGCCAACTCGTGTACTCCGCGACGGCGGCGGCGATCGGCAGGCCGAGACCGCCGCCGATGCCCATGGAGGCGCTCACCAGTGCAATGGAAGAGCTGAGCTTTTCGGCCGGCAGCAGGTCACGCAGCAGGCTGATGCCGAGCGGCACCACGCCCATGCCCATGCCCTGCAGACCGCGTCCGACGATCATCATGCCGACGGACGAGGTCAGGGCGCACACCACTGAGCCCGCGATCAGCGGCACACAGGAGGCGAGCAGCATCTTGCGCTTACCCAGCAGGTCGCCGAGGCGGCCGGCGACGGGGACGCAGACCGCTGCCGACAGGAGCGTGACGGTGATCACCCACGTGGCATTGGAGGACGTGGTGTGCAGGATCTGCGGCAGATCCGCGATCAGCGGCGTCACCAGGGTCTGCATGATCGCGGCGACAGTGCCGGCCAGCGCGAGCGTGGCGACGACGCCGCCCGATCGGGAGGTCTGCTGGGGGCCGTCCATGAAGGGCTCCTCTACGTGTTCGAGGTTCGAGATCGGAAGGGAATATGCATCATACACATCTCATGTATCGACCATGTTGCATGCATCATGCATGAGGCAGGATCATTGCAACATCGCATGCGCCGTCCGGCATGCACGGGACCGCCGAGGAGATCCGATGAACAGGGCCACGCGCCAGGTGGAGTACGAGCAGATGCTGCAGAGCCGCTACCTTCACCTGCACAAGTCGAAGGGGCAGCGCAAGGGCAGCACCCTGGAGCGCAGCGCGTACATCCTGCTCAGCCGCATCCGGGTGCAGGGCCCGATGTCCATCGGTCAGCTCGGTGACGCCTTCGGCCTCGACGCGTCCACCCTGAACCGGCAGACCGCGGCCGCCATGCGCGCCGGGCTCGTCGAGCGCATCCCGGATCCCGACGGTGGCATGGCGCGCAAGTTCCGTATCACCGCGGAAGGCGAGCAGCGTCTCGACGAGGAGCGTGAGGGCACCATCCATACCCTGGAACAGATCATGGCCGACTGGTCCGACGAGGACATCGCCGCCTTCGCCGACTACCTCAAGCGCTTCAACACCGACATCGAGCGCCTGGACGGTAGGCCGTGGCCACGGCCGTGAGACGGCAACGCAGGTCCCTGACGGCCTCCCGCGCGACAGGGAGTGCGTCGGGAGCCCACCCCCTGTCGCGGGAGAGGCCGCAAGAGCTGCGCGCACGGCGCTCAGTGCCGCTTGAGCCGTTCCGCCGGCCACTCGTACCAATTTGCCGATGTGTCGGCCGGCCGGGAGGGACGCCGCCACCGGCGCCGATGCACACCCGCTGGGCGGAGCCGACTACGCCTGGCGCACCTGGATGGACGAAACAGTCGTCAGCTGGGCGACTTGCCTGCTGACCGACGCCGATCTCGCCACCGTGGCAGCGGCCTGCCTGGCCGCAACCCACCACGGCGCGGACCGTGTGGGCGATGCGTGTCGGCTGACAATTCCCAGCCCTCGCGATCACCGCGCGGCGCCGCTGTTGCGCCACCCGGACCTTGTCAGCCCGATCGCAGACCTCCACCGCGAGACACTGCTGGGCCTCCTCGATATCGACCCGGCCAGAAGCTCACCCGAGCGAAGGTAGCCGCGAAGCCTGCATACCGGTCGTCGAACTGTGCGCGGCCGCGCCCTCCGGCTTGCGGGACACCGACCCGATGCGCACCGCGAATCGAATGCCGGAAACCCTGGCCCGATTCCGGCGGGCCAGGGTTTCCATGGTGTGCGGGCGTTGCTGTTACCACTTGTCGCGGAAGTGGTCCTCGATCACTCGGAAGCTGCCCACGACACCGTTCTTGACCCACACGCCGCCGTGGACGAAGCGCGGCGTGACACCGTTGCTGGTGCTGAACGGGCCGACCGTGGCAACGGGAGAGCCGTTGTCACAAGTCGCGCCGCGGAAGACCTCGACGGTCCGGCGGCTGTCGTTGCGGACGTTGAGAGTCCTGGAGCCCAGACCGCTCACCACGGTGATGCAGCCGTCGGAGTGGGCGGAGTAGGACCGCTCGTTGAAGAAAATCCTTCCCCTGTCGTAGTCGCCGCCGTAGCCGCCGCCACCGTTGCCGCCGTAGCCGCCGCCACCGTTGCCGCCGTAGCCGCCACCGTTGCCGCCGCCACCCTTGCCGCCGCCACCGTTGCCGCCGTAGCCGCCACCGTTGCCGCCGCCACCGTTGCCGCCGTAGCCACCGCCACCCTTGCCGCCGCCACCGTTGCCGCCGTAGCCGCCACCGTTGCCGCCGCCACCGTTGCCGCCGTAGCCGCCACCGTTGTCGCCACCTCGGCCGCCGCCACCGTTGTCGCCGTAGCCGCCAGCTCCGTTGCTCGTGCCCTTTCCGCCGCCGCCCTCTTCCAGCGGAGCCGCGGCGGGAGCGGCGGCCTGCTGCTGGACAACGGGCGCGGCTGCGGGGGTGTCCGCGGCCGTGGCGTAGTTGATACCGGTTGCCGCCAGGGCCGCGGCGCCTACAACGGCGGCGGTCACGGCGACAGTACGTGTGGTCATATCACTTCTCCTGTCTCAGAGACATCGGCTCGTGCCGATACGTGACAAACGTACTTAATGGTGTTTATATCTGTCATATCGGACACCTCTAAGGCGTGACACCCAACGGGCGATCGGGTGAATTTGCGCTCTTTACGCATATGAGCTGCGCCTATTTGAAAAATAGTCATGTTCGAGCTCTATCTGAATGGCTGTCATTTTCGTTTTCTCACAGCGCTCTGAGACCGCGTTTGAGATCTGGCCTGAGACGATCCCTCGGTGACTCGGCCCTGAACCGTGACCGCTCCCTTGAGGAGCTGGAGGACGACCGTTGGCCGGCCCCGTCGGGCGACGCGACTCGCCTTGTGGCGACCGCGCACGTGCTTCGGCGTAAGCCGATCAGCGAGCTGACAGTTGAGGACATAAGGCTGCTGATCAGGCAGAACGAGGGCCTGCCCTACCTCCTGCCGCTGGCGTTGGAGGTCCTGCGGCTGGATCCGATGGCGGAGGGTCACATGTACGAGGGTGATCTGCTGGCCGCGGTGCTGACCAGGAGTCCAGAGATCTGGAGCAAGTCACCCGAGCTCGGGCGTGAGCTTCGCCTGATCGTCTCGGATCTGAGCGATCTGACACCGAACCTCAAGCACGAGGTGGAGCGGTTCCTGGCTCTGCAGCACGCCAGCGGCACCGCCCTGCAGGTGCCCAGGTGGCGGCACCGTTTACGAGGGCTGTCGTACGAGCGGTCGCGGGCCCGGCCGCCTCGCGGGACAGTCGCGGGTGAGACGACGAACCATGACACCGGCGCTTCAGTCGGCAAGTCCCGCCAACCGCGACGTGGTGATTGCCCTCCCGGCGTTTCTTGTCGCAATAGGCCCGTGAGGCCGGCTGCCACAGTGAGGCGAAGGCGGCGAGTACGTCTTCGACGACACGTTCAGCCATGCGTCGGGCCTTGGGCCGCAGCAGGATGACCGGTCCTCGCCGTCGTGCCTTCCTCAACTGGCTGCCTGGGGAGCCGCACGTTCGAGCAGGGCCGGCACGGCCGGATGGTCGAGACGGGGGCCCAGGACCCGCTCAGGGAGAGGAGATCTGGGCGCGAGGCCCGCGCATCCGGTTCTTGATGCGTGTTACCTCACCGGCCCCGTCGCCGCAGCGGCCTTGCCCTGCCAGCCGTCGCGACCCAACAGGCAGTGGCACTGACGAGTCAGAGCTTCCACTGCGAAGGCTCACCTGGAAGCCGATCGAGGAGTGCCTCGACTCCGTCCAGCATCCGCGCGAGCCCGAATTCGAAGAGGGTGCCGAGGTCGAGTCCGAACCCGTCGTGGTCGAAGAGCGTGGACAGGGTCGGATACGACTGGGTGGTCTGGATCGCTTCCATCCGTGGCTCGTTAGCCGTCATCCACTCCTCAGATGTCATCCCGGTGTCCTGCCGCGCCTGGGATTCCAGCTCAACGGCCATCGCGACGCCTTGGGCGTATCCGAGAAGAGTGAGGTGAACATGGAGCATCTGATCCGGGGTAAGTCCGAGCCCGCTCAGGGCGCTCAGGGCCCGCTCGGTGTACTGCATCGCATGGGGCGAAGCCACCGGCCGAGTGAGGGCGGCCACGGCTCGCGCCAGCCAGGGATGTTGCTCGTACTGACCCCACAACCACCGTGCCTCCCGCTCCAGCCGCGGACGCCAACCCGCTGGTGGTGGGCCGGACGGTCCCCCGCTGAACACCACTTCCGACATCAGCCGTATGAGCTCTCCCTTGTTCGGGACATGACGGTAGAGCGCCATGGTGGAGGTCCCGAACTCGGTTGCGACTCGCCTCATGGAGAGCGCGGCGAGACCCTCCGCGTCCACGAGCGCAATCGCGGTACGGATGATGCGCTCCCGGGTCAGTCGCTGACCGGGGGCCGTGTTGCGCTCTCGCCCTGTCTCCGCAACTACCGTGCCGACACCAGGCACAGCCCGCACCAGTCCTTCCTGGTTCAGCGTGGTGAGCGCCTTTGTCGCGGTCGCCATCGCGACGCCCCACTCCTGCGTGATACGGCGGGTGGAGGGGACTCGGTCGCCAGGGGCGAGCTCGCCCGAGGCGATGCGACGGCGGAGATCTCCGGCGATGCGCAGGTAGGGCGGTTCGGTGGCCATGCCGTCACTGTACTAGTGCACCGGTTGCCCTACCCGCCCCTTTTGGCAGGGGGTAGAGCAGAGTGCACTAAGGCATCTGTTTGCGGTGTACGCGATGACCCGATTCCGTAAGGCCATGGAGAACACACCCGGCCCCCGCGCGGGCCGCAAGGAATGGGTTGCCCTCGGTGTCCTGATGCTGCCCCTGCTCCTCGTCTCGATGGACGTCTCGATCCTGTACTTCGCGATCCCGTACATCAGCCAGGACCTGAGGCCCAGCGCCACACAGCAGTTGTGGATTCTCGACATGTACGGATTCGTACTCGCCGGGCTGCTCATCACGATGGGCGCGCTCGGCGACCGGATCGGGCGGCGCAGGCTGGTCCTCACGGGAGCCGCGGTCTTCGGCGCGGCTTCGGTGGCCGCCGCGCACGCGCACTCCGCCGACCTGCTCATCGCCGTGCGCGCGCTGCTCGGACTCGGCGGCGCCGCCCTGATGCCCTCGACGCTCGCCCTGATCCGCAACCTCTTCCGTGACGAGAAGCAGCGCGGGAAGGCGGTGACCATCTGGACGGCTGTCATGACCACCGGTATCTCACTGGGACCGGTAGTCAGTGGTCTGCTGCTGGAACACTTCTGGTGGGGCTCAGTGTTCTTGATCAACCTGCCTGCCATGGTGCTGCTGCTCGCGCTGGTGCCCTTCTTGGTACCAGAGTCCACACCAGCCGTCCGAGGCCGCTTGGACCCGCTGAGCGCAGCGCTCTCACTCGGCACTTTGCTCCCCGTCATCTACGGCATCAAGGAGTGGGCCCGGCACGGCTACGAACCGCTGCCCGCTCTCGGCATCACCGTGGGACTCGTGCTCGGCTTCGCATTCGTACACCGCCAGAGGCGCCTCGCCCACCCCTTGATCGACCTCGGCCTCCTGGGCCGGCGCGCCTTCGGCGGCCCAGTGCTCGCCAATCTGCTCGCCATGTTCGCAACGGTGGGCATGGCCGTCTTCGTTACGCAGTATCTGCAGTCCGTGCTCGGCCTGAGCCCGTTGACAGCCGCACTGTGGAGCCTGGTGCCGGCCGCGGGCGTAGCCGTCATGGCCCCGACCGGGGCGGCACTCGCACAGCGGTTCGACCGTGCGTACGTCATGGGCGGCAGCTTCCTCGTCTCCGCCTGCGGTTTCCTCTGGCTGACCCAGGTACGTACTGACTCAGCCCTTTGGTTCACTCTCGTCGGCGCCTCCGTCTACGCGGGCGGGCTGGTCGCCGCCATGACCCTCGCCAACGAACTCGCCCTGGGCGCGGCCCCACCGGAGCGCGCGGGCTCGGCCGCGGCCGTACTTGAGTCGGGCCAGGAACTGGGCGGAGCCCTGGGCATGGCCATCCTCGGTTCCATCGGAGCCGCGGTCTACAGCCGGGACATGTCCGACGGCCTGCCATCCGGCATGCCGCACGCCGAAGCAGTACGCGAAACCCTGGGCGGCGCGACAGCGGCCAAGCTCCCCGCCCCCATGGCAGACGCCGCATTGGCGGCTGCACGTGACGCCTTCACCCACGGAATGGGCGTCGCGTCAGTCGGCGCGGCCGTCGTCATGGCCGGAGCGGGTCTCTTCTCACTCGGCCTCCTGCGAGGCGTAGGCAAGACGAAATGCTCGACGCAATCGTCCACCGAACCTGGACTCACCACGCCCCTCTAGGTTCCCCTCCCGGCAAGGCAGGACTACGTCCCCAGGTCAGGCCGGCACCCTGGTCTGCGCGCGGTATGGCGGCGAAGCCGTGACCGCGCGAGGCTGGCGCACGGTGGAGCGGCTGAAGAGGGGCACCTTCGAGTGACCAACGATCGTTACCGTTTGACGGCAGATGCTGTCCGGTTACTGTTCCGCTCGGATGGACGTGTCCTGTGCGTCCGCAGAGCTGCCGGTTCTGACCCTGCGCCGAGGCAACTCGCGGTGCTGGGCGGCCACCTGGAAGAGGGTGAGTCGCTCGATCAGGCAGCCCACGGGGAAGCACGCGTGGAGGCCGGGGTCGATGTCGACCCGCGTCATCAGGAGTTCTGCGGCTTGGTGCATGACAACGACCCCCCTCGGCGCCCTCCCCCGGTACCCGGCAGACTGCGCCGCTGCCTCATGCTGTAGCGCGCCGCAGCATGAGGCACTCGGGCCGACCAGAGCCGGCGGCGCTCCCGGGACGCCGGCGATCGCGCCCTCGTCGGTGTCGTCCGGACCCGCTTCGGTGGCCAGGCGGCGGACGTGTTGACGGGCCCTCGGCCAGAAGCGAGGGCCGGGAGCCGGGTATCACCGCATGGACGCGGTGGGCAGACGTTCGCGTACCGCGCCGTAGGCGATGAAGTACGCCGGCACTCGCTTGAGCCACCGCGAGGTGGTGAACAGTTCGGTCATCCGCTGTGACCGCTTGGGGTTCCCGAAGGGCGGGCGTCCCGCCAGTACGGGTGCGATGACCCGCGCATGGGCGAATCGCTGCAACGCCTGCGTCGCGGCTGTGGTCGGCCACCGGCGGCGCTGTACGGCGCGTACGTCCCCCAGGCCGACCGCACCCCTGCGCAGCGGCTCGACGAGATACCGGGCGGTGGCGACGGCGTCTTCGACAGCTAGGTTGATGCCGATACCGAAGACCGGCGACATCGCGTGCGCCGCGTCACCGATGCACAGCAGTCCCGGGCGGTGCCAGCGCCGGAGGCGGTCGAGCCGTACGTCGAGCATCTTCACCTCGTCCCACGACCGCAGCGCGTGCACCCGGTCCGCGAGCCAGGGGACGGCGGCCGAGAAGTCGGCCATGAACCGATCAAGACCGGCGGCACGGCGCTCGGCATCGGTTCCCTTGGGGATCAGCGCCGCGCACTGCCAGTAGTCCCCGCGGTCGATCATGGCGGTGAGGAACCGGTCGCCGACGCCTCCCACGAGTCCGTGCGGATCGCCCTCCCGCCGTGGCAGCCGGAACCACCAGGCGTCCATCGGGCAGGCGAATCTCCGCAGGGCCAGTTCAGGCCGAGACCGGGCCAGCGAGCTCCGGCCGTCGCAGGCCACCGTGAGGGTGGCCCGCAGTTCACCGGTGCGGCCGTCGGGGGTGCGGTACCGCACCCCCATCACCCGTCCGCGCTCCACCAGGAAGGAAGTCGCCTCGGTGCTCATCCGCACGGAGAACGACGGCTCTCGACCGGCCTCGTCCGCCAGGAGGTCGAGCAGGTCCCACTGCGGCACCATCGCCACGTAGTTGTACGGGCCCCGCAGCGCGCCGATGTCTCCGACGGTGACCAGCGAACGGTCAGGGCCGAGCGGCAACTGCACCGTCGTCACCCGCCGCTGCGGCAGACGGGCAAACCGCTCCGCCAGGCCGAGGTCGTCCAGCAGCGCCAGGGTGGACGGATGCACCGTGTCGCCGCGGAAGTCGCGCAGGAAGTCGCCGTGCTTCTCCAGGACCGTGACCGCCACTCCGGCCCGGGCCAGCAGCAGGCCGAGGACCATTCCGGCGGGGCCGCCGCCCACAACACAGCACGTGGTCCGTTCCATCGCGGCCCCTGTCTTCGGTGAAATCCCGGCATCCGTCACGATGGGACATATACCATCAAAACCTGCAAATCCGCCGTGAAGATTCGCGGATCCTTCTGGGAGGCATGATGAGCCAGCAGCCGGTCCTTCTGCCCTACGCCGACCCGGCCTTCGTGGCAGACCCCTTCCCGCTCTACCGACAGCTGCGCGAGGACGGCCCGGTACGGCGCGTCGTCATCGCCGGCGGCCTGGAAGCCTGGCTCGTCACGCGCTACGAAGACGGCCTCGTGGCACTGTCCGACCCCCGGCTGAGCAGCGACGTCCGTGACGCGTCGGATCCACAGCTCATGCAGCGGCTGCCCGCGACGGAACCCGAGTCCATGCTGCGCAACATGCTCCGCTCCGACCCGCCCGACCACACCCGCCTGCGCCGCCTGGTCTCCAAAGCGTTCACAGCGCGCAGGGTGGCCGAGCTGCAACCTCGCGTCCAGGCCATCGCCGACCGACTGCTCGACACGATCGTGCCGGTCGGCCGCGCCGACCTCGTCGAGGACTTCGCGCTGCCGCTTCCGGTCACGGTGATCAGCGAATTGCTCGGGGTGCCCGTGGCCGACCGGCACGACTTCCAACAGCGGACCGACGACATGATCCTCCAGGGGGTGGAGCCGCCGGATCCGGCCCAGGTGGACGCGGCGTGGCGGCAGATGCGCTCGTACCTGACCAGGCTCCTGGAGGCCAAACGGGCCCGGCCCGGGGACGACCTGCTCAGTGCGCTGATCACCACCCGGGACGAGGAGCACCGGCTGGACGAGGACGAGCTGATCGCCATGGCCTTCCTACTGCTGGTGGCCGGATACATCACCACGGTCAACCTGATCGGCAGCGGCATCGCCGCGCTTCTCGCCCACCCCGACCAGCTTCAGATGCTGCGGGAAGATCCGGCGCTTCTGCCGGGCGCGATCGAGGAGTTCCTCCGCTACGACGGACCGGTCAGCCCCGGGATCGCCCGGTTCGCGCGCGAGGACGTCTCCATCGCGGGCGTGGCCGTCCCACGCGGCGCAACCGTGCTGGTCGCCTCCGCCATCGCCGACCGCGACCCGGCGCGGTTCTCCGACCCCGATCACCTGGACATCACCCGACAGGACAACGCTCACCTCGCGTTCGGGCACGGCATCCACTACTGTCTGGGGGCGCCACTGGCCCGGCTCGAGGGCCAGATCGCCATCGGCACCGCCCTGCGCCGCCTTCCCCACCTCACCCTGGCCGTGCCGCCCGGCGAGCTGCAGTGGCGGCCGGGCGGGCTGCGCGGCCCCGATCGGCTACCCGTCACCTTCACGTCAGCCGACCCGAACTGAGCAAGCGAACACCGGCCTGGCGCGAGCAACGGACGGAACGCCGCCGGCTGCGACCCCGTGCGGGCCGCGGGGAGTTGTGGTTTCCCCAAGCTCCACCTCCTGAAGCCTGATACGCCGCGACGAGAGCCTTCTGCTTCTGGGCAGAGTGCGGAGGGCTGCCCCGCGGCCGGAAACGTGGGCGCTCACTTCTGGCCGAGCTTGATCCGTTCGGTCAGGTCGCCGACCTCGCTGCCGAGTTTCTGCACAGGGGCGGCGAGGGATGCCAGTGCGGACTCGATATCGACTACTACGGCCGTGTACTTGTCCACGCTGGCTGCGTGCTCCAACTGTGCCCACACGGCGGCTTCAGCCACCAGGGCGTCGCGCTGGGGGCTGGCGATCGGGTGCTGGGATGCCTTGGTGAGCAATTCGCGGGCCTGCTGGCCCGGGGCGCTGTCGGTCATGGCCGGAATCCTTCCAGCGCGCCTGAGGTAAAGGGCGGATTTGAGACGGTGGAATGCAGCGAAGAAGTTCGACCTGCCCGCCTATCTGCTCGCAGAGGTGGTGTACAACGAGGTCGGTGGCGATCCGTCGAGCACGGACGACACCCAAGAGCATCTTCCCCAACGACCCCAACACCCCGTCGCAGTCCTCCGCATCAACGCTGTAGGCTGCCGACTTGGGCTCCGGCCCGGTCATGGGCCGGGCTGTCCGCGTACTCGTTGAAGTGCTCAGCCAGTACGGATGAACGGGCTCTGTCGCAGATCGGGGCTTGCCCCGGATTCCTGGACACGGGCTTTGCGGTTGGGGGCAGGTTAGTTGATGTTGTGTTGAGTGCCCGTTCGTAGGTGATGGGGCTGCGTTGCCCGAGGCTGGAGTGGCGGCGGACGGTGTTGCAGCGGTGCAGCCAGCGGAACAGGTCGAGGCGACCTTCACGCTCGTCGGCCCAGACACTGCGGAATGCTCGCGAAGCCGGTCAAGAGCGCGCGGGATCAGCGGTGACGTGTCGGCACGCACGGTCTTCCACTCGGATCACGGGGCCTCGAGAACTCCATGATCCTGGAAGCCGTGCCTGTTACGTTCCGGGCCCCCGTCGCTGACCTGACGGTCCACCACGAACCAGGCACCGCGATCCGCACCACCGTCGGCGCCACAAAGGACGTGCCCACCGTCAACACGATCGACCGGAACGGAAACCCGGCGACCGGCGACCTTTCGGTGTTCGACCGAGGTCCGGCGCGGCTCCCGCTGTCCACCAAGACCAGCACCGCGTAGACGTTCAAGTCCGCCCGGCCGGCGAACGGCACGGAGGACCTGGCGCTGCTCTGGCCGAGGTACGGCCTGGACCTGGATGCGCAGAACACCACCCAGGGCGGCAACACCTACCACTTCGACCTGGCGTTCGTCCTCCAGAACGGCGCCACCCCGGTCATCGACGGGGTCGAGGTGGAGGCGTCCGCCGACGACGGTGCCACCTGGCAGCCCGCGAAGGCCGAGAGCAAGAGCGACGGCAGCTACAAGGCGTCCGGGAGCAACCCGGCATCGGGCTACGTTTCCCTGCGCGTCAAGGCGCAGGACACCAACGGCAGCAAGATCGAGCAGACCCTGATCAAGGCCTACGCCGTTCGCTGACCCTCACGGGAGCCCTTTCCTGACCGCACCCCTTTGTGCCGGCAATCAAATACCTTGCCGGTCTTCCGTATTGCCAACATCAGCAGCATCCTTGAAAAGGCCGGACATATCCGAGAGTTCTGACGTCCGCACCAGCCCGCTTGATGCACCGCATCATCGGCGAGCTCCACATTGCCGAAAGCGGCACGAGAACGACTCCTACGTCTACGACACGCTACGTGCCGGCGCCTCCGGCTTTCTCCTCAAGAGCGCCGTCCCGATAGTTGACGTCACGTCGGTGGCAGTTGCGGAGGATCGAGGCGTCCTGCGATGAGACAGGAGGAAGGCGAGGAAAGACGGGCGCAGTGTTCGAATCGCTCTCCCCCATCTAGTGCCCCTCCCGGCAAGCTTTGCCCCGTCGCGCCGTCCAGCACGCCCGCTCGCCGCGTTGGCCACAAGCCCTGGTAGCTCCATCCCCAAGCTCTCAACTCCGTTCGAGCAGGGGAGACCCCATCCAAGGACTTCCGGCCGCCTTGCGATCGCACGCACTGGACGACGCTCCTCACGGGGCAAACATTGCCGGTCACGGCACTAGCACATCAGCCCCGGCAGGCCACTTCTCTGCGGCCGTCATCCGCCTCGAGAACCATTGCATTCAAGGGCGATCAAGGATCAAGCACCCTCCCAAGTCAACCGAACGATGGACACGACCCCGAACCGGTGCACGGCTTAGTCTCAGCGCTGACCGCCTGAAGTGAACCGGGAGTGAGGCGCGGATGAGGATTGGGCAGCCCAGAGGGGCGGCGTGCGCCATGTCGCCGACGCTGCGGCATGCACTGAACGGCTTGTTCGTTTCCTCGCTCGTCGCTGCCCTTCTGATCGTGATCGGTCCGGGCACCGCTGTGTCGAGCCAGGACACGTCCATCGTGGCCGCCCTGTCCGTGCTCCTCGCCGCCACGTACGCGGTGGGATTCGCCGGCCCTGCTAGGCCTGCCGACTCTCGACATCGCGAGGAACCCACCGAGTCCGTCGACATAACCGGAGGGAACCCGGGCCGTGTGCTGCACTGGCTTGGCGCGCTGACCGCGGTGTGGACCTGCCTCATGGCGTTCAGTTCGGGGTTCGGCTGGCTGGGGTTCCCGCTGTTCGCGCTGTATGTCCTGCACCTGCCGCTGCGGCTGGCGGTCGTGGCCGTCGCTCTGGGGACTGCCATCGTGGTCGCCGCCAAGGGAGCGGAGGCCGGCACGCTGGGGATCCCCCAGGTGGCCGGACCGCTGCTGGGCGCGCTGGTCTCCACGCTGACGCTGCTCGGGTACCAGTCGCTGTACCGGGAGAGCCAGGCCCGCAAGGCGCTCATCGCTGAGCTGGTCGTCACCCGGGACGCGCTGGCGGAGTCGCAGCGGGAGGCCGGCCGGCTCGCCGAACGCCAGCGGCTGGCCCGGGAGATACACGACACGGTTGCGCAGGGCCTCTCGAGCGTGATCATGCTGTTGCGCGCCACCGACGCCGCGCTGCCGCCGGACGCATCCCTGGCGCAGGAGCGGACCGCCGCGGCCACCGAGGTCGCCACGGCGAACCTCGCCGAGTGCCGGCGCTTCCTGTACGAACTGAGCCCGCCGCCCCTGGTCGAGACGCCCTTGCCCGAGGCGTTGCGCCGACTGGTCGACCGGAGCGCCGAGGACGGTCTCAGCACCGCTTTCCATCTGTACGGGGAACCGTACCCGCTGGGCGCCGAGTGCGATGTGGCACTGCTGCGGCTGACTCAGGAGGCGCTGGCCAATGTGCGCGGGCACGCGCACGCCGAGAGGTGCGTGGTGAGCCTGTGCTACCTGGACGACCGGGTGACGCTCGATGTCTTCGACGACGGCAAGGGCTTCGATCCGGAGCTGCCTCGACAGGACTCCCGTGGCGGCTTCGGGCTCTTCGGGATGCGCCAGCGGATAGAGGAGCTGGGCGGCGCGCTCACCGTCGAGTCCTCGATCGGTGAGGGAACGGCGGTTGCCGCCAGTCTGCCAGTTCCGAATGGGGTGACATCATGACCGCGCCGCGGACCGTCTCCGTTGCGCAGGTGCGCGTGCTGATCGTCGACGACCACCCGGTCGTGCGCCGTGGCCTGCGTGCGCTGCTCGATGACGTACCCGAGGTCGTGGTGGCCGGTGAGGCGGGGGACGGCGCCGAGGCGCTGCGAATGGTCGCCGGGCCGACGGAGGTCGACGTGGTCCTCATGGACCTGCGCATGGGCGGCGGAACCGACGAGGCGTCAGGCGTCGCCACCAATGCGACCGGCAGCGGGCGAGGCGGCGGCGAGCGCATGGACGGTGTCGAGGCCACCCGCCGGATCAGGGCCCTGCCGGCCCCGCCCCGGGTACTGGTCCTCACCACCTACAGAACCGACGCCGAGATCCTTGCCGCCGTCGAGGCGGGTGCGACCGGTTACCTGCTCAAGGACGCGCCGGTCGAGGATCTGATCTCCGCAGTGCACGCCGTCGCGGCCGGCGAGACCGTGCTGGCTCCGCCCGTCGCCACTCGGCTGCTCGGCCGCATGCGGGCACCGCAGTCCACACTGACCCCGCGCGAGACAGAGATTCTCGTCCTGCTCGCGAAGGGCCTCTCGAACCGGCAGGTGTCACGCGCGCTGTTCATCAGCGAGGCAACCGTGAAGACCCACCTGGTCCGTGTCTTCGCCAAGCTCGGGGTGGACAGCCGCACCGGCGCCGTGACGGCGGCACTGGGCCGTGGCCTGATTCCCGAACCGCTGCCCGGCCCCACCTAGCCGACCGCACGACCGAATCCTGCAGACCCGCCCAACCCCTCCGGCCGGCCCGAGTTTCCGGACCCCACAGCGCAGCGAGGTTCCCCTGCCACACCACCAAGCTGACACAGCGGCGGCGCACGGCCGCCGCATCAACGCGGCGCGTGGTCCGCCGTCCTGGTACTGCTGCACTGCTCACACCTGAAAGTGCAGCACAACCACACACCGCATCCAATGCAGTGATCCGACGCGGCGCCGAATTCCCGCAACCGCGTGGCTTTCGCGCGCCTTCACTCCCCCTCAGAGAAGGTCAACGCCTTGATGAGACAGTCACGACCGGCTGGGTCGACCGGATTCCCAGCCCGCTCAACCACCTCCAGAGCCTACCGGCTGACACGCCGTCCAGTGCGGACGGCCCTGGGGATGCTCACCGCGGCTTGTGTGGCCGGCACGCTCATCACCCTGCCGGCCGCCGCCGCAGCAACACCGGCCGCGTCGGTCGCTCAGGCCACCCAGCCACGTCAGGACGGCCCGGTTGTCGCCGCGCACAAGGTCACCCTCGTTACCGGCGAGGTGGTGACGCTGGAACGCCACGCCAACGGCTTCCAGGCGGCGACGATCGAGCCCGCGGCCGACGGCACCCCGGCGGCGTTCTCCACCATGAAGGCAGGCGACGAGGTCTATGTCATCCCGGACAAGGCACAGCCCTACCTCGCCGCGAACGAGCTCGACCGCGAGCTGTTCAACGTCACCAAACTCGTCGAGTACGGCTACGACGACGCACACCGCCCCGCCGTACCCCTGATCGCGACCTACGGGGGCGCGCCGGGCAAGGCCGGCAAAGCGCTCAAGCAGGCCGTGCCGGCCGGCTCGGTGAAGAAGGACGAGCTGCCCAGCGCCAACGCGGTGGTGCTGCACGCCGGCAAGAAGAAGGCGGTGACGTTCTGGGAGGCCGTCGACGACGACAGCACCGCCGCGACGAAGGCACCGAAGCTCGCCGACGGCATCAAGAAGCTCTGGCTCGACAAGCCGGTGCACGTGACACTGGACCAGAGTGTGCCGCAGATCGGCGCACCGACCGCGTGGGCCGCCGGCTACGACGGCACCGGCACCAAGGTGGCCGTCCTCGACACCGGCATCGACCCCAACCACCCCGATGTGGCGGGGCAGATGAAGAAGGCGCAGAACTTCACCGACGACCCCGACGTCGTCGACCACCACGGTCACGGCACGCATGTCGCCTCGACCATCGCCGGCTCGGGTGCCGCGTCGGGTGGCAAGTTCAAGGGCGTTGCGCCGGGCGCCGACCTGTACATCGGCAAGGTCCTCGACCACGCCGGTAGCGGACCCGAGTCGGGGGTCATCGCCGGCATGGAGTGGGCAGTGGCCGAAGGTGCGGACGTCGTCAGCATGAGCCTGGGTTCGCCGGTCGCCAGCGACGGCACCGACCCGCTGAGCCAGGCCGTCAATCAGCTCACCGAATCCTCCGGCACGCTGTTCGTCATCGCGTCCGGCAACGAGGGATCGGACAAGTCGACCGTGGGTTCGCCAGGTGCCGCCGACGCCGCGCTGACTGTGGGCGCGGTGTCCAAGTCGGAGCTGCTCGCGGACTTCTCCAGCCGCGGCCCGCGCAAGGGCGACTTCGCGGTCAAGCCGGAGATCACCGCACCGGGCGTGGGCATCGTCGCCGCGCGCGCCGCCGGGACCTCGATGGGTCGCCCGGTCGACGCCAACTACACCGCGGCCAGCGGCACCTCGATGGCCACCCCGCACATGGCCGGCGCCGCGGCGATCCTCGCCCAGCGCCACCCGGACTGGACCGCCGACCGGCTCAAGCAGGTGCTGGTCAGCACTGCCAAGCAGGGCTCGTACACCGCCTACCAGCAGGGCGGCGGCCGAGTCGACGTGCCCAAGGCGATCGACGCCACCGTCTACTCCAAGCCCGCTGTCGTCAGCATGGGCAAGTCGACGACCGAGAGCGCGCCGGTCACCAAGACGGTCAGTTACGTCAACACCTCCGCAGCGGACACCACGCTGTCGCTCCGCCTGGCCGGCTCCGGGGAGACGGGGCCCGCACCGAGCGGCACGTTCACGCTCAGCGCCACCAGCGTGACGGTCCCGGCGAACTCCACCGCGAGCGTGACGGTGACCTACCACCCCGAACTCTGCGTCCTGGGTGACTACACGGGTGTCGTCACCGCCACCGCGCCCGACGGCAGCACGATCCACACCACGGTCGGCGCGACAAAGGGGGTGCCCACCGTCGACCTGACCATCAACGCGATCGACCGGAACGGAAACCCGGCGCAGGGCACCGACGTGGCCGTGTTCGACCTGGACGAGGACGAGGTCATCCAGCCCTACCTCCGGGACGGAACAGCGACTGTCGCAGTGCCGCTGGGACGCTACTCGGTCATGGGTGTCGTCTACACGCGGGACAAGGCCGGAGTCGAGATCCTGAACGGTACCCTCGCCGGCGACCCCGTGGTGGAACTGAAGGCGGACAAGACGATCACGCTCGATGCCCGGCTGGGCAAGGAAGTCAAGGTCGCGACGCCCAAGGCGTCCGAGCCGAACGGCTACAGAATCGGGTACCGCCAGCAACTCCCCGGCACTTACGGGTTTGACTTCATGAAGCTCATGATCAGCCCGATCTGGGACCATGCCTACGTGGTGCCCACCAAGCCGGTGAAGCTCGGCACCTTCGAGTTCGACTTCCAGCAGCGCAGGTACGCCCCGGCGATCCGGGCATCCATCGCAGGGCAGAGTGGCGCGCTCCCGCTCGAGCCAGTGTTCAATGCGGCCCGGCTGGACGGCCCCAGCACGCTCCGGGCAGTCAACGCCGGCAAGGGACGGCCCGAGGACCTGGCCGGCAAGGACCTCGGCGGCAAGCTCGCGGTCGTCACCAACGATGCCACCCGGAAGACTGCCGACCAGATCGCCGCCGTCGCCGATGCCGGTGCGAAGGGAGTGATCATCATCGGCGACCAGCCGGGCTTCTTCTACGCCAGTGTGCCCCTCGTCGCCCGCACCGCCATCCCGGCCTGGAGCCTCACCCAGGACGAAGGCGCGGTGCTCTTCGACCGGATGGCCGACGGTCCCACGTTGATCAACCTGCACGGCATCGCCAAGAGCCCGTATGTGTACAACATCGCTCTCATGGTTCCCGGTGGAATTCCGGCCGACCCCACCGACGCGGTCACCGCGGAGAACTCAGCCGTGGTGAAGTCCCAATACCGCAGCACCAAGGGTGCCAAACTCGGCGAGACCGGCGTGGTGGTCCGCCCGAGGGAGCGCCTCATCGTCCAGGTCGTGGAGTTCATCGAAGGTCCGCTGGACCGGGAGGAGTGGTACTCCACCGGCAGCAGGTGGCCGACCCTGAAGGACATGCGGTGGTCCCGCGCGGTCTTCCCGGACCCCACCAACATCGGCCGCCGCATGAATGACGTACTGCGCACCTACAGCCCGGGCGAACAGCGCGAGGAGACCTGGCTGGGCGCGGCGAACGGCCCGGCAGGACCGGCGAACACCAGCGCGGTCCGCGAGAGCGACGACATGACCCTCATCGTGCCGGAGATGGGTGACAGCGAACCGGAGCACTTCGGCTGGTTCGGCACGGCGGCCGACAAGGCGACGGTGCGGGTGTACCAGGACAAGAAGCTCCTCGCCGAGACGACGCGCGCGTTGATGATGCTGCCGGTCAGCCCTGACCCGGCGACCTACCGGATCACCATGGACACGTCGCACCCCGCGTGGTTCCCGCTGTCCACCGAGACCAGCACCGCGTGGACGTTCAAGTCCGCCCGGCCGGTGAGCGGGGAGGAGGAACTGGCACTGCTCTGGCCGGAGTACGGCTTCGACCTAAATGCGGAGAACACCGCCAAGGGTGGCAACACCTATCACTTCGACCTGTCGTTCGCGCTCCAGACCGGCGCCGCCCGGGACATCGACGGGGTCGAGGTGGAGATGTCCACCGACGACGGTGCCACCTGGAGCCCCGCGACGGTGAAGACAAAGGTCGACGGCCACTACAAGGTGTCCGTCCGCAACCCGGCAAAGGGCTATGTGTCGCTGCGTGTCAAGGCGCAGGACACCAACGGCAGCAAGATCGAGCAGACCCTGATCAAGGCCTACGCCGTTCGCTGACCCTCACGGCAGCCCTTTCCTGACCGCACCCCTGGCACAAGGTACGCCCTTGTGCCAGGGGCACACCCCTTTGTGCCGGCAATCAAATACCTTGCTGTTCCTCCGCATTGCCGAAATCAGCAGCATCCTCGAAAAGGCTGGACATATCCGAGATTTCTGACGTCCGCACCAGCCCGCTTGATGCACCGCATCATCGGCGCAGCTCCATATTGCCGAACGCGGCGCCAGCAGTTTTCCCCCGTTCATAAATGCTTTGGCGTTCCTCCGCCGATATTCCGGCAACCTGAACCTGCCCGCGTCGGTCCGTGACAACCTGCTCCAGGCTGCCGCCGGAACTCGGGCGGACCTGCCGCTGACGCTGGTGACCGGCGACAAGGTGCAGATCGGTGTCACCAAGGACCGGCAGCCGGTCGTCCGTGAGATCAAGCTCGCGACGCGGCCCGGGCGCGAGTCGGTTCTCTTTCACACCGTCACCAGGAACGGCCAGGTCTACGTCGTACCGGACGACGCATTGCCACTGCTCCGTGCCGAGGGGCACTAGCTGCGGCTGCGCATCATCGACATCAGCAGCCCGTGGGTCTCAGCGTCAGCGGCCACCACAAGTCCGTGGCCTGCCGGCCCGATCGGGGCGCCGTCGATCCCGGTGACTACACAGCCGGCAGCCCGGCACACAGCGATGCCGGCGGCGAAATGCACGCTCCCGGACAGGTCACCGCCATCGGTGACGTACGCGGCGCGCTTGCCGGCCGCGACCCAGGCCAACGCCAGAGTCGTGGACACGACACGCGGCCGGAACCGCTCGACGAACTCGGGGTGGGCCAGCAGGTCCACGGCCCGGAAGCCGGGCGCGCTCGGGAACGGCGGATCCAGGTTGACGTCCACCAGCCGGGTAGCAGGCGTGGGCGCCAGCGGCGCATCGGCCCCGTCGTGCCGCACCCAGGCGGTCTCACCGTCGGTGAAGAAGACCTCGCCGCTGAACGGGTCGGCCACCGCCGCCGCCCCGTTGCGCAGCGCCACGTTGACGGCCACCAACATGTTGCCCACGGCGTAGTTCAGCGTGCCGCACAAGGGATCCACCAACCACTGGCGCACGGCGTCGGCAGCACCGTGCTGCCCGCCTTCCTCGCCGAGCACCGCATCAGCGGGCCGAGCGGCACGGATGACGCCGAGGATCGTCTTCTCAGCCTCCACATCGGCGGCGGTGGCGAAGTCCCCGGCACCCTTATCGATGCGGGTGAGCCGCTGTCCGTACATGTTGCGCACCACATCCGCGCCGGCGCGTGCCCCAGCTATCGCAACTCCGGCATCGTCAAAACTCGCGTATGAGTTGATCATGCTGTGCAGGATATCGAGACGGAGCCACCAGCCCGGCGAAATTCTGCGGTCAAAGCGCCGGACCGTTTCGTTCGGATCATCCGGTCGTTGGTCTGGCTGTGCCGTTGGCTGACACTCAGTGGGCTCGGATCGCGCCGTTGACTCCGGTCCGGTCGTTGGCCGGGTGGCCCCTTTGCTTATGCGCCGGCCGAGGTCAGTACCCAGGGAAGCTTGACCGCGACGATGTCGCCGGGGCCGATTCCCCGGTCGGCGAAGTGAAGGGCATACCGGTCGATCAGCTCCGCGAAGGTGGCATTCCGCTTCTCGCCGCGCACTGGCTCGGGGACACGGTCCTGGCCTGACCGTACGGGACCGCCCTCGTGTCACCCCGTGACGATTCCAACGACGAGGTTGATGGTGGTGGCCAGGATGCTGGCGCCGAAGACATAGGAGAGCAGGCAGTGCCGGAGGGCGACCGCGCGAATCGTGGAACTGGAGACGTCTGTGTCGGAGACCTGATAGGTCATGCCGAGGTTGTAGCTGAAGTAGAGGAAGTCGCTGTACCGCGGCGGGTCGTCGGTGTTGAAGTCGATCCCGCCCCCGGGTGGCAGGTAGTAGATGTACGCGTAGCGGGCGGCGTACGTCAGGTGAAGTGCCGCCCAGGCCATGAACACGCCGCAGAGTGCTGTCGCGGCCGCGGCGTGGCTCAGTTCCGAGTGGCCGACCAGGAGCAGCGCCACGATGCTGACCAGTCCGCACACGGCGGCCGCGACGACGACGAGTTCCTCGACGACGGGCCGGAAATCCTCGCGCCGGACGTTGCGATGGGTGGTGGCGGCGTCCATGGGCCACAGGGCGATCCACCCTGTCACGACGAAGAACGTTTCCGCAGTGGCGATCCCGGCGAGGATTCCCAGGGGTGGGTGGGTCAGGATGCCGACGGCCGCGCCGACGACCGCTCCGACGAGCGCCGTGCCCGCGAGTCGGGGAACGGCGGAAAGCATCAGCCAGCGGTTCATGGGGCCTCGAGAGTGATGTCTCGGCAGCTCGGTGAAGGGTCTCAGGCTTCCAGTACGACGACGGCCTCGTCCGTGTACGTCAGGAGCGTCAGAACGGAGCGGGTCGGACCCGCCAGATCCTGGAGCCCCTTGCGCACGGTCGCCTCACCACCGTGGGCCATGGTGGCCACCAGGAGGAGCGCTGCGCTGGAGGGCGGCGTGACGACGGGCTGGGACGCGGCCATGAGACTCCCGACGGACAATAAGCCGCAAAAGTAATAGAGGGGGACAGCGTCAGAGTAGCGGCGCGTGAACCGGGGTGCAGCGCGACGTGGAATATCCGGCATCGCCCAGTCCCCCGAAAGTCGAATGGCGGGCGGGTACCAGCGGGCATAGCCTGCCCGAAAGTGCCGTTTGATCCCCTCATGCCCGCATGGTGGAAGGGTTGAGAGTCTTGAGCGCCAACACTGACGAACAGGAACCCCTGGAGCCCCGTGTGGGGCCCACCCCCGAGGAGGATCCGGAGTTCCACCCCTACCACCACCCCGCCGCAGGCTGGGGCGCGGCCAAGAGCGTGACCCGTCTCCTGGTGCGCGAAGGTGCGCTGGTGGACGGGCCGCGGGCGATCATGCGGATGAACCACGAGAACACCGGGTTCGACTGTCCGGGCTGCGCGTGGCCGGACGACACCAAGGGTCTGCACCTGGACATCTGCGAGAACGGGATCAAGCACGTCACCTGGGAGATGACCCGCAAGCGGGTCGGGCGCGAGTTCTTCGCCGCGCACTCGGTGACGGAGCTCGCCGGGTGGAGCGACTACGACCTGGAGAACCAGGGGCGGTTGACCGAACCGATGGTCTACGACCCCGATACGGACCACTACGTCCCGATCAGCTGGAAGGACGCGTTCGAGGTGGCCGGCCGTGCCCTGCGCGGCCTCGACAACCCCAATCAGGCGTCGTACTACACCTCCGGCCGGCTCGGCAACGAGGCCACGTTCCTCTACCAGTTGATGGCCCGTGAACTGGGCACCAACAACCTGCCGGACTGCTCCAACATGTGCCACGAGGCCAGCGGCCGAGCCCTCCAGGCATCCCTGGGCACCGGCAAGGGGACCGTCGACCTCAAGGACTGGGAGGCGGCCGACGCGCTGTTCATCCTGGGAGTCAATGCCGCCTCCAACGCGCCCCGGATGCTCACCGCCCTCGCCGAGGCCTACCACCGCGGCGCCCAGATCGTGCACATCAATCCGCTCGTCGAGGCGGCGGCCACGCGCACCATCGTCCCGCACGACTTCACGGACATGGCCCTCTTCAAGACCACCCGCACCAGCACGCTGAACCTGCAGCCCCGCATCGGCGGCGACATGGCCCTGCTGCGCGGCATGGCCAAGGCGATCCTGGAGCAGTCCGAATCCGCCCCCAGGGCTCTGGACCGGGAGTTCATCGAGCGCCACACTGCCGCCTTCGAGGAATACCGCGCGTTGTGCGAGGCCACGTCGTGGGAGGAGATCGAGAACCAGTCGGGGCTGAGCCGCGCCGACGTCCTCAAAGCGGCACGCGTGTACGGCGAGGCCGACCGCAGCATCGTCAGCTGGTGTCTGGGGCTGACCCAGCACGAGCACGGCGTCGACACCGTCCGGGAGATCGTCAACCTGCTTCTGCTCCGCGGCAATCTGGGACGCGAAGGAGCGGGCCCCTCCCCCGTACGAGGGCACAGCAACGTCCAGGGCAACCGCACCTGCGGCATCGACCACCGCCCCACCGACGAGTTCCTGGACCGCCTCGCCGAGGCCTGCGGGATCGAGCCGCCCCGCGAGCACGGCCTGGACACCGTCCACACGATCAAGGCGATGCACAGCGGCGATGTGAAGGTGTTCGTCGCCATGGGCGGCAACTTCGCCCTCGCGGCACCGGACACCCCGTACACCTACGCGGCACTGCGCAACTGCGACCTCACCGTCCAGGTGAGCACCAAGCTGAACCGCAGCCACGTCGTCCACGGCCGCCGGGCCCTCATCCTGCCGTGCCTCGGCCGTACCGAGAAGGACCATCAGCGCAAGGGCATCCAGAGCACGTCCGTCGAGGACTCCATGAGCATGGTCCACCTCTCGATCGGGATGAAACGCCCCGCCTCCTCGAACCTGCTGTCCGAGCCGGCCATCGTCGCCGGCATGGCGCGGGCCGCCCTGCCCGACAGCGCCACGCCCTGGGAGTGGTACATCGAGGACTACGACCGCATCCGCGACACCATGGCCAAGGTCCTCGACGGCTTCGAGGACTTCAACCGCCGCGTGCGCCTGCCCCTCGGCTTCCGCATCAAGCAGCCCGCCCGCGAACTGGTCTTCCTCACCCCGTCCGGACGCGCCGAGTTCTCCACCGCCGAACTCCCCGACGTCGTCCCGGCTCCCGGCACCCTGGCGCTGTGCACCATGCGGTCCCACGACCAGTGGAACACCACCATCTACTCCGGCAACGATCGCTACCGTGGCATCAAGAACCTGCGCACGCTCGTCTTCATGAACCGGGCCGACATGCGCGAACGCCGCATCGCCGACCTCGGCCCGGTCGACATCACGAGCACCGCGAAGGACGGCAGTCAGCGGTCCCTCAGCGGCTACCTCGCCATCCCCTACAACATCCCCCGCGGCTGCGCGGCCGGCTACATGCCCGAGATGAACGTGCTGTGCGCGCTGGGCGACTACAGCACCCAGAGCGATCAGCCGATCATGAAGCACGTCAAGGTCACCATCAGCCCCGTCGCCTGAAACAGGGAGCGCGCACGGGCGGCACTCCGCGTGGCATCACCTTCCCCGGACGAGCCGCTCCAGGAGAAGGTAGGCACGCTGCTCCGCGGCGGCGAGTTCCGTGGGATCGATCTCCGCCGGCCAGAGCTCGCCCGCCGCGGCGTCGTCGGCCTCCCGCAACTCCACCACAGCTGCCGCCAGGTGCGTCTGGACGATCGCGTACGACGGCTCCGAGCGGTCGTCCAGCACCTGCTCGGCACGCTCGGACGCCTCCGTGCACGCGGCCAGCGCGCGCTCCGCTCGGACCGCCGCGCGGTCGTGGGCCACCAACAGCGCGCACGCCAGCGCGATGGCGATCCCGAGGAGGCTGCTCAGCGCCCGGTCCTCGACGAGGGCTCCGGCAGGCGAGGGAGAGGCCAGGTCGGACAGCAGCAGAGCCAGCGGCGTGAGGAAGACGACGCCGAGACCGTAGTTGCGCGCCACGACGTACTCCAGCAGGAACTCCAGGAGCACGATCACCAGGACGAGCAGCACAGGGTCGGGGCGCGCGGACAGCAGGCCGAGAGTGAGCATCAGTCCGGCGACCGTGCCCAAAGTGCGCTGGACGGCGCGCTGTGCCGCCGTGCGGACGTTGATCGAATGGAGCACCGCGGCGGCGGAGATCGCCGCCCAGTAGCCGTGGCCGAGGCCCAGAAGAAGGGCTGTCCCTCCGGCAAGACCGGTGCCGATGATCATCCGCAGGGCGGGAACGAGCAGGACCGACACGTGGCCGCGGCCGCCGGGGCGCCGCCCCGTCACCAGTTCCGCGGCCCTCAGTTCGGCGGCGCGCCGGACCGTCGGATCGGCCGGAACCGGCTCGGAGCCCACCACGGAGACCATGCCGGCCTGGGCGACCAGGGACGGAAGCGACAGCTCGGGCAGGAGTCGCGGAACCCGGTGGCGCCGGCTCACAAGCAGGCGGACCTGGCGGCGCAGGTCCCGCGCCAGGCGGGTGGGGTCGTCCGGCTGCCGGCGGGCGGCACCGGTCAGCAGCGACCAGGAGAGATCGGTCAGACGGACGCACGTGCCGCCCCGGCCGCCCTGCTCGACGGCTGTCGGAGGCAGGAGACCCAGAGTCCGATACGCCTGGAGAACAGCGGCGATCGCCCGGTGCCGGACGAGCCTGCTTCCGTCCCCCGCGCCGGTTGCCTCCACCAGGTCCGCGAGCTCGCGCAGAGCAGCGGCCACCGCGAGACGCTGTGGACGATCCGGGTGCACGAACCAGCCCGACACGGCCAGTACCCAGGCCACGGCCGCGCCCAAAGCGGCCAGGGCGGTATGGGGAAGGACGTCGGCCGGGGCCGGCGAACCATTGGCCGCCACAGCGAAGGAGAAGAGCAGCAGCACCGCGCCCAGCCCGCTCAGGCGCGCCGCGTCACAGGCGAGTTTCGCGATCCCGGCCACCGCGGCCATGGCTGCGACCACCACGGCAGCGCTCCCCCGTCCCGTGGATGGGCCCACGCGGCAAGAGCCCAACCACAGCCCACGCACGCCGTCATGGCCGCCGCGACCAGCGCGAGCACGCGGGCACGGCGCGCGTAGGGCAGGTTGCGCCCGAACGTGGTGGTGAAGGATCCCAGCATGGCGTAGACAGCCTGGTCGGCTCGCCCGGCCAGTGCCATGGGCAGCGCGGGCAGCGCCATCGCCAGCGCGGCACGCAGGGCGAAGGACAGGGCACCGTCCACGCTCTGCAGGGCGAGCGCGCCACGCGGGGAGAGCGCGCGCCCCACACGGACTGCCGAACACCTCCGGCTACTGCCGATCACAGCAGTGAGCAGAAGACGCAAACGGGGCATACGCGGTGTATATCACCTGCGTCCCGTGCCGGGCGGGCCATGGAGCGCCGAAGGCACGGGTGCCGGGGGTCCGCGCCGGTCGCACGGCGGTGCTCAGCACGTGCCGACCCGTTCCTCGCCACCGTCCGCGAAGATCTGGTGCTTCGAGATCGCCGGAGCCGCCGCGGCACCCGCCCCAAGAACCCACCGCTCCGTCACCCGTGCGCACCCGCGACCTCGTGTCGATAATTGCGGCATGATGCGCACCCGCAAAACTCGGCCAGTCCAAGAACACCTGTCGCATCGCCAGAAGAATCAGCATTGAGTCGGCATCGACGCGACCACGCTCCTGCGGGCCCTCCACGTGCTGACGAATGCCGAGGTCCAACGCTGCCGGACGATCACCCAATGCCGCGAGATCAAGGCGTCGCGGCCGGCGTGAGCACACCAGCCTCGGCCCACGCCAGCCTCGTGGCATGGAGCTTCAGGTTGGACGATGCCCATTGTCGGTGCGGTGCGCTTCACTGTCCGCCATGGAGCTCACGCAAACGACCGTCGACGACCTACTGGCCCAACTCGGCCCGGGGGACGGCTACATGTGCCTGCCCAGTGACCTGGCCCCACAGGACCTGACCGACCTACTCGACAGCAGGTACGGCGTCCCCCGCACCCTCGTCCTCGACGGCTTCACCGATCCGACGGTCGACGAGTCCAGGGGCGCGGCTCTCCTCGTACCCTTCGAGGACCGGGCCGTGACTATACGGGCGTGGGCGTACGGGGATCAGTGGGTCGGCACGGGTATGGCGCGGGACGCCGAGGGGGCCGAGCGGCCGGTGTTGGTGGTCGCTCACAGGGAGGTGCCAGAACCCTTGGCGGTCGCTCCGGATGAGGATGAGGACGTGGACTGGATGGAGCGGCTCAGACGGATCACCGGCTGGACACAGCCCGCCCAACGGCCGGACGTGGACTGGGCGGAGGCGGAGTCGCGCCTGGGCACTGCGCTGCCGAGCGACTACAAGCGCATGGTCGAGACGTTCGGCGAGGGCGCCTTCGACGGATACCTGGACCTGAATCAGGAGCCGTGGACGGACCTCAGAGAGGACGGTCTGCTCATCTGGGCAGGCACTGAGCACGAGGACCTGTACTGCTGGAGGGCCGACGGCGACGACCCCGACTGTTGGCCCGTCGTGGTCCGGTCCTTCGACGGCGCGGACATGCCCTTTGACTGCCAGGCCGCGGAGTTCGTCTGCCGCATCCTCATCGACCCGCACCACCCGTTCACGATGGCCCGCTATTTCAACACCCACTGGTTCATGAACTACCGGGAAAGCGGCTGACCGAACCCCGCCGCCAACAGCCCCAGCTCTCCTCGGAGCCTACGAGGCACTCCGGACCCGGCATCGCGATTCCGGCGAACCGGCAATGCGCCAGACGATCACCTGCTACCGATCACGTCCACGACCGGCACGAGCACCTCAGCCCCCGCCCACGCCAGCCCCATGACCAGCGAATTCAGGTTGCACAATGCTCATTGGGGCGGGTTCGCCGGGCGGGTGGTGGCCGCAAGCGCGTGGTCGACCTGGATCCGGAACTGCGGCCCGCGCTGCTGGCGCCGGTCGAGCCGGATGTGCGCGGAGATTCGATGTCGCCGCTGCGGTGGACGACGAAGTCGACCCGGCGCCTGGCAGAAGCTGCCCGCCGGGACCGGTGCAAAGGGGCAACGCTTCTACGACTGGGCCGACATCGCGCTGCACGACTCCAGGGCTGGCCACCGCCACCTGCTGGTCCGCGGATCGCCCGGCCTCTGGTGCTTACTTCCGACGTAGATAGAAACGTGTCCGCCGATACCTTGATCCGCTCCGGGAGGAGGAATAGCATCCGGCGCAATCGATCTTGGAGGGGGTCTGAGTGTCGAACACAAAACGCGTGAAGCCGGCGCTGATCGCAGCGCTGATACCGATAGTGGTGCTCGGCGTCGCCGCGCAGCCGGCGATGGGGCAGGTGCCCGTGCCACCGCCGATCAAGACCTACGAGGGAGATCCCGGACGGCTCGGCGACGCGGCGAGCTGGCGTACCCCTGAGTTCAACCGGGACGCCGGCCTGGTGTCGATGGGAGCCGAATTCGCCTACGCCGCCGGCTACTCCGGCACCGGGATGAACATCGGCGTCGTCGACTCGGGCGTATTCGCCGGGCACGTCCGGGAGCACGGAAGCCTGGACACGAACTACGCGGTCGGGGACCGCTACTTCTCAGTGGAGGCCCAGGGCGGCCAGACGGGCCCCACGCCGGGGTTCTACAACCCGGCGCTCAACGACAGCCACGGCACCCACGTCAGCGGGACCATCGGCGCGAGCCGCGACGGTGTCGGCGAGACGCAACCGGCCGGGCCGGATGCCAACATGCACGGCGTCGCGTTCAACAGCAACGTGTACATGGGCAACACCGGCAAGACGGACGGCGTGCTCTACGGTCTCCTGCCGGCGAACCCGACCGCCGCGCAGACGCCGGACGACGCCTACATCGGCAATGTCTACCGGGCCGTGAACGCCGCCAAGACGGCGAACGGCGAGCCCATCAGGATCATCACCAGCAGTTGGGGCAGCCAGCCCAAAACGGAAAACTACAACACGTATGACACGCCGCCCGGCAGCCCGGCGGGCTTCGGTCTGAACACGGCATGGCGCCTCTGGTCCACTCCGGACGGCGTCGTCGACGCGAACGGCAGCGCCGCCCACTGGCTGAACGGTGCCATCGAGGCCGCGCGTACCGGCTCGGTCATCCAGTTCACCGCCGGTAACAGCGGCTACGTGAACCCGTCGCCGCGAGGCGCCGCGCCGTACTTCATGCCCGAGTTGGAGGGCAGCTGGTACACGACGTCGGGGATCAACCCCACCCAGGGGCGCACGTTCAACCCTGACGGCTCCGTCCTGGTCCCCGGCCAGCAGACGTTCAACCAGTGCGGCGTCGCGAAGTGGTCCTGCGTGACGGCGCCGGCCAACAACATCAACAGCACGACCGTGTCGGTCGTCAACGGCGTTCCCGAGCCCCGTTACGGCAGTTCGTCGGGGACGTCGATGGCCGGCCCGCACTCGGCGGCCGCACTGTCGTTGATCATGCAGCGCTTCCCGTACATGACCAACGAGCAGGCGCTCTACACGATGTTCACCACCGGCCGGCAGAACAACACGATCAGTGACGCGGCGGGCAACGCCGTGCTGAACCCCACCGGCGGCCAGATCGTGCAGGTGCCGGACAGCCGCAACGGCTGGGGCACGGTCAGCCTGCGGGAGGCCATGAACGGCCCGGGCCAGTTCCTGGGGCCGTTCGTCGTCGACACGCAGGGGCGCGACGACGTGTGGTCGAACGACATCTCGGACGTCGCGATCCGGGCCCGCCAGCAGGAGGACGCCGCCGAGGCGGCCGCCTGGGCGGCGACCAAGGCCGCCAAGGGCTGGACCAATGGCCTGCCGGCCGGCGCGAGCGACGCCGACAAGTCGGACTACGCCATCGGGGTCAGCCGTGAGCAGGCCCGCAAGGCCCGCGCCTACGAGGGCAGCCTCACGAAGCGTGGCGCCGGCACCCTGTTCCTCACCGGCAGCGAGACCTGGCACGGGACGAGCACCGTCCTCGACGGCAAACTCTCGGTCGTCGGCTCGCACGCGAGCGCTGTCGACGTGCGCGGCGGAACGCTCGGCGGCAGCGGCACCGTGGGTGACAGCATCGACGTCAGCCGCGGTGTGCTGCGGCCCGGTCTCACGGCCGACGAGGCCGCGCAGATCACCGGCGCTTCCGGCGCCGCAGGCAATGTCCTGAACGTCGGCGGGAACGCGACCATCGGCAAGCAGGGTCGCGTTGCCGTCACGATCTCCGGCGACCGGGACTACACGAGCGTCCGGGCGGCGGGGAACCTGGTGCTGGACGGTGAGCTGGACCTGGACGTGCGGGGCAAGCTGACCCCGGGCACCGTGTTCACGATCATGAGCGGTAGCTCGATCAAGGGCGCCTTCCACGCGCTGCCGGAGAACCGGGCCCTGAACGTGGGCGGTTACCTGTTCCGGGTGTCCTACAAGAACAACAGCATGACGCTGACCGTCATGCACGCGGTGCCGAACAACGGGAATCAAGCCGTGACCCGTTGACTCAACTCGGCTTGACCACGGTCGAGCCGTGGTGAAGGGGCAGAAAGGAAGGGTGGGCCGCGACGCCGATCTCGGCATCGCGGCCCACCGATTCACGTGGTCATCTGTTGCGACCGGGCGTCGACTCAGCCGCGCCGAACCCGTGTCGCTCGGCCTCTGACGGCCGACGGAGCACCGTCTACTGGGCCGCTCGCGCACATGCTGGCTGCTTCCATCCGGGTCTGTCTCTCGGCGGTCAGACCCCCACCCTGCGGACACCTCATGCTTCGGGCATACCGCAACGATCGGCAACTCGGGCACTGTCAGGGAGATGCCCTCGGGAGCCGTCACCTTCTGGACGGGAAGAAAGTGCCGCTGCGCGGCGAGGGCCGGCACCTCCGTGACTGGCTGCACATGTCCGGCCACTGCCGGGGCATCAAAATCGTGCTGCGCGGCGGCCGGGGTGGAGAGGTTCATCCCACCAGCGGCGGCACCGAGCTCGCCAACAAGGAGTTCACCGGCATGCTCCTCGACGCGTGCGCGCAGGCTGGGGCATGGTCGAGCACGTGGCGGACCGCAAAGACCACAACCCTGCGCCACTCGCTCTCCAACACCAGGCTCCAGGGGCGCGACCACCGGGCTCCGGCATGACCCGCCGGCTGATCACCAGGCTGGTGGACGGATGGCCCCCGGCCGCGGCCCTGGGTGACCCACCGCATAGCGTCTGGTGAAGCGCCGGTTAAGATTATCCGTCTTGGTCCCTTGCGTCAGGACTTTCAGGCGCCATCCCTTACCTGCCGCCCCACGCAAGGGTCAGGAAGACGGCCCGTCCCGATGTACGCCAGGAGTCCGCCAGCCATGCCCCGCTTCAGCATTGTCGTACCCGTGTTCAAGGTGCAGGGGTACCTGCGCGAGTGCCTGGACTCCGTCCTGGGCCAGTCGTTCCGCGACATTGAGGTCATTGCCGTCGACGACTGCTCACCGGACCAGTGCGGAGCGATCCTCGACGAGTACGCGGCCTGCGACCCCCGGGTGCGGGTGCTGCACCTGCCGGAGAACGTCGGCCTGGGCCGGGCGCGCAACGCCGGCCTCGCGGAGGCGACGGGTGACTACGTACTGTTCCTCGACAGCGACGACACGTACACCCCCGGCCTGCTGCAGGCGCTTGCTGACCGCCTCGACGTCCAGGGAGACGTGGACATCCTCGTCTTCGACCACGTACGCAACCACTGGTGGGGCAAGGGCGGGGGCAGCGCCGCCGCCGACCTCCTGGAGAAGGCGGGCACGGACACGTTCCGGATCAAGGACGAGCCCGAGTACCTGCACCTCTTCCTTGTGGCCTGGAACAAGGCGTTCCGGCGTGAGTTCTTCGTGAGGGAGGGCTTTCAGTACGCGCCGGGTCTGTATGAGGACGCGCCAGTCACGTTCATGGCGATGGTCACCGCAGAGCGCATCGGCTGCCTGGCTCGCGTCGGCATCGAGTACCGGCAGCGCCGCCAGGGCGCGATCACTCGCACCCCAGGCCGCAAGCACTTCGACATCTTCCCGCAGTACGAGGGCCTGTTCGCGTTCCTCGACGCGCGCCCGGAGCTCGACTGGGCGAAGCCACTGCTCTTCGAGCGCGCCATGAACCACATGCTGTTCGTGATTGCGCGCCCCGAGCGGGTCGTCCACGCAGACCGCGAGGAGTTCTTCCGTCTTACCCTCGACTTCTACCGCCGCCACCTGCCGGCCGGTTTCACCCCGCCCGAGACGGTCACCGGCGAAAAGATGCGGGCGCTCACCAAGGGCTCGTACCGCACCTTCCAGGCCCTCGAACTCGCCCGTCGCGCCAAGGGGGCGGGCCTCAGGAGGGCCAAGAAGGCCAAGGTCAAGGTGGGCAGGAAGGCCTACTCCGGCTACTACACGTTGCAGCGCCGCCGCCCTCTCGACGAGAACCTCGCGGTCTACTCCGCGTACTGGGACCGCCTGCCGTCCTGCAACCCACTCGCCGTCTATGAGAAGGCCCGCGAGCTGGCGCCCCAGGTGCACGGCGTATGGGTGGTCAGGAAGGAACTTGCCGACCGGGTGCCCGACGGCATCGACTTCGTGCTCCCCGGTTCCCCCCGCTACTGGGAGGTGATGGCCCGCGCCAAGTACTTCGTCAACAACGTCAACTTCTTGGACCACTTCGTCAAGCGCCCGGGCCAGATCCACCTGCAGACCCACCACGGCACCCCGCTGAAGCGCATGGGCCTGGACCAGCAGGCGTACCCGGCGTCCGCGAAGGACATGGACTTCGCCCGCCTGCTCGCCCGCGTCGACCGCTGGGACTTCAGCGTCTCCTCCAACCCGCACTCCACGGAGAACTGGGAGCGCGTCTATCCCTCCTCCTTCGAGTCCCTCGACGCGGGCTATCCGCGCAACGACGCGTACTACCGCGCCGGCTCCGAGGACGTGGCGGCGATCCGCGCACGGCTCGGCATAGCCCCGGGCAAGACGGCCCTTCTGTACGCGCCGACCCACCGCGACTACAAGACCGACTGGACCCCCACCCTGGACCTGGGGCGACTGGCCGCCGAACTCGGCGACAACTACGTCCTGCTCGCCCGCACCCACTACTTCTACGGCGAGGACACCCAGCTCAGGCACCTCGCGGACCAGGGCAAGATCATCGACGTGTCGACGTACCCGGTCGTCGAGGACCTCTGCCTCGCTGCCGACGCGCTGATCGCCGACTACTCGTCGATCACATTCGACTATGCCAACCTGGACCGGCCGATTGTCGTGTACGCCGACGACTGGGACGTGTACTCCCAGTCCCGCGGCGTCACCTTCGACCTGCTCTCCGGCCAGCCGGGTGACACGCCGGGCGTGGTCGCCACGACCGAGGAGGAGCTCGTCGAGGCATTTCGGAGCGGAAGTTGGCGCGGTCCGGAGGCGGCGGCGCTGCGGGCCGCGTTCCGGGAGCGGTTCTGCGCGTACGACGACGGGTTTGCCGCCGAGCGCGTGGTACGACGGGTCTTCCTGGGGCAGGAGATGAGTCCTGAGATCATCCCGCTCGACCGCAGGACGCCGGCCCCCGCACCGTCGCTCGCGCACATGCCGAACTCGCGGCAGCCGGTGGACGAGGTCTCCGTCTAGGAGATTCCTGATGAGCAGGCCGTCTCCGCCCTCGCCGACGGGACCCCGGCTTGCGAGCTGTGTCGGCCGCAGACCGGCCTGATGTAAGTGCGTTGTGGCAAAGGGAGTCCCTGTTCGATGAGCAGGGGCTTCTTCGTGTGCGGGGCATGATCGCGACGGGGTAGGGGCAGGCAGCGGACGGCTTGTTGTTGATCGAGGAGGGTGCGATGCCGTCGGTGCTGGGGTTGATGGAACGGCGTGAGGTGCGGGCGAGGCAGGATCTGGAGTCCTGGACGGAGGTTCTGGAGCAGGCTCAGGCGGAGGTGGATGCCGCGCGGGAGCGAGTCGAGCGGGCCCGGGTGGGGCGTGAGGAGCTCGTGTTGGTGCTGGCCGAGGAGAGCCCGGTGAATACGCCGGTTTCTGTGCCTTCTGGTGGTGAGGTGGCTGCGGTTGGGGGATCGGGCGGCTCCGGCGCGGTGCATGGCGAGCGGCCGCCGGTGTGGCGGTCAGGCATGGGTGAGGAGGTGCTCAGCGGCCTGTATCGGGAGGTGTTCGCCGCGGTGGTGGCCGCTTCGGGGCCGGTGAACGGGGTGGAGCTTGCGCGGGCGGTGGGCCGGGAAGCGGAGATCAAGAACGAGGTGGAGAAGATCCGTCACCGTGCCTACGTGCTGGAGAAGCGGGGCTGGCTGGTGCGGGCGAAGGACGGACGGTTCACGCCCGCGCCTGGGCCAGTCGGTCGGGGCGTTTGTCCGGCCAGCGCGGAGCGTCCCCGGCCAGGCGCCGGGACAGCCTGATCACGGCGGCCCACCACACCATCTGGGTGTGGTGGTCGGGGCGGCGTTCGTGGTCGCGGTTGAGGCGGCGTGAGCGGGCCAGCCAGCTCAGCGTGCGTTCCACGACCCAGCGGCGGGCCAGGACGACGAAGCCGCGCTGCCCGTCGGAGCGGCGTACGACCTCGACGCGCACCCCGTGACGGGCGAACGCCTTGGCCAGTGCGGGGCCCTGGTAGGCGCTGTCGACCCAGACCAGCTTCAGCAGCCGGCCCGGCTGGTCCATGAACGTCTCCAGCAGCGCGGGGGCGGCCTTGGAGTCGTGCACGTCCGCGGTGGTCACCGTCACTTCGAGGAGCAGGCCCTCGCTGTCGGTCAGGATGTGGCGCTTGCGCCCGTCACGTGACTTGCCGCCGTCGTATCCGCGGCTGTCCTCACCGACGGTCTCGGAGGCGTCCACCGACTGACTGTCGATGATCCCGGCACTCGGCTCGGCGTTCCGGCCTTTTTGGGCTCTCCTGCCGTATGTGTGGGTGCTGTGACCTGCGCTGATACATGAAACACGCCGTTTCCTGCAAGGCTTGAGGTGTCTAGTCACAAGCTTG
>NZ_JBICXB010000043.1:0-52683 GCF_043200055.1 Streptomyces sp. NPDC048496 | reverse complement strand
AGGGGCAGATCTTCGTCAAGGGCGAGGTCATCAAGACGGTTCCCGAGTCGAAGATCGTCGAGACGCTCATCGAAGAAGCCCTGAAGATCGCCGAGCAGATGGAGAAGGACGGCGTCGCCTCCGGCGAGCCCGAGGTCTCCATCAGCTGAGGCCGAAGCGGCCGATGCCGAATTCTTGCTTCTGTGACCGTGCCCCGTCCGACGAACAAGCCGTCGGGCGGGGCACGGTCGTGAGAGACCTCACGGTGGCCGTGGACGCTGTTGACGGGCATGGGGCGGCGCCTGCCAGCCTCTTTCGGTACAGTGCGGAAATCAGCAGACCGCATGGTGAGGCCCCCTTGTGTTGACGCAGACCACCACCCGGGTCCTCGAACCCAGCGACCTCGGCGCCGCGCTCGCCATCCTGGAGAGCGACCCCGTCGCCAACGCCTTCGTGACGTCCCGGGTCCAGATCGCAGGGCTCGATCCCTGGCGCCTCGGCGGCGAGATGTGGGGCTGGTACGCGGATGGCAGACTGCGTTCGCTCTGCTACTCCGGCGCCAATCTCGTACCCATCTGTGCCACCCCCGAGGCCATCAGGGCGTTCTCCGACCGGGCCCGTCGGGCCGGCCGCCGCTGTTCCTCGATCGTCGGTCCCGCCGAGCCCACCGCCCAGCTCTGGCGGCTGCTCGAACCGGGCTGGGGCCCCGCCCGCGAGGTCAGGGCCAACCAGCCGCTCATGGTCACCGAGAGCCCCGCCGCCGGTGTGACGCCCGACCCGCTGGTACGCCGCATCCGCAAGGACGAGATAGATGTCCTGATGCCGGCCTGCGTGGCGATGTTCACCGAGGAGGTGGGCATTTCGCCGCTGGCCGGTGACGGCGGACTTCTCTACCAGGCACGCGTCGCCGAACTCATCGGCACCGGCCGCTCCTTCGCCCGGATCGAGGACGGCAAGGTCGTCTTCAAGGCGGAGATCGGCGCTGCCACCCCGCAGGCCTGCCAGATCCAGGGCGTCTGGGTCGCCCCCGAACACCGCGGCCGCGGCCTCTCCGAGACCGGGATGGCAGCGGTCCTGCGCTATGCACTGGCCGATGTCGCACCGGTCGTCAGCCTGTACGTGAACGACTACAACACCGCGGCCCGCAGGGCATACACGCGGGTCGGCTTCCGTGAGGTCGGCGCGTTCATGAGCGTGCTCTTCTGACCGGGACGAAGTGGCTGGGAGCGGCACGGCCTCGCCGAAGTGTCCGCTCGACGCCGCCGTCGGCAGTGCTCCCACTCGCAACGGCGAGCACTCCTGACACGTATGCCACAGCGCGGCGCGGACAGTAGGGTTCGGCGCATGGCAGCTGATTCAGGGGGCGGCGCCCGCACTCCCGGTGTTCTGGTCGGGCCGATCGATCTCGCCGCGCGGGTGGACGAGGCGCTTGCCGTGCAGGCCGTCGCCTTCGGCCTCGGTCACGACGAGGTCCAGGTACGTCGCCATATCGTCCTCAGACACCTCGAGCACCCCTGCGCCCGCGCCCTCGGCGCCACCACTGCGACCGGCCGGCTCGTCGGGTTCGTCTACGGCATGCCCAACGAACGCGGCCACTGGTGGTCCACCGTCGTCGAGCCCTATCTGCGGGCCACCGGCTCTGAGGACTGGCTCGACGACTCCTTCGTGATCACCGAACTGCATGTCCATCCGGAGTTCCAGAACCGGGGTATCGGCCGCACCCTGATCACCACCATCACGGACGCCGTCGATCAGCCGCGCTCCATCCTCTCCGCCATCGACACGGAGAGCCCGGCACGTGGTCTGTATCGCACCCTCGGCTACCGGGACCTGGCCAGGCAGGTGCTGTTTCCCAGTGCTCCCAAGCCGTACGCGGTGATGGGAGCGCCTCTTCCCCTGCGCCGCCGGGACCGGGGCTGAACCAATCGATTTCCGCCCGCCCCCGCCACCCGGCTAACCTCCTGCACATCACCCTTCCGAGCAGGAGTTCATCATGGCCCAGGTCCAGCGCATGTCCCGATTGATGATCAAGACACTGCGCGACGACCCGGCGGACGCCGAGACGCTCAACCACAAGCTGCTCGTCCGGGCCGGTTACGTACGTCGCACCGCGGCCGGCATCTGGACCTGGCTGCCCCTGGGCAAGAAGGTCCTGGAGAACATCACCCGCGTCGTGCGCGAGGAGATGGACGCCATCGGCGGCCAGGAAGTCCTGCTGCCCGCACTGCTGCCCAAGGAGTCGTACGACGCGAGCGGCCGCTACGACGAGTACGGCGACCTGCTCTTCCGGCTCAAGGACCGCAAGGGCGCCGAGTACCTCCTCGGCCCCACCCACGAAGAGATCTTCACCCAGGTCGTCAAGGATCAGATCACGTCCTACAAGGACCTGCCCGTGATCCTGTACCAGATCCAGACCAAGTACCGCGACGAGGCCCGCCCCCGCGCCGGTGTGCTGCGCGGCCGCGAGTTCCAGATGAAGGACTCGTACTCCTTCGACACCACCGACGAGGGTCTCATCGAGGCCTACCAGCTGCACCGCGCCGCCTACATCCGCATCTTCGAGCGGCTCGGTCTCGACCACCGCATCGTCTCCGCGGTCTCCGGTGCGATGGGCGGCTCGGCGTCCGAGGAGTTCCTGGCACCCGCCCCGGCCGGTGAGGACACCTTCGTCGACTGCCCCGCCTGCGACTACGCGGCCAACACGGAGGCCGTGACCTTCAAGGCCACCCCCGTGGACGGCTCGGCGCACGGTCCCGTCGAGGAGCTGGACACCCCCGACACCCCGACCATCGAGACGCTCGCGGCGCACCTCGATGTCCCGGCCTCCGCGACGCTGAAGAACCTCCTGGTCAAGGTCGACGGCGAAATCGTCGCCGTGGGCGTGCCCGGCGACCGCGAGGTCGACCTCGGCAAGCTCGGCGAGCACCTCGCCCCCGCCGTGGTCGAGCTGGTCACCGCAGAGGACTTCGAGGGCCGTCCCGACCTGGTACGTGGCTATGTCGGCCCGCAGGGTCTGGAGAAGGTCCGCTACATCGCCGACCCGCGCATCGCCCCCGGCACCGCCTGGATCACCGGCGCCAACAAGCCCGGCACCCACGCGAAGAACGTCGTCTGCGGCCGCGACTTCGAGGTCGACGACTACCTCGATGTCGTCGTGGTCGAGGCGGGCGACCCGTGCCCCAAGTGCGGCACCGGCCTCAAGCTGGACCGTGCCATCGAGATCGGCCACATCTTCCAGCTGGGCCGCAAGTTCGCGGACGCGTTCCAGCTCGATGTGCTCGGCCAGAACGGCAAGCCGGTCCGGGTCACCATGGGCTCGTACGGCATCGGCGTCTCCCGCGCCGTTGCCGCTCTCGCCGAGCAGACCGCCGACGCGCAGGGTCTCTGCTGGCCCCGCGAGATCGCCCCGGCCGACGTCCACCTGGTCGCCGCCGGCAAGGCGCTCCAGACCGAGCTGGCCCTCGACGTCGCCGAGAAGCTCGGCGCCGCGGGCGTGCGGGTCCTGGTCGACGACCGTGCGGGCGTCTCGCCCGGTGTGAAGTTCACCGACGCCGAGCTGATCGGTGTCCCGAAGATCCTGGTCGCGGGCCGCCGCTCGGCCGAGGGCGTCCTGGAGCTCAAGGACCGCCGTACGGGCGAGCGCGAGGAGCTCACGGTCGACGAGGCGATCGCCCGTCTCGTGGCCCAGGGCTGACACCCGGAATCGCCGAAGGCCCCCGTGCTGTCCGACAGCACGGGGGCCTTCGGCCGTTCTGCGGGGCAGGCCGTTACAGCCAGCCCGCGAACTCCAGCGACAGTTCGCCTTCCTGACGACGGCCGACGGTCAGCGCGCGAGTGCCCGACTCCACCGCACGGAACAACGTCCAGCCGTGGAGCCGTTCCCGGTCCACGTCCAGTGAATCCGCGAGCCTGTTGATCCGGCGACGGGCCGTCACGGGTCCGCCCGGGGAGGCGATGAGGTCCTCCACCCGGTCGCGTACCAGCCGCGCCAGGTCGTAGGCACGCTCGCCGACCAGCGGCTCAGGGCCGACCGTCAGCCAGGGCGCCCGTTCCCCGGCCAGCACCTTGCTCTGGCGGAAGTTGCCGTGCAGCAGCAGGACTTCGGGGGAGTGGGCGACGAGCTCCGCCCGCGCGGCCAGGGCCGCGGAGACCAGCGGTTCGAGCGCCGGGTCGGCCGCTGCGGCGGCCCGCATCGGGTCCGTGCACCGGCCGGTCCGCTCGGCGACCGTCTCGAAGGAGTGCCCGCTGGGCGGCTCGACCCACAGCCGTCGAACCGTACCCGCAGCCTCCAGGAGTGCCTTCGCCTCCGGCAGCGATCGCAGCGACATCTCGGGATGCAGCCGTTCCAGCAGCAATGCGCCGCCGCCGGAGCCGAGAAGCCGGACCGCTCCCCAGCCGTTCCAGTGCGCCAGTGCCGCCTGCTCCAGATCGGGCGCCGCACCGGCGGGAGCGATCTTGAGCACGGCCGGGGTGCCGTCGGCGCGGCGCACCAGCAGAACCAGGCTGCTGCGCCCACCGGGGGCAGCTGTACGCTCGACAGCCAGCTCCGGCCCGTTGGCGGACAGCGACTCGTTGATCAGCTCGGGGAGCCGCGCGAGCCAGTCGGCGGCGGCCGTCTCCCCGTGCACCTCGCCGAGCGCTCGCACCAGACGCTGCGGCGGTTCGAAACCCATACGTGCTGTGTTCCCTTTCAGAGCGTTCATGAGTGCGTCGGACCGGTCCCGGTCTTTGCGTCGGTCATGCCCGTCGCATCAGCCCTGCAGGCCCGCCCGCTCAGACGGTGCCGTCGGCGGACCGCTCGGTGAGTCCGGGAAAGGTTACGCCGCTGCCCCGCCAGCGGACCGCACGCACCGCGGCCTCCCGCAGTGCGTCTGCGGCCTCTCGCCTGAGCGGCCCCCCGGCAGCCCGTACGAGATCGGAGTAGACGCCCGCGATCCGGTCCTCCAGCACGGCGGCGAGCTTCACCGCTGCTGCCGAATCCGGCACCGCGAACGGCAGAGCGTACGCGGACCCCGCCGCCACCGGCTCACCGCCCAGGTCGCGTACGGTCCGCACCAGGGCGTCGCGCCGGGCCCGGTGCCCGCGGTAGGCGGCCGTCGCCTCCGCCCGGCGGCCGCCGGCGACCCGGCCGCCGACCACCCCGTACCCGTACACCGCCGCATGCTCGGCGGCGAGCGCCGCCTGCGCCGCCTGCAGCGTCTGCGCACTCATGACGAGGTCTCCTTGGCCAGTTCGGTCAACAGGTAGGCGTGTGCCGCGCCGGCGGCCGCGATCGACGCGAGCAGCCGGGCCAGCTCGGGTGGCGCTGCCAGGAGCGTCGCCGTGTGGGCGTCAGCGGTGCGGCGTTCCGCCGCCGCCAGTTCCTTGACGGCGGTCCTGGCGTCGGCGGCGGGCGAACCCGGAACGGTGGGCGAACCCGAGGGGGTGGGTGGACCCGAAACGGCCGGTGCCCGGTCCGCGCCGCGCATCGCAGTCGTGCCCGCGGTTTCGCCGGCACTCGGCCGCGCCGTCCTGTTTGCCCCGGGCGACAGCGCCTCCGTATGGGCCCGTACGGCGTCCCGCAGCGGTGCGAGCCCGGCCGCGGTCGCCGGATGGGCCGTGACGACCTGCTCGTACTGGGCGAGCAGGGTGCCGCTCGTCCGCGCGGCCGTCATCCGCAGCGCGCTCTCCGCCTTCGCCGCCGCGTCCCGCGCACCGGCCGGCGCAGAACCTTTTCGGCCGTCGCCGCTGTCGCCGTCTCCGCAGCCGGCCAGCGCCGCCCCCAGGGCGATCGCCCCCGTTACGGTGAGCGCACCCCTGCGCGTCGTCCCCGTGCGCCGCACCTGTTCTCCTTCGGGCGTTGATCTGTCCTGACTGGATCTGTCCTGAAGTGATCACCGCAGGCGAGCGTACCTGCGGCTGAGCGGTCGGCGGACGGCAACACCCCTCGGGACCGGATACCCTTTGACCTGACACGCGACGAACCACACAACAGCACACGCGGCCGAGGAGTCACCCGGATGAGCACCACCCAGAGCGAGAGGCTGCGCGGGCTGCTCGAACCGCTCGTCAGCGCCAAGCAGCTGGATCTTGAAGAGATCGAGGTGTCCCGGGCAGGCCGCCGACGTGTGCTGCGCATCGTCGTGGACTCCGACGAGGGCGTGGAGCTCGACGCCTGCGCGGAGCTGAGCCGCGCGATCTCCGAGAAGCTCGACGAGACCGACGCGATGGGTGAGGACGAGTACGTCCTCGAAGTGAGCTCTCCCGGTGCCGACCGTCCGCTGACGGAGCACCGCCACTACGTACGCGCCACCGGTCGCCTGGCCAAGCTGCAGCTGCATGAGGGCGGCGAACTGGTCGCCCGCATCGTCGCCGTCGACGACGAGGGGCTCGACCTCGAAGTGCCGGGCGTCAAGGGCCGCAAGCCCACGTCCCGCCGGGTCCCCTTCGACGGGATCGCCAAGGCGCGCGTGGAGATCGAATTCAACCGCAAGGACAAGAAGGAAGAGGAGGCGTAGCCGTGGACATCGATGTGAAGCTCTTGAGGGGCTTGGCACAGGACAAGGAGATCCCCTTCGACGTGCTCGTCGAGGCGATCGAGTCGGCCCTCCTCATCGCCTACCACCGCACCGACGGGAGCTACCGCCGTGCGCGCGTGGATCTCGACGCGCGCGGCCATGTGACGGTGTGGGCGAAGGAGGACCCTGCCGACCTCGAAGAGGGCCAGGAGCCGAAGGAGTTCGACGACACCCCGTCCGGCTTCGGCCGGATCGCCGCGACCACCGCCAAGCAGGTCATCCTGCAGCGGCTGCGCGACGCCGAGGACGACAGGACGTTCGGCGAGTACGCGGGCCACGAGGGCGATGTCGTCACCGGTGTCGTCCAGCAGGGCAAGGACCCGAAGAACGTCCTGGTCGACATCGGCAAGCTCGAAGCGATCCTGCCGGTGCAGGAGCAGGTGCCGGGCGAGGAGTACACCCACGGGCTGCGGCTGCGTACGTATGTCGTGCGGGTCGCCAAGGGCGTCCGCGGTCCGTCCGTGACTCTCTCCCGGACGCACCCCAATCTGGTCAAGAAGCTCTTCGCGCTGGAGGTCCCGGAGATCGCCGACGGTTCCGTCGAGATCTGCGCGATCGCCCGCGAGGCCGGCCACCGCACCAAGATCGCGGTCCGTTCGACCCGCTCGGGTCTGAACGCCAAGGGCGCCTGCATCGGCCCGATGGGCGGCCGTGTACGTAATGTCATGGCCGAGCTGCACGGCGAGAAGATCGACATCGTGGACTGGTCGGACGACCCGGCCGAGATGGTGGCCAACGCGCTGTCGCCCGCCCGCGTGAGCAAGGTCGAGGTCGTGGACCTCGGAGCGCGGTCCGCCCGGGTCACGGTCCCCGACTACCAGCTCTCGCTCGCCATCGGCAAGGAGGGCCAGAACGCCCGCCTCGCCGCCCGCCTCACCGGCTGGCGCATCGACATCCGCCCGGACACCGAGACCGACGCCGAGCGGGACATCGCCGACCGTGAGCGGGCCGAGCGGGCCCGGGACCGGTCCGAGCGCGGCTGAACCGGTACGGGACCGGTGCCGGTTCCGGGAGTGGACCGGCACCCGTCCGGACGATGGACCGCACCGGTCCGGAGACCGGCCGGGCCCGGGTCCGGAGTACGGGACCGATGCCGGTCCCGGGGAATAAATCCACGCGGAATGCCGCTGAGATCACGACAACGTCCGTTCGATTTTTGCCCCAAAGGGGTGAGGTCGGTGCGGGGAGGTAGACTTAACCGTGTCTGGCCGGACGCACGCCCGCGCTTGCCCTGAGCGAACCTGTGTGGGATGCCGGGAGCGAGCGGCCAAGAGCGAGCTGCTGCGCATCGTGGTGGACGAGGACGCATGCGTCCCCGATCCTCGCGGTACGCTGCCCGGCCGGGGTGCATATATGCACCCCGTCACTGTCTGTCTCGACCTGGCGGTTCGCCGTCGGGCATTCCCCCGGGCCTTCAAGGCCAAGGGGCCGTTCGATTCCGCGGCACTGCAGCGGTATGTCGAGCGGGTGACACCGTAAGAAACGAGAACGGCACGGGACCCCGTGCGGTCAGGTACCTCGCGAGTTGGAAGTAGGTCGAGATTGCGATGAGCACTCGATGAGTACGCGATGAGTACGCCCATGAAGTAGCGACGGTCCGGCGGTAACCCGGACCTAAAAGGAGCGAAGTGGCTAAGGTCCGGGTATACGAACTCGCCAAGGAGTTCGGCGTCGAGAGCAAGGTCGTCATGGCCAAGCTCCAAGAACTCGGTGAATTCGTCCGTTCGGCGTCCTCGACGATCGAGGCGCCGGTTGTACGCAAGTTGACTGACGCACTGCAGGGGCCCGGCGGCAACGCCGGCAAGTCCGCTGCGAAGCCTGGCGCGCCCCGCAAGGCCGCGCCCGTAAAGCCCGCAGCGCCCTCCCCGGCCGCTGCGGCACGTCCCGCTGCCCCGAAGCCCGGCGCCCCGGCCCCCAAGCCGGCCGCAGCCGAGGCCCCCAGCAGCACCCCTTCCGCTGTCGCGCCTTCCGCGCCGTCGGCGGGCCCGCGTCCGGGTCCGAAGCCCGCGCCGAAGCCCGCTCCGGTCACCCCGGTGCCCGCGGCAGAGTTCTCCGCTCCGGCCCCGGCCCAGCCGGCCGCGCCGCAGCAGGCCCCGCGTCCCGCGGGTGCCACCCCCGGTCCTCGCCCCGCCCGTCCGGCCCCGGCCGGCGGTCAGCGTGACGGCGGCCGTGGTGGCGAGCGTGACGGTGGCCGTGGTGGCGATCGTCCGGCCCGTCCCGCAGGCCAGGGCGCCCCGCGCCCCGGCGGCGCCCGTCCGGCCGGTCCCCGTCCGGGCAACAACCCCTTCACCTCCGGTGGCTCGACGGGCATGGCCCGTCCGCAGGCACCCCGTCCCGGTGGCGCCCCGCGTCCCGGTGGCGGCCAGGAGCGTCCCGGCGCCCCGCGTCCGCAGGGCGGCCCCGGTGGCGCCCCGCGTCCGCAGGGCCAGGGCGGTGCCCGTCCGACTCCGGGCGGCATGCCCCGTCCGCAGGCTCCGCGTCCGGGCGGTGCGCCCGGTGGTAACCGTCCGAACCCGGGCATGATGCCGCAGCGTCCCGCTGCCGGCCCGCGTCCCGGTGGTGGCCCCGGCGGTGGCCGTGGTCCCGCTGGTGGCGGCGCAGGCCGTCCCGGCGGCGGTGCAGGTCGTCCCGGCGGCGGCTTCGCCGGTCGTCCGGCCGGTCCCGGTGGCGGCGGTGGCGGCGGTTTCGCCGGTCGTCCCGGTGGCGGCGGTGGCGGTGGCGGCGCAGGCCGTCCCGGTGGTGGCGGCGGCGGCTTCGGCGGTCGTCCCGGCTTCGGTGGACGTCCCGGCGGCCCCGGTGGCCGTGGTGGCACACAGGGTGCGTTCGGCCGTCCCGGCGGTCCCGCGCGTCGCGGTCGCAAGTCGAAGCGGCAGAGGCGCCAGGAGTACGAGGCCATGCAGGCCCCGTCGGTGGGCGGCGTCATGCTGCCCCGCGGCAACGGGCAGGCTGTCCGTCTGTCGCGCGGTGCCTCCCTCACCGACTTCGCGGAGAAGATCAACGCCAACCCGGCGTCGCTCGTCGCCGTGATGATGAACCTCGGCGAGATGGTCACCGCCACGCAGTCGGTCTCGGACGAGACGCTGAAGCTGCTGGCCGAGGAGATGAACTACGTCCTCGAGATCGTCAGCCCCGAGGAGGAGGACCGCGAGCTGCTCGAGTCCTTCGACATCGAGTTCGGCGAGGACGAGGGCGGCGAAGAGGCTCTGGTCTCGCGTCCGCCGGTCGTGACCGTCATGGGTCACGTCGACCACGGTAAGACCCGACTGCTGGACGCGATCCGCAAGACGAACGTCGTCGCGGGCGAGGCCGGCGGCATCACGCAGCACATCGGTGCGTACCAGGTCTCCTCCGAGGTCAACGGTGAGGACCGCAGGATCACCTTCATCGACACCCCGGGTCACGAGGCGTTCACCGCCATGCGTGCCCGTGGTGCGAAGTCCACCGACATCGCGATCCTCGTGGTGGCGGCGAACGACGGTGTGATGCCCCAGACGATCGAGGCGCTGAACCACGCCAAGGCGGCCGACGTGCCGATCGTGGTCGCGGTCAACAAGATCGACGTCGAGGGTGCCGACCCGACCAAGGTGCGCGGTCAGCTCACCGAGTTCGGGCTGGTGGCCGAGGAGTACGGCGGCGACACGATGTTCGTCGACATCTCCGCCAAGCAGGGCCTCAACATCGAGGCTCTTCTGGAGGCCGTCGTCCTCACCGCCGATGCCTCGCTCGACCTGCGGGCCAACCCGGAGCAGGACGCGCAGGGTATTGCGATCGAGTCCCACCTCGACCGCGGCCGCGGTGCCGTCGCGACTGTCCTGGTCCAGCGAGGCACGCTGCGGGTCGGCGACACGATGGTGGTCGGCGACGCGTACGGCCGAGTCCGCGCGATGCTCGACGACAAGGGCGAGAACGTCGAGGAAGCGGGTCCGTCGACCCCCGTCCTCGTACTCGGTCTCACCAATGTCCCGGGCGCCGGCGACAACTTCCTGGTCGTCGACGAGGACCGTACGGCCCGTCAGATCGCCGAGAAGCGTGCCGCCCGTGAGCGCAACGCCAACTTCGCCCGCAAGGGTGTCCGGTTCTCCCTGGAGAACCTCGACGAGGCGCTCAAGGCCGGTCTGGTCCAGGAACTCAACCTCATCATCAAGGGCGACGCGTCCGGTTCGGTGGAGGCTCTCGAGTCCTCGCTGCTCCAGCTCGACGTCGGTGACGAGGTCGACATCCGGGTCCTGCACCGCGGTGTGGGTGCGGTCACCGAGTCGGACATCGACCTGGCGACCGGCTCCGACGCCATCGTGATCGGCTTCAACGTGCGCGCCGCAGGGCGTGCGCAGCAGATGGCCGAGCGCGAAGGTGTGGACGTCCGGTACTACTCGGTCATCTACCAGGCGATCGAAGAGATCGAAGCGGCCCTCAAGGGCATGCTCAAGCCGGAGTACGAAGAGGTCGAGCTCGGTACGGCGGAGATCCGCGAGATCTTCCGCTCGTCCAAGCTGGGCAACATCGCCGGTGTGCTGGTCCGGTCCGGCGAGGTCAAGCGCAACACCAAGGCGCGCCTGCTGCGCGATGGCAAGGTCATCGCGGAGAACCTCAACATCTCCGGTCTGCGCCGCTTCAAGGACGACGTCACCGAGATCCGCGAAGGCTTCGAGGGCGGTATCAACCTCGGAAACTTCAACGACATCAAGATCGACGACGTCATCGCGACGTACGAGATGCGCGAGAAGCCGCGAGGCTGATCCGTACCTCAACAGTCGGGGCCGGTCGACGGGTCGTATTTCCGTCGATCGGCCCCGGCCGTTCCGTGTACGGTTCTTGTGTCCCTGCCAAGTACTGGCAGGGCGCGAACCCGAACCGGCGGGACATCCGGACATCCATGTATGTGGGGACACTGTCCTTCGATCTGCTCCTCGGCGACGTACGGTCGTTGAAGGAGAAACGCTCCATCGTCCGTCCGATCGTTGCCGAACTCCAGCGCAAGTACGCGGTGAGTGCGGCGGAGACGGGTGGACAGGATCTCCACCGCAGGGCCGAGATCGGTCTTGCCGTGGTCTCCGGGGACACCGGACACCTCACGGACGTACTGGACCGGTGCGAGCGGCTGGTGGCCGCCCGGCCCGAGGTGGAGCTGCTGTCGGTTCGGCGGCGGCTGCACAGCGACGAAGACTGAACAACGTCAGAAATGTCAGACGTGAAATCGTCCGACGCGGAAGCGCAGGACGCCGGAAGCGTCGGACCGTAAGCAACCCCAGAAGGAAGAGTGACGGACCGGTGAGCGACAACGCGCGGGCCCGAAAGCTGGCCGATCGCATCCAGGTCGTGGTCGCGGAGACCCTGGACCGGCGTATCAAGGATCCGCGGCTCGGATTCGTGACGATCACGGACGCCCGGGTCACCGGCGACCTGCGGGAGGCCACGGTCTTCTACACGGTCTACGGCGACGACGAGGAGCGGGCGGCCTCCGCCGCGGCGCTGGAGAGCGCCAAGGGCGTGCTCCGGTCCGAGGTCGGCCGGCAGACCGGGGTCCGGTTCACACCGACCCTGGCCTTCGTCCCCGACGCCCTGCCGGACAACGCGCGCACCATCGAGGACCTCCTCGACAAGGCGCGGGCCAAGGACGCGCAGGTGCGCGAGGTGTCGACCGGTGCGAAGTACGCGGGCGACGCGGACCCGTACCGCAAGCCGGAGGATGCCGCCGACGAGTCCGACGAGAACGAGGGCTCAGCCTCCGAATGACACAGCAGAGCAGGACGCCGGACGGCCTTGTCATCGTCGACAAGCCGTCCGGCTTCACTTCGCACGACGTCGTCGCCAAGATGCGCGGCATCGCCCGCACCCGCCGCGTCGGCCATGCCGGCACGCTGGACCCGATGGCGACGGGCGTTCTCGTGCTCGGCGTCGAGAAGGCCACCAAGCTGCTCGGTCACCTGGCGCTGACCGAGAAGGAGTACCTGGGCACGATCCGCCTCGGCCAGGACACCGTCACGGACGACGCGGAGGGCGAGATCACGTCGTCCACCGACGCGTCGGGCGTCACGCGTGAGGGCATCGACGCGGGTGTCGCGGCACTGACCGGCGCGATCATGCAGGTGCCGTCCAAGGTCAGCGCCATCAAGATCGACGGCAAGCGGTCGTACGCCCGGGTGCGCGGCGGCGAGGAGTTCGAGATCCCGGCCCGGCCGGTGACCATCTCGTCCTTCAACGTCTACGACGTCCGTGAGGCGGTCGCGGAGGACGGGACCCCGGTCGTCGACCTGGTCGTCTCCGTCGTCTGCTCCTCCGGTACGTACATCCGTGCCCTCGCCCGCGATCTCGGCGCCGGGCTCGGCGTCGGCGGGCATCTGACCGCGCTGCGGCGCACCCGCGTCGGTCCGTACGGTCTCGATGCGGCGCGGACGCTCGATCAGCATCAGGAGAAGCTGACCGTGATGCCGGTCGCGGAGGCCGCCGCCGCGGCGTTCCCGCGCTGGGACGTGGACGAGAAGCGGGCCAAGCTGCTGCTGAACGGCGTGCGGCTGGACATGCCCTCCTACCCGCCGGGGCCGGTCGCGGTCTTCGGGCCCGACGGGACCTTCCTGGTGCTCGTCGAGGAGCAGAAGGGCAAGGCCAGGAGCCTCGCCGTCTTCGCCTGACGGGACGGGTTCCGCCGGTCCCTGATCCGGTTCCCCATCGTGGAGCGGGCAGCCCCCTGTGCCCGCTCCACGATCCCCCCTCCGGTGTCTGTCCACCGGAACCCACTGAATCACCTGAATGGGCAGGCGCTCGGAGTGACTCAGGGGTGCACTTGGGGGCGCTTTTGCTGCGAGTGGTTCTCGCGCCGATCATCGCCGACCTCACGTCGGACCATGGGAAGCGGGGACCGGTCGACGCTGGTACGCATCTGCGATCCGGCCGGCCGGCTGCGAGGGACCGGGTCCGTCGCGGACGACCGCGGCACGGTCGTGACCAGTCATGAAGCGGTCGACGGACTTGTCCGGCTCGTCCTGTACGGAACAGGTGACCGGAGCCGCTCTGTCGGGGCCGAGGCGATCACCGCGCTCCCGGAGCTGGACCTCGCGCTCGTGCGCACCGGGGGGCTCGATGTGCTCGGCGTGGAGCCGCTGCCGATCGTCCTGCGGGACCGGATCGAACCGGGTACGTACGTACGCGTCGCCGCCCATGGGTGGCGACAGGCGCGGGTGCTGGGGGTGATGCCCGTGATGTACGGCGCGGCCGGCGGTTCCCACCGGGTCGGCGCCGCCCTGGAGCTGGCGCTCGGCACGGACGGCGGCGACGCCCTGCGGCTGCGCGGCGCGGCGATCGGCGGGCCCGTGCTCGATCCGCAGACCGGCGCCGTCATCGCGGTGCTCGGCACCACCCTGCGCGCCGCACACACTGCCGCCGGATTCGCGGTGCCGCTCACGGGCGGGGAAGCCGAAGGACCGCTGGGCGCGCTGCTGCGGCGCAACGCGACAAAGGTCCCCGGGTACGGGCGTGACCTCAACCTTGCCGGCGCCCTGCAGCTCACCGCGATGTCGATCGGTTCGGCAGGCGGTGCCGGCGCCTGGCCCGACCCCGTCGAACGCCCGGACACCACTGCGGAGTTCACGGCGTTCACGGCCGCCGGGGAGCGTCCCGAGGTCGTCCTCGGCCTGGTGGGAGTGCCGGGTACCGGCCGCACCACCGAACTCGTCGCGCACGCCGCCCGCCGCGCCCGCGGCTCCGACCCCGCCCTCACCGTCTGGCTGCGTGGCGCCGACCTGCTGGCCGAGGACACCTCGGTGGCCGACGCGATCGCCCGTACGCTCGGCCGGGCCGGGCGGATCGTCACCGCGGCCGAGCTCGCCGTCGCCCTGCCGACGCATCGCGAGCCGGTGATCGGCGCGTTCCGGGACCGGCTCACCCGGCCCGGGGACGGTGCGGGTGAGGCGCTGCGCTCCCTCGCCGGGATCGACGCCCCGGCGCTGGCCCTGCACGCGGCCGGGCTGGTGCGGGCGTACACCGAAAGCCATCCGGACGGCGGCGCGCACATGGCCGCGTACCTCGACCGCAGGCTGGAGCGCGGGCCCGCCGCCCGCGCCCTGCTGCTGCCCCTGGTGACCGACCTGCTGCGGGACCGGCCCGCTCCCGCGCCCGTGCGCGGCGCGCTCGCCCGGGTGCTTGCCGCGCCGGGTACGCCCGCCTCCGGAGTGCTGCGGGCCCGAGCTGCTGGAAGTCCTGCTGGAGTTCGAGGAGGGCGCCCACCGGGACCCGGTCGTCCTCGACGCGCTGCTCTGCGCGGCGGCCGCCGGATCCGACCGGCGGGCGCCGGCCCGTACCCGGGCGCTCGTCCACCGCACCGGGATGCTGCTGGTCCGCACTCCTGAGGGCGCCGCCTGTTTCGACCGCCGACTGGTCGAATTGGCCCGGGACGTGTCCGGATTTGCGGAACTGGTCACCGGGTGGCTGGCCGATGCCCCGCAGGAGTGGGCGGCGGTCATCGGCCCCGGTGCGCGGCGGACCGTGGAGGCGGTGTCCACCGCGATGCCGATGCCGATGCGGGCCGCGGGTCGTGGGCATGGCAGTCTTAGACCTGCATAAGAGATACACCCACGTACACAGGTTCGGGCGAGGAGCGGTCAGAGTGCAGCGCTGGCGTGGCTTGGAGGACATCCCCCAGGACTGGGGACGCAGCGTCGTCACCATCGGCTCCTACGACGGGGTGCACCGCGGACACCAGCTGATCATCGGCAGAGCCGTCGACCGGGCGCGCGAGTTCGGCGTGCCGTCGGTCGTCGTGACCTTCGACCCGCACCCCAGCGAGGTCGTACGGCCCGGCAGCCACCCGCCCCTGCTCGCCCCGCACCACCGGCGCGCGGAGCTGATGGCCGAGCTGGGCGTGGATGCGCTGCTGATCCTGCCGTTCACCACCGAGTTCTCGAAGCTGGCGCCCGCCGACTTCATCGTGAAGGTGCTGGTCGACAAGTTGCATGCGCAGCTCGTCATCGAGGGCCCCAACTTCCGTTTCGGTCACAGGGCCGCGGGGAACGTGCAGTTGCTCACCGAGTGCGGCGCGACGTACGACTACGGCGTCGAGGTCATCGATCTGGTTCTGAGCGGCGAGGCGGGCGGCGGCGAGCCGTTCTCCTCCACCCTCACCCGCAGACTCGTCGCCGAGGGCGATGTGGCGGGCGCCGCCGAGGTCCTGGGCCGCCCGCACCGGGTCGAGGGCATCGTCGTCCGCGGCGCGCAGCGCGGCCGCGCAATGGGCTTCCCGACGGCGAACGTGGAGACCCTGCCGCACACCGCGATCCCCGCCGACGGCGTGTACGCGGGCTGGCTGAACGTGGACGACGAGGCGATGCCCGCCGCGATCTCGGTCGGCACGAACCCGCAGTTCGACGGCACGGAGCGGACGGTCGAGGCGTACGCGATCGACCGCGTCGGTCTTGATCTGTACGGGCTCCATGTCTCCGTCGACTTCCTCGCGTACGTCCGCGGGATGCAGAAGTTCGACTCGATAGAGGACCTGCTGGTGGCGATGGCCGCCGATGTGAAGCGGGCCGGCGAGCTGATCGCGGCGCACGACCGCGGCTGACCTTCCTCGGGAGCGCCTCCGGCCGGAACCGCGGGCAGCGGTCCCGGCCGGAGCCGTACAGGGCGCGTGTCGTTACACCTCCACGCCCGCCATCGCGTGCGCCCAGTGGCACGCCACCTGCGTCTCCCCGCTGCCCGCGAGCACCGGAAGATCCTTCGTACGGCAGGCATCCGCCACCCCCGCCCGCTCGGCCTCGCCCGACGCGAGGACCTGGCAGCGGGCATGGAACCGGCAGCCGGAGGGCACCTTGGCCGGGTCCGGCGGCTCGCCCGTGAGGATCACCGGATCGCCCCCGGCCTCCGGCAGCACCGACAGCAGTGCCTGGGTGTACGGATGCTGCGGAGCTGTGAGAATCTGCTCGACCTCGCCCGTCTCCACGATCCGGCCGAGATACATCACCGCGACCCGGTCGGCGATGTTCCACGCCAGCCCCAGGTCGTGCGTGACCACCAGTGCGGACAGCCCCAGTTCATCCCTCAGTTGCAGCAGCAGGGCCAGGATCTCACCGCGCACCGAGGCGTCGAGCGAGGCCACGGGTTCGTCGGCAACGATGAGTTCCGGTTCCAGGACGAGGGCGCCCGCGATCACGACGCGCTGGCGCTGCCCGCCCGACAGCTCGTGCGGATAGCGCAGGAAGAACCGCTCGGGAGGCCGCAGCCCCGCCCGCGACAGCGCCTCCGCGACCGCCGTCCGCTCGTCACCCGCGTACCCGTGGATCCGCAGCCCCTCCGCGACCGCGTCGTACACCGTGTGCCGCGGGTTGAGCGAGCCGCTGGGGTCCTGCAGGACGAGCTGGACGCGCTTGCGGTACGCCTTCAGCGCACGGCCCGAGTAGTCGAGCGGGTCGCCGCCGAACGTGACCCGGCCGGACGTCGGGGGGACGAGCCCCAGCAGGGAGCGCGCCAGCGTCGTCTTGCCGCAGCCCGACTCGCCGACCAGCGCGACGATCTCACCGGGCCGGATGTCCAGGTCGACGCTGTCCACGGCACGCGCCGGGTCGGCTCCGCGCCGGCCGGGGAAGGTGACCTTCAGCCCCTCGGCGCTGAGCAGGGGAGTGGTGGTGGTCATGATGTGCTCCTTGCTTCCTCGGCACCCGGCAGGGCCGGGGCCGTGGCGGCCCCCGGCTCCACCAGCACACAGGCCGCCCGCCGCTCAGGCCCCGCCTCCCGCAGCACCTGGTCCTGCGTCGTGCAGGAGTCCAGGGCCACCGGACAGCGCGGGTGGAACGTACAGCCGCCGGGCAGCGCCGACGGGTCCGGCGGGTCGCCGGGCAGCCCGCGGGGCGCGAACCGGGAGGCCGGGTCGCCGATGCGCGGAAAGGCGCCGGACAGGGCCTTGCCGTACGGGTGGTGCGCGTTCTCGTAGACCTCGGACGCCGGGCCCTCCTCCACGACCCGGCCCGCGTACATCACCGCGAGCCGGTCACAGGTGTCCGAGAGCACCGCGAGGTCATGGCTGATCATGATCAGGCCGAGGTCCTGCTCGGACACCAGCTGCTCGATCAACCGCAGGATCTGGGCCTGGATCATCACGTCGAGGGCCGTGGTCGGCTCGTCCGCGATGATCAGCCCCGGATCGCAGGCGAGCGCCATCGCGATCATCACGCGCTGCCGCTGTCCGCCGGAGAGCTCGTGCGGATAGGCGTTCGCGCGGGCGGCCGGGAGCCCCACCTGCTCCAGGAGTCCGCCGGCCTTCTTCGCCGCCGCTGCCTGCGTCGCCTTGTGGTGCAGCAGGATCGGTTCGGCGATCTGGTCGCCGATGCGGTGTACCGCGTTGAGCGAGTGCATCGCGCCCTGGAACACGATCGACGCCCCCGCCCAGCGCACCGCCCTGACCTGGCCCCACTTCATGGCGAGGACGTCCTCGCCGTTCAGCAGGATCTCGCCGGAGACCTTCGCCCCGGCGGGCAGCAGCCGCAGCAGCGCGAGCGCCAGCGTCGACTTCCCGCAGCCCGACTCACCGGCGATGCCGAGCTTCTGCCCCGCGTCGACGGTGAGGTTCACCCCGCGGACGGCCTGTGCTCCACCGGCGTACGTCACCGTGAGGTCCCGTACGTCGAGAAGCGGCGTCTTTTGGATGCTCGTCGTACTCAACGGGCCACCCCCAGCTTGGGATTGAGGACGGACTCGATGGCGCGGCCGCACAGCGTGAACGCCAGCGCAACCACGGCGATGGCGATGCCGGGCGGTGCCAGGTACCACCAGTCGCCCGCGCTCACCGCGCCCGCCTCGCGGGCGTCCTGGAGCATGCCGCCCCAGGAGGTGACGGTCGGATCGCTCAGGCCGAGGAACGCCAGGGTGGCCTCGGTGAGGATCGCGCTGGAGATCACCAGCGTGGTCTGCGCGAGGACCAGCGGCATCACGTTCGGCAGGACGTGCCGGACCATGACGTGTCCGTGGCCGCCGCCCAGGGCACGGGCCCGCTCGATGTACGGTCGGGACTCCACGGCCAGGGTCTGGGCGCGGACCAGCCGGGCCGTGGTCGGCCAGGTCGTGACGCCGATCGCGATGATGACCGTCCACATCGAGCGGTCCATCACGGTGGCGAGCGCGATCGCGAGGACCAGGGTCGGCATCACCAGGAACCAGTCGGTGATCCGCATCAGGACCGTCGAGTACCAGCCGTGGAAGTGCCCCGCGACGATGCCGACGACCGTGCCGATGGCGACGCACAGGAACGCCGCGAGCAGACCGACCGTCAACGAGACCCGGGCGCCCCACACCAGCAGGGCCAGCACGCTGCGTCCGAACTGGTCCGTACCGAGTGGGAATTCACCGCTCGGCGACTCCAGCGCGCCACCGGGCGCGCCGGTGACGCTCTGCGAATCGGCGCCGACGAGCTGCGGTGCGAAGACGGCGATCAGCGCGATCAGGACGAGCGCGCCCAGACCCCACAGTCCGCTCCTGTGCTTGCGGTACTCCCGCCAGAACCGGGCGGCGGACTGCCGCTTGCGGGCGCGGGCGAGCGCGCGCGGATTCCCGGCCGGCTCGGCCTTCGTGGGCGTGGGCATGGATTCGGTCGTCATCGGCCCACCCGGGGATCGAGCAGCGGATACAGCACGTCGGCGAGGGTGTTCGCCAGGATCACTGCGGTGGCGAAGGTGAAGAACAGTCCTTGCACGAGGGGGAGATCGGGCACGCTCAGCGCCTGGTAGAAGAGACCGCCGAGGCCCGGCCAGGAGAACACCGTCTCGACCAGGATCTGCCCGGCGACCACATGGCCGAGGTTCACGAACATGAGCGTGAACGTCGGCAGCATCGCGTTCGGCACGGCGTGCTTGCGGCGTACGACATCGTCCCGTAGCCCCTTCGCGCGGGCCGTCGTCAGATAGTCGCTGCCCATCTCGTCCAGCAGCGAGGAGCGCATCACCAGAAGCGTCTGCGCGTACCCGACCGCGACCAGCGTGACCACCGGGAGGACCAGGTGATGCGCCACATCGAGGATGTACGCGAATCCGCTCTCGCCGCCCGATTGCATTCCGCCGGTCGGGAACATCCCGGGGATCGGTCCGATGCCCACCGCGAAGACGATGATCAGGAGCAGGCCCAGCCAGAACGCCGGCACCGAGTACAGCGTGAGCGCGAACGCGGTGTTGAAGCGGTCGCTCATGGAGCCGTTGCGCCACGCGGTACGGGTGCCGAGCCAGATGCCGAGCGCGGTGTACAGGACGTATGACGTGCCAGTGAGGAGCAGGGTCGCGGGGAGCGCCTCGGTGATCTTGTCGATGACGGGCGCGTGGAACTGGAACGAAGTGCCGAAGTCGCCCGTGAGGGCGTCGCCGACGTAGCTGGTGAACTGCCGCCACATCGGCTGGTCGAGGCCGAACTGACGACGCAGCGACTGGAGCTGTTCGGCGGAGACGGGACGGCCGCCCGTCATCTGCTTCACCGGGTCGCTGGGAATGAGCCGGAAGAGGAAGAAGCTGGTGACCAGGACCGCGAACAGGGAGACGGCCGCTCCCACGATCTTGGCCGCCACGTACTGGAGGTAGGCCTTGGTGTTACGCGTCCGTGGGCCACGGGCGGCCGACGGTTCGGCCTGAGCCGGACCCTCGGTGTCCGCGTCCGCGACCTGCACGAGCGCCGGAGTGCTTTCAGCTGTCATGGGGAACTCTCGTTACTCGTGCTGCACTTAGAGGGAACCGGCGGGGCGGCTGAGCGCCGCCCCGGCCGGCCCCTCTCAACCCGTCCGCGTGACTACTCGCGGTCGTCCGCGGTGGTACGACGGCGCTTCGCGATGAACAGCCCGCCAGCGGCGAGTACCACGACCGCCACGATGATGCCTACGACGACTCCGGTGGAGCCGGACCCGCCGGAGCTGTCCGAACTGCTGCTGCCCGCCGGAACGGCCGACCACCAGCTCCAGTACCCGTCCTGGCCGTAGATGTTGCCTGCCGCCTCGGGCATGGTCTTGATCGACTTGATCTGGTCGGTGCGGTAGGCCTCGACCGCGTTCGGGTACGCGATGATGTTCATGTACCCCGAGTCGTACATCCACGACTGCATCTGCTTGACGAGTTCCGCACGCTTGGCCGGGTCGTACTCGGCGAGTTGCTTCTTGTAGAGCTCGTCGTACGTCTTGTCGCAGATGAAGTTGTCGGTGGTGGCGCTGTCCTTGGCCTTGGCGGGCAGCGCGCCGCAGGTGTGGATGCCGAGGACGAAGTCCGGGTCCGGGTTGACGGACCAGCCGTCGAAGGCGAGGTCGTACTCGCCCGCGTACCAGGGCACGGAGACGTCGTCGCGGCAGTCGACCTTGAGGCCGATCCCGAGCTTGCCCCACCACTCCTGGAGGTACTTGCCGATCGCCTTGTCGTTCGGGTCCGTGGCGTGGCAGAGGATGCGCAGGTCGAGCGGCTTGCCGTCCTTGCCGACGCGCTGGTCGCCCTTGAGCGGGTAGCCCGCCTCGTCGAGGAGCTTGGCGGCCTTGGCCGGGTCGTACGCGAGGCTCTGTTCGGCGGAGGGCTGCCAGAAGTACGTGGAGAAGCGCGGCGGGATGTAGCCCTGGCCCTCGACGGCGTGGCCCTGGAAGACCTTGTCGATGATGGTCTTGCGGTCGATGGACAGGAAGAGGGCCTGGCGCACCTTCTGGTCGAGAAGGGCCTTGTTGCCGTTGCCGAACTTCTTGCCGTCCTTGGTCTGCGCGCCCGGGTTGGTGGCCAGCGCGAAGAAGCGGCGGCCCGGACCCTCGTTGACCTTGACGTTCTTCTCGCCCTTGAGGGAGGCGGCCTGAGCGGGCGTCAGGGCTGGGGAGCCCGCGACGAAGGAGACCTCGCCCTTGCGCAGTGCGGCGACCGCGGCGTCCTGGTCCTTGTACGTCTTGAAGACCAGCTCGTCGAACTTCGGCTTACCGCGCCAGAAGTCCTTGTTGGCCTTGAGCTTCACATACTGGTCGACCTTGTAGTCCGTCAGGATGAACGGCCCGTTGCCGACGATCGGGAACTTCGTGTCGTTGTTGAACTTGGAGAAGTCACCGACCTTCTCCCAGACGTGCTTCGGGACTATCGGCACATCGAGCGCGGCCATGGTGGCCTGCGGCTCCTTGAGCTCGATGACCAGCTGCGTCGGGCTCGGAGCCGTCACCTTCTTGAAGTTCGCGACGAAGTTGCCGTTGGCCTGCGCGGCGCCCTCGTCGGTCATCATCTTGTTGAACGTCCACGCCGCGTCCTCGGCGGTGGCCTGCTGGCCGTCCGACCACTTGGAGTCGGACCGGATGGTGTACGTCCAGGTCAACTTGTCCGCGGACGGCTCCCACTTGGTGGCGAGGGCGGGGACCGCGTGGTTGTCCTTGGGGTCGTAGTTCGTCAGGAAGTCGTACATGAGCCGGCTGACGCTCGTGCTCATCAGCTTCTGAGCGAGGAACGGGCTCAGGGAATCGACGCTCTGTGCGACGGCGACGGTCAGCGTCGACTTGCCGCTGTCGGCGGCCTGCGCCTGCTGCGGCGCGGCACCCAGGGGCACGCCGACGACGGAACCGGCGGTCAGTGCCAGAGCGGCGGCGCCGGAGGCCAGCAGGACACGCAGACGAGAGCGTGGCTGGGCGGAGGGTGGTGGAACTCTTTCGACCATGGTCAGGGACCTCGCGTCATGACTCGCACGGAGAAGGCGGGTTGATCTGTGGTTCGCCAGCTGGTGAAGCGAAGGTTTATCAGCGGTGGTCGAGCCGCGTCAACGGTCATCGAAACGGCGTGTGGTCTGCGGGAATGCGCGGAGGGCCCGCACCGTGGAAACGGTGCGGGCCCTCATTGGTTCAGACCTCTGTTGCCTTACTGCTGAGGCGCTGGCGGCGGCTGCTGCTGCCAGCCCGCGAGCGGTACGGGGCCCTGCAGTTCGGGCGGGACCGGCTGACCGGGCTGCCTCGGCTGACCAGGCAGGCCGGGCTGCTGGTGAGGCGGCGGCGGACCGGCCGGACTCGCCGCGGACTGGGCCTGGGAGGGCAACGACTGCTGCCAGCCGTGCTGTTGCACTCCGGGGCCGGGCTGCGGGGGGTACGGCTGCGGGGGCTGCTGGCCGCCGTACGGCTGTTGCTGCGGCGGGTACGGCTGCTGCGGGGCGTACTGCTGGCCGGGCAGCGGAGGGGCGTACTGCGGGGGCGGATTGGAGCCGTGCGACGTCCAGAGCCCCTGCTGCTGCTGAGCGCGCGCGAAGTCCTCCGCCACCAACGCGGAGAGGTTGAAGTACGCCTCGCGGGTCTTGGGACGCATCATGTCGAGGTCGACCTCCGCGCCGGCCGCCAGATGCTCGTCGAACGGTACGACGACCACGCCTCGGCAGCGCGTCTCGAAGTGCTGCACGATGTCATCGACCTTGATCATCTTGCCGGTCTCGCGGACGCCCGAGATGACGGTGAGGGAACGCTGCACGAGTTCCGCGTACCCGTGCGCCGAGAGCCAGTCCAGCGTGGTGGACGCACTGGACGCACCGTCGACCGACGGTGTCGAGATGATGATCAACTGGTCGGCGAGGTCCAGCACTCCGCGCATCGCGCTGTAGAGCAGACCGGTGCCGGAGTCGGTGAGGATGATCGGGTACTGCTTGCCCAGCACGTCGATGGCGCGCCGGTAGTCCTCGTCGTTGAACGTCGTGGAGACCGCCGGATCCACGTCGTTGGCGATGATCTCCAGGCCGGAGGGCGCCTGCGAGGTGAAGCGGCGGATGTCCATGTACGAGTTGAGGTACGGGATCGCCTGGACCAGGTCACGGATGGTGGCCCCGGTCTCCCGGCGCACCCGGCGGCCGAGTGTGCCGGCGTCCGGGTTGGCGTCGATGGCGAGGATCTTGTCCTGCCGCTCGGTGGCCAGGGTCGAGCCGAGGGCGGTGGTCGTCGTGGTCTTGCCGACACCGCCCTTGAGGCTGATGACCGCGATCCGGTAGCAGGACAGTACGGGCGTACGGATCAGGTCGAGCTTGCGCTGCCGCTCGGCCTCCTCCTTCTTGCCGCCGAGCTTGAAGCGGGCCGCGCCGGATGGCGTACGGCTGCTCTTCGCCTTCTGCTTGCCCCGGACGAGCCGGTCGGAGGAGAGCTCCACCGCCGCCGTGTACCCGAGCGGGGCGCCGGGCACGGAACGCTCGCGCTGGTCGTGGGTGACCGGGGTCGGCCAGGCGGCCCCGGTGCGCGGGTCGACGGGCTGTCCGTGGGGCTGTTGCTGTTGTTGTGGCTGCTGTTGCTGCGGCGGCTGGGGGTGGGAGGGCTGCTGGGGCCCGAGCTGCTGCGGGGCGGCCTGCGCGGGCAGATGGGGCGTGCCCTGGACCGGCTGCTGAGGCGCCTGCGGGACCTGCGGGGGGAGGGGTGCGCCTTGCTGTGCGGGCCACTGGGGCTGTTGGGGCGCTTGAGGTTGCTGGGGCGCCTGAGGCGGCTGTGGGAAGCCGTAACCGCCTTGAGGCTGCTGGGGTACCTGAGGCGGCTGGACCGCGCCGGCCTGCGGGAATCCGTAGCCACCGGGCCCCTGGCCGACCGGAGCCGGAGCGGGCCACTGCGGCGCCGCCTGGGGTGCGATGGGCTGCGGTGCGGCGGGCTGGAAGGCGGGCGGCAGCGGCGGCAGCGCGCCCTGCGGCGGCGCCGAGGTCCAGGGCGCCGGTGCGGCGGGCGCCGAGGGATCCTGCGGTGCGTCGGGGGACGGCGCGTCCTGGGAAGGCATCGCGTCCGCGACGGCGTCCGAGGGCGCGGCGGCACCCTCCGGCCCGTCCACGGCACCGCTCGTCGGGTCGCTGCCGGGGGGACCGGCGGGCGCCGCGGCATCGGCACCGGAATCCGTGGCGGCGGCGCCCTCGGGCTCATCGGCGGGCGACTGTGCGGGTGCATCCGCGGCCTCTGCGGACGCGGAACCGAGGGCCTCGCCCTCGTCCGTACGGTCATCACCAGCACCAGCACCAGCACCAGCACCAGCATCTACTCCGGCACCAGCACCGTTTTCCGCAGTACCCGAGTCCGCAGCCGAGCCGACCCCGTCCGCGCTCCGCGCCGCCTCCTCGCGCTCCGCGATCTCCCGCTTCAGCGCGGCGGGCGAGAACCGCATGGTCGCGCCGCTCTCCACATCGCCGCCTCCGAACGGGTCCGTCATCCCGTGGGAAGTCACCGCTCCCGCTCCCTCCGCAGGCGTAGGAGCGGGCGAAGGAACGGAGTCACCCGCCGCGGAGTGAACCGGCGCGGGAACAGGCGGCGCCGGAGCCCAGTTGGGATCGAAACCGCCCCCGGCCGACGGCGCGGGCACGGACACCGGCGCTCCACTGGGCGGCGGAGGCGGCGCCAGGTGCGTTCCGGCACCGCCCGACGGGTCCCCCGGCGCGTTCTGCGTGTACCAGGCCGGCGGGGTGTAGTCGATGGTGAACTCACCCGTCATCTCGGCGGGCTCCGCGTCGGACGACTCGTCGACGGGCTTGTTCCAGCCCCCGCGGATCTCGTCCCGATCGCCGTTCACTTTGCCTCCTGGTGTGGTCGAGCACCCTTGTGCCGTGGTGGGTGGGGGCGACCGTTCCCGTTGTCCGATCCGCCCGGCTCTCCCCCTGGGGACGCGCATCGCCCGCCCGCAGGTTCTTCTGCTGTCCCCCGACCCACCCTAATCGTCATCGGGCTCACTGCGGCAGGCCGTACCGCACGGCAGAAACTGTCCAGTAGGTCACGCACCGCCCTCAAGTGCCCCGAGCACGGCGGAGCACACAGGTCGAAGCGGTCAATTCACCCCATATCCAAGCGTGATGAAAGGGTGGCCGCCCTGGTTCGGGCAGCCACCCTTGCACTTGGCCCTTGCCTACGTGAGGTCGAACTCACCGTCTCGTGCACCCAGTACGAAGGCGTGCCACTCGGCCTCCGTGTACCGCAACACGGTCTCCGGGTCCAGCGACGAGCGCATGGCGACCGCACCGCCCGGCAGATGCGCGATCTCGACCCGTTCCTCGACGTTCTCGGTCCCCGGTGCGCTCAGCCACTCCACATCCGAGATGTCGAGAGCGTAGAGCTCTTCCTTTTGCTGCTGGGTGCCCATGTCGGCGTCCCTTCGATCGAACCGTGTCGTTCCCCGGCCATCCTCCCCGGAAGTGACAGGCCCGGGGTTGCGAACGAAACAGTATTCAGTCCATCCGGCGAGCAGTGCCCAGCAGGCCGTTCTCGATATCCGTCGCGCTGGTCATCACCCAGTGGCGCTCGCGGCCCGCCGCCCAGAGCGTGACACCGTCCGCCAGGGTGGGCAGGGCCTCGCTCTCGGCCCGAGTGAGCCCCAGGATCCGGCCGATCTGGTCCGCCTCTCCGGGCGAGACCCGCTGGATACCCACGAGCGTCGAAGCCCGCATCAACCGGGGCGCCACAGGACTCAAGTAGGGCAGCAGCGTCAATACCGACTGCCATGGCGAGGACACCACCCGGCCACGGGGCGGGCGCATGCCACAGTCGCGCACCACCACCACCGGGCTGCCTACGGTCGCTCCGGTCGGCGGAACCCGGCCCACGTCATGGAGGGAGATGCACTCAAGACCGGCACCCGCGGCTTGCGCCAGAGTGGTCCAGGCCTGGGTGCGCCCGGTCTCGACCGCGACCCGCGCACCCGTGGCCGCCGCGCGCAGCGCCAGCACCTGCGCGGTCCACAGGCCGCCGATCAGCAGGACGTCGTACGGCGCCGGGCGGTGGAACCCGATCATCTGCGGGCGCCCCTCGGTATCGCTGCCGATGATCACGCCGTCGTCCCCGACCGGCAAGGACAGCGCGCCCAGGTGCTCCGTCGCCAGGGTGTGCCCCGCGTGGCGAGGGCCGCGCAGTCCCCGCCTCCGCTCGGTGCGATTCGTCACTGTGCGCCTCCCAGCGGGAGCGTCGCCAGCACGCCCGGCAACTGCTCGCGGTCCAGTCGCACCAGGCCGACTTTGGCGTGACGTGCGGCTTGCTCCAATGTCCTTCGCACCCCGACCAGTTCGGTATCGGAGCCGCCGGTGATCCGTACGTGACCGGACACGGACACGTCGCCCTGGTGTGAACCGCGTCGCACCGTCAGGCTGAAGGTCGTCGCATACGCGGGGACCGAGGTCAGCAGCGATACGAGGCGCGGGAGAGGAGTCGCCCCCCGGCCCAACTCGGGCCAGCGGTCCACCGCATAGGCGGTGTGCCAACGGTCGTCGCACCGCCAGACCCTCGATGTCTCCATCGTCCGCCGCTGCGGCGCGGCATCCCGGCGTCCGGCGCCGGCCGACAGGATGGGATTGGCACACGCGGATGTCGCCACGGCGGAGTGCAGTTCTTCCTGGTCCAGCACCACGGCCCGGAATCCGGCGCCGGTGATCCGGCTCGCCACATGGTCCGCGACCCGAACCAGACAGCGCTGAGCTCCGCCGATTCCGCCCCCGCGCGCCTCGACCGCCTCCCGGCACAGTTCCGGATCCAGTTTCACAGCCACCCAGGTCATCCGCAGCGCGGTTGCCCCGGTCTGCTCCTGAAGGGGGGCGTAGGAGAGCCGCGCCGCCGACTGCTGCGGCAGATGCTGCGCCGGAGCGGGGCGTACCTGCTGCACGAGCTGCGCGGACTCCAGCACGATGTCGTCCACCGAGAGGGCATCGCCCAGGAGGGACAGCGGGAGCGCCCGCGCACCGAGCGCCTGGCGGAGCGATTCACCGCTGGCCTCGACCCGTACGACAGCGGTCAGGAACGTGCCGTCCCCGAGCATGCCCACCGTGCGGCGGTCCCGGTCGACGTAGATGTACGGAGCGAATCCCGGCACATTTTCCGCCACCGGCGCCAGCTGCGGCTCCGCATCCACGGCGGACGCCACGGCGGTCCGCCTGCGATCGCGGAGGGAGAGTGTCGTCGACAGCCAGTCCTGCACGGCGCGGCCCCGGCGACGTACCACCGCGAGAAGCACCAGCAGGCAGGCGACCGCGACTGCGGGGACCAGCCAGGCACCGCCGAGCACGGCACCCACCGAGGCGACTGCCAGGGCAGCCTCGACGAGCACCATCTGGCGCAGCATGGGACCGAGGCGACCGGTCCGCGAGATCGGCCGCAGAGTCGTCGCCGCAGGGGCGTTCACCGACGGGGTGGGTGCTGCGCCATCCGGCTCGTTGCCGTGTCGCCTTCGGGAAGGGCTGGACGTTCGATGGGTAGATTGCCCCGTGCGCTCGCGCGTCGCTGCACCCATCGCCGCATTGCCCCCTCGTGTCCCTGTTTACCGTTTCTTTTCACGGGCGTTGACCGGGCGATCACCCTAACCTGAGCAGTGGCGGTCAAGCGCCAACAGGCATAGTAGGGGGGCCCGGTCGACGACAGTGGCCCACAGCGTGTGTGGGAGCCTGGTCGCCCACTGGGGAAAAGGGGCAGCGGACAGATGGCATCACGGCGGGACGAACTCAACGCCTACACCTTCGCAAAGCGGAGGTTGATCGCACAGTTCCTGCAACCCAACCCGACCGGCTCGGAGGAGGGCGCACCGCGCCCCCTGCGCGCGGTGGTGCCCGGTGCGATCGTCGGCGTCGTCATCCTCGCGGCGTTCGGAGCCTGGGGGATGTTCAAGCCCGTAGCACCCCAGAAATGGGACACCCCCTACGAGAACGTCATTATCGCCAGTAAATCCACCACGCGTTATGTGGTGTTGAAAACCGATGGCAAGACGCAGCTCCACCCGGTGCTGAACATGTCCTCGGCCAAGCTCCTTCTTGACCCGGACAAGGGCAAGGTCATCAACGTCGACGAATCGGTCCTCGACAACGGCAAGATCCCGCACGGCGCCACCCTTGGTATCCCGTACGCCCCCGACCGGCTGCCGGACAAGGACGAAGCCGGATCGAAGAAGCGGTGGGCCGTCTGCGAGCGGCCCGGCGAGGGCGGCAGGGCCATCCAGAAGGCGGCGTTCGTCTTCGCGGAGCGCGACCAGAAGAAGACCGAGGGCGCGGGCCGGCTGCACGGCGGTGAGCTGATGTACGTCGAGGGACCGGGACCGGACAGGACCCGCTACATCGTGGACGCCGCGGGCACGGCGTACAAGGTGAAGAAGGACGAACTGCTGCTGCGCACGCTCGTCGACCAGGACCGCGTCCCCCAGCGGGTGTCCGCCGCCTGGCTGGCCACGCTGCACACCGGAGACGAGATCACCTTCCCGGCCATAGAAGGAGTTCCCGGCGCCGACGCGGGTGTCCCGGGGAAGCTGCAGCCCGACGTGAACAAGGTGGGCATGGTCCTCGCGGCGACCTCCGGTACCAGGACCCAGCAGTACGTGGTCCTGCCGGGCAGGGTAGCCCCGGTATCGGACTTCGTCGCCAAGCTCCTGCTCAGCAGCCGCGCCCTGGTCAAGCTCGGCCAGGACGGCAAGGCGAAGCCCGTCAGCGCCGGAGCGTTCGTGCCCGGTGAGGCGTTCAAGCAGGACATGGACTGGCCCACGAGCGCGCCGACGCCCGTCAACTCCGCGAGCACGGGGACGGAAAGCCGTAACACCGTGTGCAATGTCCTGCGCGACGTCTCCGCGAAGAACGGCGCCACCACGCTCAGCACCTGGGCGGGCACAGGCTTCCCCGTCACGCTCCCCACCGGATCCAGCAGCGCATACGTCACGCCTGGATCCGGGCAGCTCTTTCGGCAGTTCAAGGGATCCAGCGCCGACTCCGGCCCCCTCTTCCTGGTGACCGACACCGGTCTGCGCTACGCCATGCAGTCCAACGGCGACAGCGCGCAGGACGATTCCGGCATCGGCGAATCCGGCTCGAAGGAGGAGAAGGAGCAGCGCCTGCAGGAGGCACAGCAGGCGCAGAACCGGCTGGGGTACAAGGACGTCGACCCCGCGCCCGTCCCTGCCGCCTGGTCCACGTTCCTGCCGACCGGACCACGCCTGTCGACGGGTGCGGCCCGCCAGCCGCAGGGTTCCTGAGGGAGCGCATTCACATGACGACGCACTTCTCTCCGTATCGACGTCCACTGACAGCCGCAGCCGCCACCGCCGTCCTCTTCGTCACACTGCCGGTACTGCCCGCGGCCGCGGACGACTCCACCCAGTGCACCTTCCCCTCAAAGAAGTACGCGGGCCGCCCCTGGTCGTTGCAGCGCGTCCTGATGGACGAGCTGTGGAAGCAGTCCACCGGCAAGGGGGTACGGGTGGCCGTCATCGACACGGGCGTAGACGTCAAGAACCCTCAGCTCAAGGGGGCCGTGGACACCGCAAGCGGCCGCAATTTCCTGCGGAAGAACCTCAAGGACGAGAACGGCAACAAGATCGAGCGCGGCAAGGAGAACGGCACCACCGACAGGGTCGGTCACGGCACCAAGGTCGCCGGAATCATCGCCGCGCGAGAGGTGAAGGGCACGGGCTTCACCGGCCTGGCTCCGGACGCGACGATCATTTCGATCCAGCAGAACGACGCCGAGGGCCACGGAACGGCCGAAACGCTGGCCGCCTCCATCCGCTACGCAGCCGATGTAGCCCACGCGGACGTCATCAACATCTCGCAGGACACGGCCAACGCGGTGAAGCCCACGGATGCTCTGCAGAAGGCGGTGGACGCCGCCCTGGCCAAGGAGATCGTGATCGTCGCCTCCGCCGGCAACGACGGGCTGGGCGGCAACGTCAAGGAGACCTACCCGGCCTCGTACGACGGTGTCCTGGCCGTGGCCGCGTCGGACCGCAACAACGAACGGGCGGCCTTCTCCCAGTCCGGCGAGTTCGTGGGCGTGGCCGCCCCCGGCGTGGACATGATCTCGACGGTGCCCGGCGGAGGACACTGCGCCGACAACGGCACCAGCTTCTCGGCCCCGTACGTCGCAGGAGTCGCCGCCCTCATCAAGGCCAAGCACCCGGGCTGGACGCAGAAGCAGATCGTCGCCCAGATCCAGCAGACGGCGGAACGCTCGGTCGCGGGGCACGACCGTCTGGTGGGCTGGGGCGTCGTCGACCCGGTGCGCGCCCTGACCGAGGACGACAAGCCCATCGAACGCCCGGTGGCGCACGAAGGTGTGAGCAAGGGCGAAGCACCGACACCGGCTGAACTCCACCTGGGCGAGACGGCGGACGAACGCAACGCACGCCTGGCGACGTACGTGGTGGTGGGCGGGGCAGTGCTGGTCGCCGCGATAGCGGGTACCGCCGTGGCCGTGCGCGATAGCCGACAGCGATCCAGGCGCCTGGGAAGAGTGGGCAATGCTTGACGCGGCCGTCAACTGGAATAGGTCCACGGAAGTTACTTGGCTGACAAGTGAGTTGGTCCTCCCGTAGCCAGTGGATACAGTTTGTGGAATGAGGTCAGACTTGTTCACTCGGGTGCGGCAGCAACGAGTGGCAGTCTGAGCAAACGGGGAAACGGGGAAACGGGGAGAGGTAGGACCGTGACCGATCCAGATGGCAGCGGGAGAGGCTCGGGCGACCTCCGGCGTGGTGTTGGCGCGCTGGAGAAGTTCAGGGGGCGTGTCAATACGCTGCTTGCGGAGCTCGAGGGTTCGGCAGCGGGTAAGTCGAAGATTGCGGCGCAGACGGTGTCGCGCGCTGCCCTGAGCGGTCAGAACGCGTGCTTCGCAGAGGCGGACGGGCTGTACACGCAGTACAACCGCGTGCACGAGGCGCTCGTATCGCTTTCCAAGTCGCTCGGCGACCAGATCGAATACCTGAGCCTCGGCGTGCACGCGGCGGCCGTGGGTTTCGACAACGTGGACGACGACGTGCGGCGCCGGTTCTACGAGATCCAGGTCCGCCTGGACAAGGAGCAGGAGAAGGCGCAGGCCGAGAAGGCTGACAAGCCTGAGCAGGCGCGCTCCGACAGCAAGACCGGCTCTGCCTATGACGACTTGGGTGATAGCTGATGAGTGACGACAAGCAGCCGGAACTGACCCCCAAGGAACAGCAGGCGCAGGACCAGCAACGAGTCCAGGCCCAGCTGATCGTCACGGACGTCAACCGGCAGGTCCAGAACGTCATGGAGTCATTCGGCTTCGGACGTTCGGGCTCCTCAGGACGGACTTCGTTCGAGGGCCACGAGCTCAACGCGATGATCGACCTGATCGAGAACTCCAATCCGGAACACCTCGAAGACGCGGGTGCGGCGCTCCTGAAGGCAAGGACGGCCATCAAGGAGGCCGCGGACGAACTGGGCGACTTCATCAAGGATGTCGACTGGGAGGGCGAGTCCGGAACTGCCTTCCGCGACTGGGGCAACGGCCTGGTCGCCCACGCCACGAAGCTGGGCGATTTCGCGCAAGCGGCCGGGACACAGATCACGGTCGCGGGCACGGGCCTCGCCTCGGTGCGCAAGTCCCTGCCGCCGCGCGACAACCGTCTGGACCGCAAGTCCGTCGAGGACATCGAGGCTCCGAAGCGGATCGATGGCAACCCTGAGTACGTTGCGGCGGTGAAGGTCGAGAAGAACCGCCAGGAGGCCATCAACCAGGCGAACAGGCTGGCTTCGTACTACGCGGTTTCGGAGGAGACGCTGGCGGCACAGGAGCCGCCGCGGTTCGATAAGAAGCTCGATGTTGCGATGCCGAAGCCAACGGGGTACATCGGGGAGAGGAACGAACCCCGCGTCTCTTCCGCAGGCTCCGTGACAATGGGCAACGGCACGACACGGGGCGTCTCAGAGCACGCTGCCACGGTCGATACAGGCACCCCAGGCGTCACCAGCAATCGAGCTGCAATCGAGGCGCTCGGAACTGCACCCACGCCGGGTGCGGGCACCTCGACGAAGATCGATAGTGTGGCCGCGCCACCGGTCCCCGTGACAGTCCCCGACGCGTCCCCCGCGCCGTCGACTGCGAATCCTATGGGCCCGAGTACAGGTTCGACTCCGCCCATGGTGAATGAGTTTGTGAACCCTGTGACAGGCGGCTCGCGGCGGTCCACGGCATCAACCGGGCTGCCCAGAGCAATTGGGCAGCCCGGAAAGAGCGGCCCTACGACGACTGGGCGCACCGGAGCTCCGGTTGGGCGTCCGGCTCCCATGGGCGGTGGCTCGGGCTCAAGCACGTCTGGGCGCCCTGGTGGAGGCGGGAGTCAGCCACCCGCTGCTGGGCGGTCCGGTGTGACTGGTGGCAGGCCCCCGGCAGGAGGTCCTGCAAGTACCTCCAAGTCCCCTGGCCCGCGTACTGGGCGGGCCAGGGGCATCGTAGGTGGGACCCCGCAGCGCACCGTTCCGGGCGCAGGTACGTCTGGGGGAGCTCGTGGTGTTCCGCGCGGAACGGTTATCGGAGCTGGCGGAACGAACAGTGTGACTCGTCCTGGTGGGCGGGGAACTCCCAGTTCCAACGGCGTCGTGGGTACGCCTCGTGGTGCTGCCGGATCCGGCTCGGGTACAAGGGGCTTCACTGCTGGGGGCGCGGGCCTCGTACGTGGGCCCGCAGGCCGACGGGACTCTGACGACGAGGACCAGAACGGCGGCACCCAGCGTCCGGATTACCTGACGGAAGACAGAGAGACGTGGGAGGCCGGACGGCGTGGAGTCGCACCGCCGGTGATCGAGTAGGTACAGGGAAGGTCCGGAAGTCAGGATGACAGCAGGAATGAGCCAGACCCGGAAGTGCCGTATGCCTGTCGGATTGCGAGGACGTCTGCTTGGCACGATGGCCGTGGTCGCTGCCTGGAGTGCGGGATTTGCGGGGGTTGCCCCCTCTGCGGTGGCCGCAGACGTGCAATCGAAGCAGTGGTACCTCAGCGCCATGCACGCGGAGGAGATGTGGAAGGTCACCACGGGCGAAGGCATCAAGGTTGCTGTCATCGACTCCGGTGTCAACTCATTGACGCCGTCCCTGAAGGGACAGGTCCTGAAGGGGTTTGACGCTACAGGAGCCGACGGCGACGAGTACGACGACTATGACGGGCACGGCACAACCATGGCCGAGCTGATTGCCGGAACGGGCAGGGGCGGGGGGCTTCAAGGCCTCGCTCCGGGCGCGAAGATCATTCCGTATCGAGTCACCGATACGGATTTTCAGAACAAGCACTCCGTGAACGCCCATGACACCGAAGATGCAATCCGGGCCGCAGCGGACAGCGATGCGCAGATCATCAGCATGTCGATGGCGAGCGATTTCCCAGGCCGGGAAGAACGAGAAGCAGTCAAGTACGCGGAGAGTAAGGGGAAGCTCTTCTTTGCTGGGGTTGGAAACAACGCCAAGAAGGGTAACAAGGAACAATTTCCCGCCTCGTATCCGCAGGTGGTCGGCGTCGCTGCAACTGACAGTGCTGGAAAGGCTTCCACGTACTCTCAGCACGGGAGCAGCGTAGATATCGCCGCCCCCGGAGATGGCATTCCAGTGTGGTGCGATGCGAAGTTTCAGCGCTACTGCGATTCTGAGGGTGGGACGAGCCAGGCCACTGCCATCACGTCAGCTGCCGCCGCGCTGATTTGGTCAGCCCATCCCGACTGGACGGCCAACCAAGTTCTCAACGTCCTCTTCGATACGGCTGGACGAGGAGACTGGGAGAAGGGCACCCTCAGTAATTACCTCGGCCACGGCATCATCCGTCCAGCCGTCAACATCCTCAAGGGCAAGGGAAACCCCGGCGCCCCGGACATCAGCCCCCTCACCAAGGAAAAGACGTCCGGCTCCTCGGCCTCCCCTACCCCGTCCGCATCAGCTTCGTCACAGCCCGACAAGAATGAGAAGACTGATGACGCTGCCATGACAGGATCCAGCGCTGAGAAGGAAGACAACAGTCAGCTGGGCCTGATCCTCGGCGGAGCGGCAGCGGTAATCGTGCTCGGCGGCGGAGCCTTCGCTCTCGCCCGTAAGCGCCACGCCGCCTGACTGACCGTACGTTCTTCACCCGTTCCCACCGGTGAGTGAAGCCGGACCGAACAAGAGCACCAGAAAGGAAGCCGAAAACATGGCCGATCAGAAGCTCTCAGATGCCGCTCTCCTCAAGCTGGAGGGTGAGCTCTCCACGCGGTTCGACTCCGTGAAAGGCCAGCTGAAGAAGCTGCAGGCGACGATCGACAGCCTGGAGGGCGCTTGGAAGGGCATCGGCGCCGGCGCCTTCAACACGAAGCAGGACGAGATCAACCAGAAGATGGTCAGCATCGCCCATCGGCTCCTCAACTATCAGGAGGCCATCAAGGCGGCCCGAACCATTTCGGGCAACACCGAAGACGAAGTCAAGCAGGCCCTCCAGGGCGTCGACGTCGTCAGCGGCTACTCGGGTGACGCGGCCGCGGAGGCCAGGACGTCGAACCTCAACGACTTCTGACCTTGCCGCGCCTTTACCACGTACGAAGCCTTCATACCGGAACCTAGATGACACGGGAGGACCGCATGCCGAACAACAACGACGGCACGATGGTTGTCACTTACTCGAGCCTGGATCTCGCAGCCGGTGACATTGACCGGCAGAGCAAGCAGCTCCAGGAGGACCTTGCGTCGATCAAGCGGATGATTGCCAATGTGTCCGAGCTCTGGGTGGGCGAGGCCAAGGAGGCGTACGACGTCGCTCAGGCCGGCTGGGACGACGACGCCACGGCGATCCACAGGGCCCTGAGCGAGATCTCCCGCAAGGTGCGCGATGCTGGAACCGCCTACCACGCCGGCGACAAGCGGGCGAGGGCCAACTTCGAGTAATTCTCGACGAAACACAGTCAGGGTGGGCACGCACGGGAGGTGCCCACCCTGACCTGTGTCCCGAACACCAAGCCGAGCACAGCGCAGCACCCCCGCCACGAGGCAGGGGCGTTGTCACCGGACCCCGGAGCAGCACCATCCCCGTCTCAGAGGCTCAGCAGGTACGGGGCGGGAGAGCTGATCTCTGTCAACGCGCGGGCGTAATCCGGGTGATTGGCCCTGGCCGCACCAGGCATCCGATGCTTCCCGGGTGCAGGGAAATCAGCTGGGCCGCTCGGTCGGGAGTACGCAGCGACATCCAGAACCCGCCGTCCACGGCGGTGACCTGGTCGCTCCCGTCGTCGTGCGCGACGCCCCACGCGGCGACATGGGCGTCAGGCTCGTCGCTGTCGAGGTCGTAGCGACTCTCCGGTCCCTTCTCCTGAACCAGAGGGCTGAGCAGTCGGCACACACCCGCCTGTCGCCGGACTGCCGGAATCAGATCTGTCGAGGGGCGGCAGCCGGGCGAGCCGCCGCCCCATTTCCGACGTGGAGAGGGCGCGGAGTACGAGGCGGGCGGGAACAGCCACATTGACCGGCCCCGCTGCCCCGCCCGCCGCGCATGCGGCGCTACCGCTCCCCGTCCATGAGCCCCGACTGCACCAGCGGATTCCCCCGCCGCCGCGTGACGAAGACCCCGCGCCCCGGGGGCATCGGGCGCGGTCGTACGTTGCCGAGGACGTCCCCCTCGATGGGGTCGCCCGAGAGCATCAGGCCCTGCGCGCCCAGCTCCATGATGCGCTGCATGAACGGCTCGTAGAGGGCGCGTCCGGCCCCCGCCGTGCTACGGGCGATGATGAACCGGACGCCGACGTCACGTGAGAACGGCAGCATCTCCGTGAGCTTGGCCAGCGGGTTCCCGCTGGACGTGGAGACCAGGTCGTAGTCGTCGACGACCACGTACACCGTCGGGCCGCTCCACCAGCTGCGTTCGCGCAGCTCCTGCGCCGTGACGTCGGGCGACGGTGTACGGCGCTTCATCAGGTCGTACAGCGCGTCCATGTGGTGCTCCATGTTGTTGGACATGGGCACGTACTCCGCCAGGTGCGTCGCAGGCGTGACGTCCAGAAGCGCTCGCCGGTTGTCGATGACGAAGAACTTGCAGGCGTTCCCCTCGTACCTCTCGGCCAGCTGCTTGATGAGCAGCCGCAGCAGATTGGACTTGCCGGACTCGCTCTCGCCGAACACCAGGAAGAACGGATCGCGCTCGAAGTCGAGGAAGACCGGCTCCAGGTTGTTCTCATCGATACCGAACGCGATGCCCCGCTCCGGATGCGCGTAGCCCGCCGGCAGCTCGTGCGCCGGGAGTTCGCGGGGCAGCAGCCGGACCGCCGGGGCGGGAGCCGCGGTCCAGTGCCGGGCGACCTCCTGGTTCATGGCAGCCGTTGCCTCGGAGAGGTCACTGTCGGAGTTGATGCCGTCGATCCGCGGTACCGCGGCCATGAAGTGCAGCTTCTCCGGCGTGAGACCACGACCGGGCACGCCGGCCGGCACGTTGACCGCGGCCTTGCGGTCCAGTTCGGAGTCCATGACGTCGCCGAGCCGCAGTTCGAGCCGGTTCATCAGGTGGTCCTTGAGGTTGGCCCGGACCTCCATGGAGCGCGACGCCGTGACGATCAGGTGGATGCCGTATCCGAGGCCGCGCGCCGCGATGTCCACGGCCGCCGATTCCAGTCCCTCGTAGTCCGTACGGAAGTTGCCCCAGCCGTCGATGATCAGGAAGACGTCGCCCCACGGCTGGTCCGTGGCCGAGATGTCGCCGCGCGCCCGCAGCCTGCGGAAGGTGGCGATGGAGTCGATGCCGGCGCTGCGGAAGTACTCCTCGCGCCGTGCCATGATCCCGTACACCTCGGAGACCGTACGCCGCACCCGCTCCGGGTCGAGCCGGGAGGCGATCCCGCCGACGTGCGGAAGACCGGATACCGAGGCCATGCCGCCGCCACCGAAGTCGAGTCCGTAGAACTGGACCTCCTGGGGTGTGTGGGTGAGTGCGAAGCCCGCGATGAGTGTGCGCAGCAGCGTGGACTTGCCGGACTGCGGACCACCGGTGATCTGCATGTGGCCCGCCGCCCCGGAGAAGTCCCGGTAGAGCGTGTCGCGCCGCTGCTCGTACGGCTTGTCGACCACGCCCAGCGGTACGACCAGCCGGCCCGAACCCTCGAATCCGGGCTGGGTCAGCCCACGGCCCTCGACCGCGGAGAGCCCCGGCAGGAGCTCGTCCAGTGACGGCGGGTTGTCCAGCGGAGGGAGCCACACCTGGTGTGCGGAGGCCCCCCGGCCCTCCAGCCGGCGCACGATCACATCGAGCACCGTGTCCGCCAGGGCGTCGTCCTCCGGCGTACGCGCGTCGGGTACGGAGGCTCCGGTCCGAGGGCTCGGCTGTACGTACTGCACCGGCACGGGAGCCGCCGTGAACACCACCGGCCTGCGGTCCACCGGCAGGGGGCCGGAGGATACGGACGGCTGGGCGCCCGAGCGGTACACCCCGGAGACGTACGCGGCCTTGAAGCGCACCATCTCGTCCGTGCCGTACTTCAGGTAGCCGGAACCGGGGACATTGGGCAGGTGGTAGGCATCGGGCACACCCAGCGCCGCCCGGGACTCGCCCGCCGAGAACGTGCGCAGGCCGATCCGGTACGACAGATAGGTCTCCAGCCCGCGCAGCCGCCCCTCTTCGAGGCGCTGCGAGGCCAGCAGCAGATGGACGCCCAGCGAACGGCCGATACGCCCGATCTGTACGAACATCTCGATGAAGTCGGGTTTGGCCGTGAGCAGTTCGCTGAACTCGTCGATGACCAGGACGAGGGAGGGAATTGGCTGCAGCGGGGCACCCGCGGCGCGCGCCTTCTCGTAGTCATGGATGTTGGCGTAGTTGCCCGCGTCGCGCAGCATCTCCTGGCGGCGGTTGAGCTCACCGCTGATGGAGTCACCCATGCGGTCCACCAGCGTCAGATCGTCCGCGAGGTTGGTGATCACCGCCGCGACGTGGGGCATCTGTGCCATACCGGCGAAGGTGGCACCGCCCTTGAAGTCCGCGAGGACGAAGTTGAGCGTCTCCGAGGTGTGGGTGACGGCAAGGCCGAGTACGAGCGTACGCAGCAGTTCGGACTTGCCGGAACCGGTGGCGCCGACGCACAGGCCGTGCGGTCCCATGCCCTCCTGCGCCGCCTCCTTGAGGTCCAGCATCACCGGGCCGCCGTCCTCGCCGACGCCGATCGGAACGCGCAGCCGCTCCGCCTGGGAGCGGGCCCGCCAGGTCCTGCTGACGTCGACCGAGGCGGCGTCGCCGAGATTCAGCAGATCGGTGAACTCCAGGTTGGCGAGCAGTGGTTCGTCGTCGTCGCCGCCCGACGCCGCATGGAGCGGCGCCAGTTGCCGGGCCAGTGCTTCGGCGGCCTCATAACTGAGCTGGTCGGGAAGGCCGTCGTAGACCAGCCCGTGCTCGGACTCCAGCTGCAGCGAATGGGGGTGCACCACGACGGACAGGCCGCCGCGTGCCCCGTTGACCTCACCCCGTACGACCTCGACGACCGTCACGCCCTGGAGGCCCTCGGCCGCAGCGAGCGTCGACACGGGCGATACGGACTGGCCGTCGAGCACGACGACGACATGAGGCTGGTCCATGAGCGGCTGGCCATCGGGCTGGAAGCGCGGCCGGCCGTCGAGCCGGCCCGCGAGTATCTCCTCCAGCTCCGCGATGCTGGTGGTGATCAGGCGGCGGCTGCCGGCGCCGTCGACGAAGTCCGGGGCCTGGACGTGCGGAAGCCACTTCGCCCATTCCCAGTGCGGGGCAGCGTCCTGGCCCGTCGCGACGGCGATGATCAGATCCTCGGGGGAGTGCAGCGAGGTGAGCGCACCGACCATCGCACGGGCCGTGGAACGGACGCACTCCGCTTCTCCGCTGATGGTCAGGTGGTAGAAGGCGCGCAGCGAGACCGCCATGGGCAGGCCGTCCAGCGTGCTGTGGGTCGTCAAGAACTGCTGCATCGCCCCCGCGGTCAGCGGCTCCAGCTCATCGACCGGTGCGGTCTGGGGCGCGATGAGCGGCGTGGCGAGTTCCTGACTGCCCAGGCCGATGCGTACCTGCGCGAAGTCGGCGTCGCCGACGCGGCGCTCCCACACCCGGCTGCCCTCGGCGACCAGCGCCCACAACTGCTCCGGGGACGGGTGGAGATAGAACTGTGCGTCGCGCTGTTTGCGGGCTGTCTTCAGCACGGCGCGTCTTGTCTGCGTCAGATACTTCAGATAGTCACGCCGCATGTCCGCGAGCTGCCCCTGGGTGCCCTGCCGGAGGCGGACGATCATCGCAACGGCCATGGCGATCGTTGACGCGATCATGATCACGCCCATGATGCGCATGACGGGGTTCGGGGTCATGAAGAAGAAGACGACGGAACCACCCATGCCGAGCATCGGCAGCAGCTGCATCAACATCCCCTCCTGCTGACCACGAGGCAGCTCGGGCGGAGGTTGCAACTGCACCTGCTCGTCCAGCACTTCGGAGGGCAGAGCCCGCGGTGCTCGCTTGACGACAATCTGGCTCACAGCTCACCAATTCCCTTGCCGGACAGAACTGTTCGTATCGGCGCCCCCGTGGCGACGGGTTCCATCCGCGGGAGGATCCTACTGACGTACGGGATGACCCGGGAGCGGTAGGGTGTCGCGACGCGTGTGAGCATTCGCTAACTACCGCAAGGAAACGGTCATTCGGAGCGCGAGCGACGCCCGCGATCCTGGGGTTCGTTTCAGGAGAACGATGAGGGGGAGCAGCAGGTGACTATGACGGCCCAAGCGGCAGCCACCGGATCCGGTCGACCGGGTCCCGGAGTTCCGGCCGGCAACGGAACCGGTTTCTGCCGGGTCACGGTCGTCGCGCCCGACAGCCGCGTCGACGTGGCGCTGCCCGAGGACATCCCCGTCGCAGACCTGTACCCGGAGATCCTCCGGCTGTCGGGACAGAGCCCCGCCCAGGGCGCTCCGGTCGGCTATCACCTGGTACGCCGCGACGGCACCGTCCTCGACAGCGGCCGCACACTGGCCGGCCAGCGCATCCTCGACGGCGAACTGCTGTCCCTGCGTCCGTTCTCCGAGTCGCTGCCCCCCGCGGTCTTCGACGACGTCTCCGACGCCGTCGCCACCGCCGTCGCCCGGGACCGCACCCTCTGGGGCGACAGCCTCATGCGCGGAGCCGGGCTCTTCGGCGGGTCGCTCCTGCTGGTCCTGCTCGGTTTCGTGCTGTGGACATCCGGCCCCCGGCACGACATGCACGGCCTGCCGGGCGTTCTTGCCGCCGTCATCGCCGTACTCGCTCTCGCGCTCGCCTGCGTACGCGCGCGCGTGTACGACGACCGGGGATCGTCCACAGCTCTGGGGATCGGCGCGCTGACGAACGCCGCAGTCTCCGGTGCGGGGCTGCTGCCGCTCAGCGAGGGCCAGGGCATCGGCAGGCTGCAGTTCCTGCTCGCCTGCGCCGCCGTGCTGGTGGTGGCTGTGATCCTCATGATCGCCGCCCCCGGCGGGGACGGTCTCTTCGTCGCGTTCGTGTTCGCCGCCGCCATCGGCCTGCTGGTGACCTTCATCGCGATCATGGCCGACATGGAGCCGGTCGAGGCTGCGGCGGTGTGTGCCCCGCTCTCCGTGGGTGTCCTCGCCTTCCTGCCCGGTCTCTCGACCCGCTTCGCCCGCCTCCCCATCGGCTTCGAGCCGCCCCGTACCACCGTCGGTGACTACGGGACGTCCGAACCGGCGCCGCAGGGCCCGGTCGACGCCGACCGCATTGCCGCCCAGGCGCGGCGCGGCCACGAACTGCTCGTGGGCCTGGTCGGCGGATGCGCGCTGGTGGCCGTGGGCGCCGCAGCCGTCCTGGGGTTCTCGGACAACATCGGGGGCCAGTTGTTGGCGCTCGCCACCGGAGTCGCCATGCTGATGCGCTCCCACCTGTTCCGCTACACGGCCCAGGTCGGCTGCGCCCTGGCGGCGGGTCTCGGCGCACTCGTGCTCCTGGTCCTCGGCCTGTCCCTCAATCCGCCGACCGAAATGCTGCGCGAGGCCGTCGCGGGGGACAGCGCCGCGCTCGACATCCGTACGATCTGGCTCACCGCGGCCGTCGCGGGCGGCGCCGCCCTGATCACCGCCATAGGGCTGATCGTGCCGCGCAAGGGAGTCACCCCGTTCTGGGGGCGCTTCCTGGAGATCGCCGAAGCGTGCGTGCTCCTGACGCTGATGCCCCTGTGCCTCGCCGTTTTCGATCTTTACCACTCGATCCGCGCCCTCACCAGCTGACCCTGCGGGCCCGCCCGGTCAAACCCGGGTCAACCGGGCAGAAACAAGCCCGTGGGGCGATCGGGAACAAAGCGGCCCCCGGCCGCTCCCGGGCCACCGCGCCCCGGCCGAACCGGCTCCGCCGGCCTGGTACGCTGTGTGACGGCCGTTTGTGTACGCGCCCCCGGATCATCCTGAGGGCTGCGCTCATCGGACCTTCGCCCCCGAGTAACGGAAGACCCCCTGAGATCAAGACCAGGGGCACTCGCGGGCGCATCGAACATCAAAGAGGAGTACCGCGTGTCGCTCGACGCCGCTACGAAGAAGCAGATCATGTCCGAGTTCGCCACCAAGGAGGGTGACACCGGTTCCCCCGAGGTCCAGGTGGCCATGCTCTCCCGCCGGATCTCGGACCTGACGGAGCACCTCAAGACCCACAAGCACGACCACCACTCCCGTCGTGGTCTGCTGATCCTGGTCGGTCAGCGTCGCCGCCTCCTGCAGTACCTGGCCAAGAAGGACATCCAGCGCTTCCGCGCCCTGGTCGACCGCCTCGGCATCCGCCGCGGTGCGGCCGGCGGCGCCAAGTAAGACGCCGTGAAGGGAGCGGTTCCCACGACTGAGGGAGCCGCTCCCTTTGCTGTATGCACGGGACGTGTCCGGCTCGCCCGGACGACCGGAATGCCAAGCTGAGCCGATTCTCAGTAACCTGGTCCCAGAACGTCCTACAGACGAGCGGGAAGCAGCCTCCCCGCCGCCGGTCCTCGGTAGTGGCCCCCGGACACAGCAACCCGGGTGCTTCGATCGAAGACCGGCCCGCCGATGGAGGGCTTCTCCGCACCGTCCCCCGCCACACGGGCGTGGGGGCGAGAAGACGATATGTATCGGAGAAAACGCTAGTGGAGAACGAGACCCACTACGCCGAGGCCGTTATCGACAACGGAACCTTCGGCACCCGCACCATCCGCTTCGAGACGGGCCGCCTGGCCAAGCAGGCCGCCGGCTCCGCCGTTGCGTACCTGGACGACGACACCATGGTGCTGTCGGCCACCACCGCGTCCAAGAAGCCCAAGGACCAGCTGGACTTCTTCCCCCTCACGGTCGACGTCGAGGAGCGGCAGTACGCCGCCGGCAAGATCCCCGGCTCCTTCTTCCGCCGCGAGGGCCGCCCCTCCGAGGACGCCGTCCTCACCTGCCGCCTGATCGACCGGCCGCTGCGCCCCTCCTTCAAGAAGGGCCTGCGCAACGAGATCCAGATCGTCGAGACGATCATGGCGCTCAACCCCGACCACCTGTACGACGTGGTCGCGATCAACGCCGCCTCCTGCTCCACGCAGCTGGCGGGCCTGCCCTTCTCCGGCCCGATCGGTGGCACCCGTGTCGCCCTGATCAAGGGCCAGTGGGTCGCGTTCCCGACGCACACCGAGCTCGAGGACGCCGTCTTCGACATGGTCGTCGCCGGTCGCGTCCTCGAGGACGGCGATGTCGCGATCATGATGGTCGAGGCCGAAGCCACCGAGAAGACCATCCAGCTCGTCAAGGACGGCGCCGAGGCCCCGACCGAAGAGATCGTCGCCGCCGGTCTCGAGGCCGCGAAGCCGTTCATCAAGGCCCTCTGCAAGGCCCAGTCGGACCTCGCCGCCAAGGCTGCCAAGCCCACCGGCGACTTCCCGGTCTTCCTCGACTACCAGGACGACGTCCTGGAGGCGCTCACCGCCGCCGTCAGCACCGAGCTCGCCAAGGCGCTCACCATCGCCGGCAAGCAGGAGCGCGAGGCGGAGCTGGACCGCATCAAGGAGATCGCCGGCGAGAAGCTGCTCCCGCAGTTCGAGGGCCGCGAGAAGGAGATCTCCGGTGCCTACCGCGCGCTGACCAAGAAGCTGGTCCGCGAGCGCGTCATCAAGGACAAGGTCCGCATCGACGGCCGTGGCGTCACGGACATCCGTACGCTCGCCGCCGAGGTCGAGGCCATCCCGCGCGTGCACGGCTCGGCGCTGTTCGAGCGTGGCGAGACCCAGATCCTGGGCGTCACCACCCTCAACATGCTCCGCATGGAGCAGCAGCTGGACACCCTCTCCCCGGTGACCCGCAAGCGCTACATGCACAACTACAACTTCCCGCCGTACTCCGTCGGTGAGACCGGCCGCGTGGGCTCGCCCAAGCGTCGCGAGATCGGCCACGGTGCACTCGCCGAGCGCGCCATCGTGCCGGTGCTGCCGTCGCGCGAGGAGTTCCCCTACGCGATCCGCCAGGTCTCCGAGGCGCTGGGCTCCAACGGCTCGACGTCCATGGGCTCGGTCTGCGCCTCCACCATGTCGCTGCTGAACGCAGGTGTGCCGCTCAAGGCCGCCGTCGCCGGTATCGCCATGGGTCTGATCTCCCAGGAGATCGACGGCAAGACCCACTACGTCGCCCTGACCGACATCCTCGGTGCCGAGGACGCGTTCGGTGACATGGACTTCAAGGTCGCCGGTACGAAGCAGTTCGTCACCGCGCTGCAGCTCGACACCAAGCTCGACGGCATCCCCGCGTCGGTCCTGGCCGCCGCGCTGAAGCAGGCCCGCGACGCCCGCCTCCACATCCTCGATGTGATGAACGAGGCCATCGACGTCCCGGACGAGATGTCCCCGAACGCCCCGCGGATCATCACGGTCAAGATCCCGGTGGACAAGATCGGTGAGGTCATCGGCCCCAAGGGCAAGATGATCAACCAGATCCAGGAGGACACCGGCGCCGACATCACGATCGAGGACGACGGCACCATCTACATCGGTGCCCAGCAGGGCTCGCAGGCCGAGGCCGCCCGCGCCACGATCAACGCGATCGCCAACCCGACCATGCCGGAGGTCGGCGAGCGCTACCTGGGTACGGTCGTCAAGACCACCACCTTCGGTGCGTTCGTCTCCCTCATGCCGGGCAAGGACGGCCTGCTGCACATCTCGCAGATCCGCAAGCTCGCCGGTGGCAAGCGTGTGGAGAACGTCGAGGACGTGGTCGCGGTCGGAGCCAAGGTCCAGGTCGAGATCGCCGAGATCGACTCCCGCGGCAAGCTTTCCCTCATCCCCGTGATCGAGGGCGAAGAGGACGAGAAGAAGGACGACGCCGCCAAGTGACGTCCCGTAGTTCCGTGACGACGGCCCGCGCCTCCTTCGAGGCGCGGGCCGTCGCCCGTACCCAAACGCTTCTCAAAGGCAGCAACGGCGTCGGCACCGTCCGCCGCACGGTCCTCCCCGGCGGTCTGCGGATCGTCACCGAGACCCTGCCCTCCGTACGCTCCGCCACCTTCGGGATCTGGGCCAACGTCGGATCACGCGACGAGACACCCACGCTGAACGGCGCGACGCACTACCTCGAGCACCTTCTCTTCAAGGGCACGGACCGGCGCAGTGCCCTCGACATATCGTCCGCGATCGACGCGGTCGGCGGCGAGATGAACGCCTTCACGGCGAAGGAGTACACCTGCTATTACGCGCGGGTCCTCGACACCGACCTGCCGCTGGCCATCGATGTCGTCTGCGACATGCTGACCGGCTCGCTGATCGCCCCCGAGGATGTCGACGCCGAGCGAGGCGTCATCCTCGAAGAGATCGCGATGACCGAGGACGACCCGGGCGACTGCGTGCACGACCTGTTCGCGCACACGATGCTCGGCGACACCCCCCTCGGCCGCCCGGTCCTCGGCACCGTCGACACGATCAACGCGCTCAGCCGCGGCCAGATCGCCCGCTTCTACAAGAAGCACTACGACCCGACCCACCTGGTCGTCGCCGCGGCGGGCAATGTCGACCACGCCACGGTCGTCCGCCAGGTCCGCCGGGCCTTCGAGCGTGCCGGCGCGCTGACCCGCACCGACGCCGTCCCGGTCGCACCGCGCCAGGGATCTCGCACCCTGCGCACCGCAGGCCGGGTCGAGGTACTGAACCGCAAGACCGAGCAGGCCCACGTCGTCCTCGGCATGCCCGGTCTGGCCCGCACCGACGAGCGCCGCTGGGCACTCGGGGTACTCAACACCGCCCTCGGCGGCGGCATGAGTTCCCGCCTCTTCCAGGAGGTACGGGAGAAGCGCGGCCTCGCCTACAGCGTGTATTCGTACACCTCGGGCTTCGCCGACTGCGGACTCTTCGGCGTGTACGCGGGCTGCCGGCCCAGCCAGGTCCACGATGTCCTGAAGATCTGCCGTGACGAGCTCGACCGGGTAGCGTCCGACGGACTGAGCGACGAGGAGATCGGCCGCGCCATCGGCCAGCTCTCCGGCTCCACCGTCCTCGGCCTGGAGGACACCGGTGCGCTGATGAACCGTATCGGCAAGAGCGAGCTGTGCTGGGGCGAGCAGATGTCGGTCGACGACCTGCTGTCCCGGATGGCGCAGGTCACCCCCGATGACGTCCGGGCGGTGGCCGGCGAAGTCCTCGGACAGCGACCGTCGCTCTCCGTCATCGGCCCGCTCAAGGACAAGCAGGCCGGCCGCCTCGACGAAGCGGTCTCCTAACTCCACCCGTAAGGAAGCAGAGCAATGAGCAAGCTGCGCGTGGCCGTTCTCGGCGCCAACGGCCGCATCGGATCGGAAGCCGTACGAGCCGTCGAGGCCGCCGACGACATGGAACTGGTGGCCGCTCTCGGCCGAGGCGACAAGCTGGAGACCCTCGCCGAGAACGGCGCCCAGGTCGTGGTCGAACTCACCACGCCCGGGTCGGTGATGGGGAACCTCGACTTCTGCATCCGGCACGGCATCCACGCGGTCGTCGGCACAACCGGCTGGACCGACGAACGGCTCGCGCAGCTGAACACCTGGCTCTCCGGTTCCCCGGAGACCGGTGTGCTCATCGCGCCGAACTTCTCCATCGGCGCAGTCCTCACCATGAAGTTCGCCGAGCAGGCAGCCCGCTACTTCGAGTCCGTCGAGGTCATCGAACTGCACCACCCCAACAAGGTCGACGCCCCGTCCGGCACCGCCACCCGCACCGCCCAGCTGATCGCCGAGGCCCGGCGGAGGGCCGGCTGCGCCCCGCAGCCGGACGCCACGGCCACGGCGCTCGACGGCGCCCGCGGCGCGGACGTGGACGGGGTCCCGGTCCACGCGATCCGGCTCCGCGGCCTCCTGGCCCACCAGGAAGTGCTGCTCGGCGGCGAGGGAGAGACCCTCACCATCCGCCACGACTCCCTGCACCACAGCAGCTTCATGCCGGGCATCCTGCTCGGCGCACGCCGCGTGGTGACCACCCCGGGCCTCACCTTCGGCCTGGAACACTTCCTCGACCTGAACTGACTGAGCCCACCGCCATGCGCGCAAAGATCACTTATCTCGTCACCGCTGCCGTCCTGGTCTTCTACTTCGTCCTGGTCGGCAGCCGCGGCGTGCTCCTCATCGAGAACGGCACGCTGCTCACGGTCACCTTCGGGGTCGCGGTGCTGATCCTGCCGGTGATCGGTATCTGGTTCCTCTGGAAGAACACCCAGTTCGTCCGCCGGGCCAACGCCCTCGCTGCGGAGCTGGACGCCGAGGGCGGCCTGCCGGTCGACGAACTGGTCCGTACCGCGGGAGGCCGTATCGACCGCGACTCGGCCGACGCGGTGTTCGCACGGCGCCGCGAGGAGACCGAGGACTCCCCGGACGACTGGCGCTGCTGGTTCCGCCTCGCCGTCGCCTACCAGGACGCCCGGGACACCCCGCGCGCCCGCAAGGCCATGCAGCGCGCCATCGCCCTGCACATGAACCCGACGCCGACGGGCGCACCGGGCGCGGCCGCCACCTCGGTCCCGTCCGGCGACTGAGGACATCGTTCGAGCGCGTACGGCGGCCGAGGACAGAACCGGCCGCCGTACGCCACGTCCATGCCGCAGCCGAGACGGGTGTCTCGCACACGACGGCTCACCAGGCGTCCTGTTCCGCGTTGGCCGCGGTAGTGCTCGCGACCGCCGTTGCGGGCGATCTCCCGCAGGATGGTCGACGGTGAGCGGCCCGGTCGGCGCGCGATCGCCCGAGCCGACTCACCCGCCGCGATGCCGCGCGAGACTTCCTCACGCTCAGTTCGGGTCAGCTGCACACGGGAGCGGTGACGGGCACCCGGGCGGACCCCGCCAGAAGAGGCGGCCGATACTGCACCACCCGCGACGGCTCCGGCCGGCATCATCCACAACGGGTGATGCGTCGACCGGTCGAGACCGCCTCGAGTATGAGGACGCGCCTCCGCCTTGCGAAGCACCGCATCTGACGCCGTGCGCCGATCCACCAAGGATTACGGGACAACCCTCAACCGCGCCGGTACTCGTCCCCCCACGCCTCGATCGTGTCGGCGGCCCGGTCGAACGCCTCGCGACGCCCGAGGAAGTCCGCAGTGCAGTCGGTGAGCAGCGGCGGCACGGCCTCGCCACCCTTCCGTACGACGATCAGAGCCTGACCCTGCACGGTGCGTGGGAATCCGAGCCACCTCACCGGCTGCTGCACCGTACGGACCGTGGCGGCCCCGTCCCACGGCACGGTCGTCGTCACCAGGAAGCCCACCCGCCGCACCCCGTGCCGGCTCACCCAGGCACCCACCCTCAGCAGTCGCAGGGCGCAGAAGATCACCACGAGGGCGAGCCCGACACATAGGGCAGCCCCGGGCAACGCCCCGGCAAACGCGGTGACCATGCCCGCGATGAGCACGAACGAGGCGAGCAACAACAAGGTGGCCGCCGCCGCGACCCGCCATGGTCCGGGGCGGTAGGGGCGCCGCCAGCTGTCGTGGTCGTCGAACGGCAGCGCAATGTCCTCAGCGCTCGCGTCAAACGCGCGGTCGGCCGTCAGAAAGGGCAGGGGCACGACTGATCCTCACTCACAAGCACGCTCGATTGCTGTGCCCGGTGAGGCTACCGAGCAGGCCCCCGCCCTACCACTCCAGGGGTCCGTACGAGTCAGCGGTGGGCGGCCTCGGTCTGCTGGCTGTGTGACGGAGCCTGCGCCGGGGCGAGGGCGGGAAGGCCGAGGAGCAGCGATCCGGCGAGACCGGCGATCACGGTCAGCCCCACGAGGGAGCGGGCCGCCAGCTGCGAGACGGTGGCGCGCTCCCGGGGCGGCGGGGCGACATTGCTGCGGAATCGGTCGGCCTCGGCCACGAAAGCGAACGGGACGGCTTCACGCCGGCGGAACATGAGGAAAGTCTCCTTGAACTCTGATACGGGCGGTGCTATCGAGTCAGACGCACGGTGGGCCTGTTCGGTGCCCCGAATCGCCGAATTCGCCGAAGAAATCCTCGGACGGACCTTCTGAGGCACGTTGTCAGTGGCGGCCCGTAGAGTGGGCGCCGCCCGAGCGACGCAATTGGAAGGACCCCGCCGGTGACCGAGACCCCCGAGCCCGCAAAGCCCAGCTTCCGCAGCGATGTGACCGTCGAGCTGGTGAAGCACTCCGCGGCCGACTCCGACGTCCTGTTCGCCGCCCGTGTCTCCACGGCCGGAGAGCAGTCTCTCGAAGAGGTCACCAAGGATCCGGAGCGCTCGAAAGGACTCATCAACTTCCTGATGCGGGACCGTCACGGATCCCCGTTCGAGCACAACTCGATGACGTTCTTCATCAGCGCACCGATCTTCGTGTTCCGCGAGTTCATGCGCCACCGCGTCGGCTGGTCGTACAACGAGGAATCGGGCCGCTACAGGGAGCTGGAGCCGGTCTTCTACGTTCCTGGTGAGGCCCGCAAGCTCGTCCAGCAGGGCCGCCCCGGCAAGTACGAGTTCGTCGAGGGCACCGCGGCCCAGCAGGAGCTCACCGGCCGCGTGATGGAGGACTCGTACTGCCAGGCGTACGAGGCGTACCAGGAGATGCTCGCCGCCGGCGTCGCCCGCGAGGTCGCCCGAGCCGTGCTCCCGGTCGGCCTGTTCTCGTCGATGTACGCCACGTGCAACGCGCGCTCGCTGATGCACTTCCTCGGTCTGCGTACCCAGCACGAGCTGGCCAAGGTCCCGTCTTTCCCGCAGCGTGAGATCGAAATGGTCGGCGAACAGATGGAGGAGCATTGGGCGCGGCTCATGCCGCTCACCCATGCAGCCTTCAACAAGAATGGACGCGTAGCCCCGTAAGCGGTGTCCGTATTGCGACGTTTCGTGAAGTTCATCTAGGCTGATCAAACGGACCCGGCACTGCTTGAACCCCCGAGCAGGCAGTGCCGGGCTCCTCTCCCTTGTCCCCCCGAGGGACGACCGGGCGCTGAGCAGCGAGTAGCGTGTTACCCATGGCTCCGATCTCCACTCCGCAGACTCCCTTTGGGCGGGTCCTCACCGCCATGGTCACGCCCTTCACGGCGGACGGCGCACTCGACCTCGACGGTGCCCAGCGGCTCGCCGCCCACCTGGTGGACGCAGGCAATGACGGCCTGATCATCAACGGCACCACCGGCGAGTCCCCGACCACCAGTGACGCGGAGAAAGACCAGCTCGTACGGGCGGTCCTGGAAGCTGTAGGGGACCGGGCCCATGTCGTCGCCGGCATCGGCACCAACGACACGCGCCACAGCATCGAGCTCGCCCGCACGGCCGAGCGCTCCGGCGCCCACGGCCTTCTCGCGGTCACGCCGTACTACAACAAGCCGCCGCAGGAAGGCATCTTCCGCCACTTCACGGCGATCGCGGACGCCACCGGTCTCCCGGTGATGCTCTACGACATTCCCGGCCGCAGCGGTGTGCCGATCGACACAGAGACGCTGGTCCGGCTTGCCGAGCACCCGCGTATCGTCGCCAACAAGGACGCCAAGGGTGACCTCGGCCGCGCAAGCTGGGCCATCGCCCGGTCCGGTCTCGCCTGGTACTCGGGCGACGACATGCTGAACCTCCCGCTGCTTTCGGTCGGCGCAGTCGGCTTCGTCTCCGTCGTCGGCCATGTCGTCACCCCCGACCTGCGCGCCCTCATCGAGGCGTATCTCGACGGTGACGTCCAGAAGGCCACCGAGATCCACCAGAAGCTCCTGCCGGTCTTCACCGGCATGTTCCGCACCCAGGGTGTGATCACCACCAAGGCCGCACTGGCGCTCCAGGGCCTGCCCGCAGGCCCGCTGCGCCTTCCTCTGGTGGAACTCACCGCACAGGAAGCGGCCCAGCTCGAGATCGACCTCGCCGCCGGCGGGGTACAGCTGTAACCACAGACTTCACAACTGAATAAGCGAAGAACACTCACAAGAGCGACGTCAGAGAACAGCAAGCGCACGAATGACATGCACGCCACGTGCCTCAGCGGTACGTGGCGTGCGTGGTAAGGAGAGTCTTTTGAGTCATCCGCATCCCGAACTCGGCACCCCGCCGAAGCTCCCGAAGGGCGGCCTCCGCGTCACCCCGCTCGGCGGCCTCGGCGAAATCGGCCGCAACATGACGGTCTTCGAGTACGGCGGCCGCCTGCTCATCGTCGACTGCGGAGTGCTCTTCCCCGAGGAGGAGCAGCCCGGAATCGACCTGATCCTGCCCGACTTCTCCACGATCCGGGACCGCCTCGACGACGTCGAGGGCATCGTCCTCACGCACGGCCACGAGGACCACATCGGCGGCGTCCCGTATCTGCTGCGCCTGAAGCCGGACATCCCGCTCATCGGCTCCAAGCTGACCCTCGCACTGATCGAGGCGAAGCTTCAGGAGCACCGGATCCGTCCGTACACCCTCGAGGTGGCGGAAGGCCAGCGCGAGCGCATCGGCGTCTTCGACTGCGAGTTCATCGCGGTCAACCACTCCATCCCGGATGCCCTCGCGGTCGCTATCCGCACCCCCGCGGGCATGGCCGTCGCGACCGGTGACTTCAAGATGGACCAGCTCCCGCTGGACGGCCGTCTCACCGATCTGCACGCCTTCGCCCGGCTGAGCGAGGAAGGCATCGACCTCCTCCTCTCCGACTCGACGAATGCAGAGGTGCCCGGCTTCGTACCGCCCGAGCGGGACATTTCCAACGTCCTGCGCACGGTCTTCGCGAACGCCCAGAAGCGCATCATCGTGGCGAGCTTCGCCAGCCACGTGCACCGCATTCAGCAGATTCTGGACGCGGCACACGAGTACGGCCGCCGGGTCGCCTTCGTCGGCCGCTCGATGGTCCGCAACATGGGCATCGCCCGCGACCTCGGTTATCTGAAGGTCCCCGCGGGCCTGGTCGTCGATGTCAAGACCCTCGACGACCTGCCGGACGACGAGGTCGTGCTGGTCTGCACGGGCTCGCAGGGCGAGCCGATGGCCGCGCTGTCCCGGATGGCCAACCGCGACCACCAGATCCGGATCGTCCAGGGCGACACGGTGATCCTGGCGTCGTCCCTGATCCCGGGCAATGAGAACGCGGTCTACCGCGTGATCAACGGCCTGACCCGCTGGGGTGCCCACGTTGTCCACAAGGGCAACGCCAAGGTCCACGTCTCGGGCCACGCTTCGGCCGGCGAACTGCTGTACTTCTACAACATCTGCAAGCCGAAGAACCTGATGCCGGTGCACGGCGAATGGCGCCACCTGCGGGCCAACGCCGAACTGGGCGCTCTTACCGGTGTTCCCAAGGACCACATCGTCATCGCCGAGGACGGCGTCGTGGTCGACCTCATCGACGGCAAGGCCAAGATCGTCGGCAAGGTCCAGGCGGGTTACGTCTATGTCGACGGCCTCTCGGTCGGAGACGTCACCGAGACCTCCCTCAAGGACCGCCGCATCCTCGGCGACGAAGGCATCATTTCGGTTTTCATCGTGGTCGACAGCTCATCCGGCAAGATCACGGGCGGCCCCGACATCCATGCCAGGGGTTCCGGTATCGACGACGCGGCGTTCAGCGCCGTCGTACCGAAGATCGAGGAAGCGATCAACAAGTCCGCCCAGGACGGCGTGATGGAGCCGCACCAGCTGCAGCAGCTCGTCCGCCGCACGGTGGGCAAGTGGGTCTCCGACACCTACCGTCGGCGCCCGATGATCCTCCCCGTCGTCGTCGAGGTCTGACCCTCCGACAGGCGCGAACTCCGGAGCGGGGCCACCGATTTGCATCGGGCGCCCCGCTCCAGTACGTTTACGGCTCCGCCTGACCGGGAAGCAACCCGCGCACTCGTGCGCAGAGGCCGCCCCGAGCGGGTCGGAAATTCCGACTCAGAACTTCTGATAAAGTCGGATCCGCCGAAAGGCGAAGGCCACTCCAAAGGCCACCGGAATCAAATTCGGACCGGAAACGGAAACGAAAAAGAGTCTGGTAAGGTTGGAATCGCCGGAAAGGGAAACGCGAAAGCGAAGAACTGGAAAGCGCAGTAACAAATCTTCTGCTTCGCAGAGGGCCCGCTTCGACCGGGAATCGGACACGAAAGAGTCTGATAGAGTCGGAAACGC